>DBNW01000073.1:0-170 GCA_002299425.1 Methylococcaceae bacterium UBA662 | reverse complement strand
AGATTCTGCTGGGCGGAACTACCGACAATGGCAGCAATCAGGACTTCGCCTTGGCCCGCTACAACAGCGATGGCTCCTTGGACACAAGCTTTAGCGGCGACGGCACAGTCACCACCGACTTCGGTGATTGGGATTGGGGTCATTCAGTCACCGTGCAAGCCGATGGCAAG
>DBNW01000001.1:34882-37354 GCA_002299425.1 Methylococcaceae bacterium UBA662 | reverse complement strand
TCGCAAACCACGCACAGATCGGGTTGCACGACCGTAAAAATTTCACGGTCAGTCAGTTTTGATTTGCGGCGGTCATAAAGGCTGACATCAAAAGGGGCATGGAAAACTTGGCACGTTTTTTTGTAAAGATAATTGCTGATCGCTCGCAGCAGATTACGCGAAATTTGCTGATGCCGCACATTCGGCGCAGGCGACATTTGCATGATTTTGCCACGGATTAACTCTAAGCGTTCCTCAAGCTGCCAAGTAAGATAATCGGCGTAGCTGTAAGTAGCTGTTAAATCCAATTGCGACAATTCGGTGATGGCCGCCATAAAAAACCTCGCAAGCAAAGCGCTGAAAAAGCGGTTGCACCGCCAAGATCAAGAGCCATTATAAGGCTCCATATGGGGTTTCAGGGTCTTTTGATAGAACGTGCGGCTGGAAACCTCAATCGTAACTATCCAACAACTGGTCAGTGAAGGGCGCTGTTATGCCACCATCCGGCCGTTGCGTTGGGCTGACAGCATCACCTGCCCGCATTGCGACAGCGGCGATACGATCCGGCGCGGCTACGACAGCCCGCAACGCGTTTGCCAACGCTGCCAATGCAAGACCTGTGACAAAATTTTTTAGGTTGTTTTTTGCAACCTTAGGAACTTTTGCGATGTTTGTCGAACGCCCTGTCTTGCCCTTAGCCAGGGCATATGTTATAACATCTCAAACACGCTTATTACGTCCACAGCAATGAACACCCCAGACACCACCGCCCCGTCCCACGACCACCAGCAATGCGTCAAACAGGCTTTAGCCACCGCCGAGCATTTATGCACACAACGCGGCGTGCAGCTCACCGCCATCCGCCATCAGGTTTTGGAATTGATTTGGGAAAGTCACAAGGCGGTTAAAGCCTACGAACTGCTAGAGCGCTTCAAGCCGCTGAAAAGTGCCGCTAAACCAACCACTATTTATCGCGCCTTAGATTTTTTAATCGCCCAAGGCCTAGTACACCGGGTCGAAAGCCTGAACGCCTTTATCGGCTGCCGCTGCTCAAACCGCCACCACGATCAACTGCTGTTGATTTGCAAGCTCTGCCAAGAAGTTGAGGAGCGCACCCCGGCCGGGGTTTTAGACGCCTTAACCCAAGAACTAGAACAAGCCGGCTTCACGGCTCACAACAAAGCCATAGAAATCCGTGGCATTTGCCACCGCTGTGCAGGTCAAGCGGTACCCGAAAAGTAAGCATCGCCTCCACCGGCCAATAAATTAACCCCCACAAACCGCCGCCTTTTTAGGCGGCGGTGCTGTTCAACTTAATACGTTATAACATCACTAACATTACCTAGGAGTATAAATCGCCATGAACCGATTGCTTATCTTGGCCTTACCGATAATCGCCACCCCCTTAGCCCACGCCAAGGACAGGGTCCAAAAACTCGATGCCGTGGTCATTACCGCCCCCTTGCCCAAAGCGGCAGCAGAGCTTGCAACCCCGGTCACCGTGTTGCGCGATGACGAGTTGCAGCTAAAAATGGCGCACAGCATTGGCGAGGCACTCAAAAATGAACTGGGCATTCACAACCAATCTTTTGGTCCCGGGGTCGGGACTCCGGTCATCCGTGGCCAAGCCGGGCCTAGGGTGCGGGTTTTGTCCAATGGTATCGGCAGCAACGATGTCTCGGCACTCAGCCCTGACCACGCCACCAGTATCGAGCCGATGCTGGCCGAGCGCATCGAAGTGCTGCGCGGACCGGCCACTTTAATGTATGGCAGCGGGGCCATCGGTGGTGTGGTCAACATCATTGACAACCGCATCCCCGAGCAATTGCCGGGGCGGCTCATTGGCGGAACACTAGACCAGCGTTTCGACTCGGTTTCCAACCAGACCATCACCGCACTTAAAGTGGAAGGTGGCCAAGGCAACCTTGCCTACCACTTGGACGGCTTTTTCCGCGACCGCGGCAACCTCGCCATTGGTGGCACTGCCATCGACGAAGCGGCGGCCCGGCAAATCGACCCGACTTTGCCTGCGAACTTGCAAAACACCCATGGTTACATCGACAACACCGCCTCCCATGCCTTAAGCGGTTCGGCCGGCATGTCCTGGATTGGTGCCCCCGGTTTTTTTGGGGTCGGCTACAATCGCCTAGACAATCAGTACGGCATCGCCCCCGACGGCAGCGGCGAAATCGCCCAAATTGCCTTAAACCAGAACAAATACGACCTGAAAGGCGAACTGAAAAACCCGTTTGAATTCGCACAATCGCTGCGGGTAAAACTGGGCTTCACCGATTACGAACACCGGGAGATTGCACACGGCAAAACCAAAGCCTTGTTCACCAACGATACCTTTGAAGGCCGCCTAGAACTGGCGCACAAAAACATCGGCCCGTTACAAGGCGTGGTCGGTTTCCAGGCGCAAAGCAGCGATCTACATGGCCTAAAGTTTCATGATGACGACCATGGCGATGGCCATGGAGACGGCCATGGAGA
>DBNW01000001.1:0-34522 GCA_002299425.1 Methylococcaceae bacterium UBA662 | reverse complement strand
AGACGGCCATGGAGACGGCCATGACGACGATCACGCGCCTGAAGTCAAAGGGCCAAAGAGCATTCTGCCACGCTCACAAACCCAAAGCTACGGCGTATTTGCGGTGGAATCGTTCAAGCACGGACCCATGGCTTACGAATTAGGTGCCCGGGTCGAACAGACCAACATCAACCCACAAGGGCATGACTCGTTCAGCTTTACCCCAGCCAGCGGCTCCGCCTCCGCATTGTGGAAGGCCGACACCCACAACAGTGTCAACCTTGCTTTCACCCGCTCATCCCGCGCCCCCAATGTCCAAGAACTGCTAGCGGACGGTTTTCATCACGCCACCCGCAGCTTTGACCGCGGCAGCTCGGACTTAGAGAAAGAAAACTCCTACAACATCGACTTAGGCTATCGCTTCAATGCCGACTGGATGCGGGCGGAAGTGGACTTATTCCACAACTGGGCGGAACACTACATCTTTTTTAACCGCACGGGTGAGTTTGTCACCAAAGACGGCGATGCCTGCACCGAAGGGCACTGCGTCCCGGTCTTGCTCAGCCAGCAAGCCGACGCCACTTTCATGGGCTATGAAAGCCGACTGGTTTTCCCCGTCATGGAAAACCGCTACGGCCTGGTCGAATTCACCTTGTTTAGTGACTTCACTCGTGGGCAATTTACCAGCGGCGGCGATGTTCCACGCATGCCCCCCTTACGCTTTGGTTTTCAAATGGATCATTTTCTCGGCAATTGGCAAAACGGCTTGCGCCTGACTCGGGGCGAGGCCCAAGACCGGCCGGGCGACTTCGACACGCAAACCCCAAGCTATGTGCTGTTAGGTCTAAGCAGCCAATACCGGGTCAAACGTTTCCAAGACGTCGACGTATCGGTGTTTGCCAAAGCCAACAATTTGCTTGACGAAAACATCCGTAATGCCACTTCTTTTCTTAGAAACTTTGCCCCCGAACCCGGCCGTGGTGCGGAGATTGGGGTTAGGGTCAGCTATTAAACAGACAGGATCGGCAGCGGCTTGTTTAGGCTAATCCTAAACTGCCGCAACTGCCCCGCAACAGGGCCAGGCCGCACCCTTCTCAGGTGAACTTGTGTTTACGGTAGCACCCGTCTAGCTCCTGCAAGCGTTCCGGGGTGCCAATGTCCATCCAAAAACCGGTGTACAACTGCCCTGATACCCGCTGACCGGACAAGGCCTGCCGTAGCAGCGGGGCCAACCGGCTAACCCCTGAAGGCGCCCCTGCAAACAGGTCAGGGTGATACAGGCCAATGCCGCTGAAGGTAAATTTCTGTGTCCCGCACCCATCCAGATGGCCTGAAGCCGCCAAGGCAAAATCGCCTCCGGGATGGTGTAGCGGGTTTGGCACCAACACCAAATGCGCCAAATCAATACGTTGGCCGCGCAAACTGGCAAAAGGGAAATCGGTAGCGATGTCGCCATTGACCACCAGAAACGGCGCATCGCCCAACAACGGCAACGCTTTAATGATGCCGCCGGCCGTCTCTAAGGCGTGTTCGCCTTCTGGCGAGTAATCGATACGCGCACCGAACTGCCGTCCGTCGCCCAGCGTGTCTTCGATTTGCTGGCCCAGATATGCGTGATTGATCACAATGTCTGTAACGCCTGCCTCCACCAATCGCGCAATAAGTGCTGCTATCAACGACTTACCACCCGCTTGCAACAAGGGCTTAGGCACGCGGTCGGTCAAAGGACGCATCCGCTCGCCGCGCCCTGCGGCCAATATCATCGCCTTCATGCGTTCAAAACCTCTTTTAAGCGGGGCTGGATGTCAGACAACAAAAATTCTGCGAATGCCGCTAACTGCGGGTAATCCCCACACACTTCGGTGACATAGCCCAGTGTCCTGGGAATATCTGCCAAATAACTCGGCTTGCCATCACGCAGGTGCAAACGGCTAAAAATACCCATCGCCTTCAAATGGCGTTGCAGGCCCATCCAATCAAACCATTGCCGGAATACTTCGGGGGTGCAGTCGATGATGCCGGCATCAGACAGCCGTTGCCAATACGCATTCACCCAAGCCGCCACCTGCGGCTTAGGCCAGGTCCGGTAACAGTCACGCAGCAAGGAGACCAAATCGTACGTCACCGGCCCTAACAGCGCATCCTGAAAATCCAGCAGACCCGGCTGGCCGTCAGGCAAAACCATGAGATTGCGCGAATGGTAATCCCTGTGCACAAAGGTGACGGGCTGGCACAGGGCCGAGTCAACCAAGCCTTGCTGGAGCGCCTCCCATAAGGTCTGCGGCAGCTCCCTGTCAACCAGTTCGCCTAAAAACCAAGTGGTAAAAACAGCCAATTCCCGCCTCAGCAAGGCTTCGTCGTAATTGGGCAGGGCGGCTTTTTGTAAAGAAGGTGCCGATTGCAACTGAAAAAGACTGTCCAGTGCGCCCTGGTACAAAAAACTGTCTGGAAAAACCCCAGCGTTTTTAAAAAAGCTCTGGTCGCCAAAATCTTCCAGCAACAAAAAACCGTCTTCGAGGTTGTGCTGATAAATTTCTGGCACCTTAACGCCAACGCCACGGATTAAACCGGCCACCTTAATAAACGCATCCAGACGTTCTTTTTCTGGTGGCGCATCCATGACAATGCGGCTGCAATGCCGGGTGGCCGCCCGGAAATAGCGCCTGAAACTGGCATCACTGGAGGCCAGTTCGATTTTCTCAACACCGACCAGCGCATTATTCTCCAGCCAATCGCGCATCAGGAGGGTTCTTAGGTCTTCAAGCATAGGTATCGGGTCCACCACGGTAAAACGTTCTCAGCGCATGTTTGCAGTTTAAACCCTCTTCCCTTGGCCATTGCTTTAAAGGCGGGCAGGAAGCGTCTGTTTTTCAGTGTATTTTAAAAGCGACAAAATCTGCAATTGTCCTTAGGGTTAACTCGCCTAAGGCAATTTAAGGTAGAATGCTGGGCTTGCATTTTAGCCGATTTCTCATCCGCCATTCACGCTTAACGTTTTCATGCCGCACCGCTACCTCCTGGTTATTTTGTCTGCACTAACCGCCCCGGTCGGTTTAGCCGAGCAGTCTGCCTGGACATGCCACCAAGATGAAGCCAGTCAGCAATGGGTCTGCCTAGACAAGCAAGCCAGCACGCCCGGCAGCCGCTTAGATGCGCCCCCTGTAGCCGCGCAGCCCAACCGCCCGCCGCCGCAATTTGAAAAACCGGATACCGTACCACCGGCTAAGAGGCTAACGCCAGAACCGGCACCCGCTCCGCCAAAAAGGCCAGAACCCCAAGCCCGTCCAGAAAAAATCGAAACCACCCCACCCGAACCCCAGACCACTTCCTGGCCAAGCTTCAACCTGCGCTTGCTAGACCCTGTTTTTAGCCCGCAACAAGAACAGATATTTGCCGACCTGACCAGCCGCCTGCCCGCCGACCCGTGGGCCAACTGCACCCTAGAATTGGCGGAAGCACCCCAACCAAACGGACTGTTAGCCGCCAGAGCCGAAGCACCGGTGGTAGTCAATTCCAACTATTCGGAAATTTTTAATCACCAAATTGGCCTTCACATCGGCCAGGTGGATATACGCCGTGCCGACCAACACGCCTTTGCCGACAAAGCCCACTTCAACAAAGCCGCTGAAACCTTGGACTTGCAAGGCAATGTTTATTACCACGATGATGCTTTTGCTCTGCACGGCGACTCCGCCCACTTGAATTTAGCCAAAGACCGAGCCAGGCTGCGAAATGCTTTGTTTATCGCCGGCAACACGCCTTTGCGTGGACAAGCCAAAGCTCTCTACCGGGACAGCAAATGGTTGTCGCACTACCAAGATGTCACCTATACCAGTTGCCCGCCGAGCAACCAAGACTGGGCCTTGCATGCTGAAGAACTGAAAATAAACCAGAAAAGCGGCGAAGGTGCAGCCCGGCACGTCTGGATGGAATTTAAAGGTGTGCCGGTATTTTACTCGCCCTATTTGGCGTTTCCGGTCGACAACCGGCGCTCCTCCGGTTTGTTAGCGCCCTCGTTTGGCAACACCCAAACCAGTGGTTTCATTCTAACCACGCCGTACTACTGGAACATCGCCCCAAATTACGACGCCACGTTTTCGCCAACCTATTTCAGCACAAGAGGGATGTTGTTTGGCGGTAACTTTCGCTACCTAACCCCACGTTCATCGGGCCAGGCCAGAGCGGACTACATGCCCCGTGATGCCCAACTTGACGACAGCCGCCATTTTTTAAGCCTGCAACACAAAACCCAGTTTACCCAGCACCTCAATGCCAACCTGGACTTAAACACGGTCTCAGACCAAAATTACTTCGCCGAAATGGGCAACGCCCTCAGCTTTCCGATTTTCAGTTTTGTCAAAAGCGAGGCGGAAATTAATTACCTAAAAGAAAGGGTTGCCTTCACCGCCCGCGCCGAAAGTTACCAAACCATCGACTCTTCACTTTCCGAAGAGCAAATTCCCTATCGTCGGCTGCCCCAGCTCAAACTGAACTTGCGGCACCCGTTCGATTTTATGCCCTTAGACACTGCCTTTGAGGCCGAGACGGTCAACTTCCAACACGGCCAACTGGTCGATGGCCAACGCACCAATCTTAAACCCTCGGTCAGCCTCCCGTTGCGCTCGCCCTGGGGCTATCTAACCCCTAGGGTTTCCGTTCAGAACACCCTGTACCACCTGCAAAACCAACCCGCAGACTTGCCTGAAACGCTGTCGCGCACCGTGCCCATTGCTTCACTGGACACCGGAACTTTGTTTGGGCGCGATTTAACCGTATTGAACAAGCCGTTGCAGCACACCCTGGAACCGCGCTTGTTTTATTTGTACATCCCCAAAACCCAGCAACGCGACATCCCCTTGTTTGACACCACCTTGTACGATTTTTGGTACCAAAGCCTGTTCCGGGAAAACCGCTTCAGTGGCTCGGACCGGGTGCAGGATGCCAACCAGCTCAGCGTCGCGTTAACCTCAAAGCTGCTGGACCCGGTCAATGGCAGGGAACGCCTCATTTTAAATGTCGGGCAGATTTTTTATTTCCGTGACCGGGACGTCACCCTAGAGTACACCGGCTACCAACACCTGTTAGACTCGCCGCCACCCATTCCGCTGTCAGACCGCAGCCGCCACTCCCCTCTGGTGGTGGAACTGGCCAGCGAACTCAGCTCAAAGCTCTCCGTTGACACCGGTATACAATGGGATCGCGGCAACAACGACATCATGCGCAGCAAAGCCATGTTGCATTACAAAGACGGGCCGGGGAAAATTGTCAACCTAGGCTTTTTGTACCGGCAAGACCCCCTGATCCCAAACCAAAACAATGACATCACGCAAAGCGACATGTCCTTCCGTTGGCCGGCGCTCGACACCTGGCATTTGGTGGGCCGCTGGCAGTATTCCTGGCTGTACAACCGCACTATGGACGGTTTTTTTGGCGTGGAAAAAGAGAACTGCTGCTGGCGCTTCCGAGTCATAGCCAGAACTCAGCTTAACAGCATCAACCGACTGGTCGGTACCGCTAGGGACCAGGTTGAGGGCAGCCCTCAAGCCAGCATTTTTTTCCAGGTTGAACTCAAAGGTCTGACCGGACTGGGTGTGCAACTGGATGAGTTCTTCGAGAGAAGCATTTTTGGATACCGGAAACCCGCAAAATGAACCTTATAAAACACTTTACCCTTGGCCAACACTGGCCAATAACGGCCTATTGGCCACACCTAGCCGCCATCGGGCTTACCCTCTTGACCGGGTGGCCGGTTTGCGCGCAAACCCTAGACAGTATCGTCGCTGTAGTTGAAGACGATGTCATACTGCAAAGTGAACTGACCCAAGAAACCTCGACCATTTTGCAGCGGATACAGGCCAACAACGCAAAAATGCCTCCCGAATTGTCTATCCGCAAGCAAGTGTTGGAAAAAATGATCGTCGAAAAATTGCAACGGCAACAAGCAGAAAAAGCAGGCCTTCACGTTAATGATGACACCGTCAATCAATCGGCCAATGAAATTGCCCAACGCAACCAAATGACCCTAGCCCAGTTCCGAGAGGAACTTGATCGCCAAGGCATGACCTACTCGACTTTCTTAAACACCCTACGCAACGAAATTACCATAAACCAACTAAAAGCCCGTGAAATCGGCGCTCGGGTCAAAGTCACGGAACATGAAATCGATCATTACATGGAAACCCAAGGCAAAATCGGCGACGAAGCTATTCAATACCACCTAGCGCACCTGTTAATAGCCGTAAAAGAAGGTGCCTCTCCTACCGAGGTGCAACGGGCGCAGAGCCAAGTGACGGACTTAGTAGAACGGCTGAAAGCGGGCGAAGATTTTCGGCAACTGGCTATCAGCTATTCCAACGACAACAATGCCCTAAAAGGCGGCGACCTCGGCTGGCGCAGCATCGGCGATGTGCCTAGCTTGTTCCAGGAAACCGTCAGCAAAATGCGCAGCGGAGAAATCGCCGGTCCCATCCGCAGCCCCAGCGGCTACCACATCCTCAAAATGATTGAGCTAAAAGGCTTAGAGAGCCACATCATCACCAAAACCCAAGTCAGCCACATTCTGATCAAAACCAACGAAATCATCACCGATGCCGAAGCGCGCCAGCGGCTCCAGGCACTCCGGGCACGCATCCTAGACGGTGAAGACTTCGCTGCCTTAGCGCGGGGGCATTCTGACGACAAAGCCTCTGCGCTCAAAGGCGGGTCGTTGGACTGGGTCAGCCCCGGAGACTTGGTCAAGCCGTTTGAACAAGCCATGAACGGGCTGGCCACCAACGCCATCAGCGAGCCGGTGCAGACCCAATTTGGCTGGCATCTCATCAAAGTTACAGACCGGGAAAATAAAGACAACAGCGACGAATACCGCAAGAACTTGGTGCGGGAAACCATCCGCAAACGGAAAATCGAGGAAGAGACGGCACTGTGGCTGCGCCGCTTACGCGACGATGCCTTTGTCGAAATCAACCCAGACCGGTTGTAATTTGCTCGCCGCCGCCCCCAAATCCATGAATCCAAGCCCGCATCCGGCACGCCAAAACCCAGGCCCGCCCTGCCAGCCACTGGCAAAACGTCTGCACTCGATTTTAGCGGCTGTCCCCTTGGCGGAAAACTGCAAAATCATCCAGGAAACCGCCAACGAATTAGGTGTGGGTGTTTTAGAATGCGCCGCCGCCTTGCTGCACCTGCTGCAACCGGACGCAGCCCTTCCCTGCGCCCTCCCCAGCCCGACCACCCCCCCGGAAACCCTGAAAATGGTGCGCTATCGCTTGGATATCGGCATCCAGCACCACCTATCTACGAGTCGACTCAAGCAAACCCTGGTTGCAGAATCCGGCGTGAACATCAACCACATTGGCAACGTATCCATCCGTGCTAACTACACCCTCGTTGACCTGCCCGATGCCATGCCGCAGGACATATACCAGCACTTAAAGACCGTAGAAATCGATGGCCGCAAGCTGGCCATCAAACGGGTGAAGCGGCGCAAAAAAAGACCGCATACCCACCACAGCCGGGCCAAAACAGGCGGCGTTAGCCACGACCAGCCGGTCGCAGGCAAGCAACCCCGAACCGCGCCTCCCACCGCCGATACTCCCCGCCCCTGACTCTTTAAAGACAAGCCATGCACATCGACTACATCAATACCCCAGCACAACTCGATTCTCTGTGCGCCTTAATCGAGCAACAATCCTGGCTTGCCCTGGACACCGAGTTTTTACGCGAGAAAACCTACTACCCGCAATTTTGCCTGTTGCAAATCGCCACGCCAGATTGGGTCGTTTGCGTAGACCCGCTGGCTTTGCCGCAACTAGACAACCTATTTGAAGCCCTGTACCGGCCCACCCTCACTAAAGTTTTCCATTCCTGCCGCCAAGACTTAGAAATTTTTTACCACTTGTACGGCACATTACCGACGTCAATTTTTGATACCCAAGTTGCCGCCCCGCTGCTAGGCTTTCAGGACAATCCAGGCTATGCCATGCTGGTTTCCAGTCTACTGAACGTCAACTTGAACAAAGCCCATACCCGTGCTGACTGGAGCAAACGCCCACTGGCCACGGCGGAGCTGGCCTATGCCGCCGATGACGTGGTTTATTTGTGCAAAATTTACCCCATTCTCCAAGCTAAGCTGACCGAACTAGGCCGTTTAAACTGGCTCGATGACGATTTTAAAGCCTTATCAGACCCGGCTTATTACCGGACAGAACCCGAACAAGCCTGGTTAAAAATCAAAGGCAAAAACAAACTGACCGGTCGGCAATTGGCTATCGTACAGGCCCTTGCTGCCTGGCGGGAGCGCACCGCCCAAGCCGAGAACCGTCCGAGAAATTGGTTGCTGCGGGATGAACTGATGCTGGATGTGGCCAAACTGCAACCGGAAACCATCACCGAACTGGCTTCAATGCGGGCTATTAATGAACGCACGGTACACCGTTACGGCAAAGATATTTGCCAGTTGGTGCGGGACGGAAAAACCCGCCAACCGATACCCCTAAGCAACGGCAAGCTGTACAAAAAAACCCAGCAACAAGAAGCTATCTTAGACATTCTGACCGCCCTAGTCAGGGTCAGGGCAGAAGAAAATGCTTTAAACCCCAACATACTGGCAACACGCAAGGATTTAGAGCAGCTTTTTTTCAATGAGACCGAAGACGATTGCCCGCTCCTGCAGGGTTGGCGGTACAGCATGGCCGGCAAAGAACTGTCCGGCTTATTGACCGGGCAATTGGCGTTAGGCGTTGAAGGCAGAAAATTGTCTATTACAGAGAAGTAAACAGTTAGGGTAGGCAAAAAAGCGTGCCTTCTTAAGAGGGTTTTGCCAAAGGACGGCAAAAAACGCGCTACCTACCCTACACATAAAAACCAAAGTGTAGGGTAGGCAGAAAGACAGGCGGGTTTTCGATTTAGTGGCTAACGTCGACCTTCACGCCTTTAGGCTGGCCGATGTCGGCCAACATTTTCCCAAACCACGGGCTGTCGATGTCGAACGGTTTGCCGCCTTTAATGCGTGGGAATTCGATGGCGCGCAGCACGTTGTTTTGGTCTTCATCATGGCCGATGACGCCGGATTCGCGGCGGAACGCGCATTCCACGGCCAAATCGGCGCAGGACTTAATCAAGCGCACATCTTCGCTGTTGGCCGCTGAAGCCCTGGCAAAATAACCTGATTTTTGCACTAGGGTTTTTTCTGCACCGAGCATGGCCGCGAATTGCTCGCCAAACCATTTGCCAGGGTTGATGGCATCGAGTTTGATATGGCCGAAAGCATCACGCGGGATGTCCTGACCCTTAGCGGCCATTTCGGCGACGATGGCCTCCACACCCGCGCCTTCGGAGACGAAAATGTTGACGCAATCCAGTGTGTCCATCACCGTTTTCAGGCGGGCGGCTTCGGCGGCAATGGCGATAGCCATTTCTGGTACGAACACGGCGTGAACTTCATACGCTTCACGGTTTAGCCCCAACTCGGGCAGCCATTGGCTGCGGTCAAGCAATTTGCGGTATTCCAGCGCGGTAGCGGCGGTCAGCCAGCCGCAGTTTCGGCCCATAACTTCATGAACAATCAACATGCGCGGGTTGGCATTATTCTCGGCGACCACGTTGGAAAAGTAACGCGCGCCCTGTTCCGCCGCCGTCCAGGCACCTAATGATTGCTTAATGGGGTAAACATCGTTATCGACTGTTTTAGGCAGACCAATGACGGTCAGGCCGTAGTCGTGATCGGCCAAAAACTTGGCTAAGTCGGCGGCGGCGGTGTTGGTGTCGTCACCGCCGATGGTGTGCAGAACATCAATGCCGTCTTTAATCAGCTGGTCGGCGGCCACTTTTTGCGGATTTTCACCGTCTTTGACTAAGCCTCGCTTGATGCAATCGGCGACATTGGTAAGCTTGACGCGGCTGTTGCCAATCGGCGAGCCACCAAAACGGTGCAACAAGGCGGCACTGTCACGCACAGCTTGCGTCACCTGATAAGAATCGCCCAGTAGCAGACCTTTATAGCCACTGCGGTAGCAAATAATTTCGATGCTCGGGTCAATTTCGTGGTAGCGCTCAATCAGGCTGCCGATAGCTGAACTAAGGCAGGGAGCTAAGCCGCCTGCGGTAAGAATTGCAACTTTTTTGGGTTTGTCCATGATGGGTACTTAAGGTTTTAGGGGTTAAGAAAGGGGGGTGTTTCCGCCCGGCCAGTCGGCGTGCAATCCTGCCGTGACTGGCCCTAGATGTCAACCCGAGGACAAACGTCCGCCGTTGGCAGGCCCGTTTTTATTGTTCGGGGCTGCCAGAATCGTCCATAGGCGGTTGCGCACCGGTGACTTTGACCACACCTAAACAGGTGCCGCCTATCCATGTGCAGACCTTAGGGACAGATCTGATCCAGATAATTTTAAATTTACCCTCGACGCCCCATTGCCTAAACCTAAATTTACTCACGTCCCCCGGGGCGATTTGGACAGCTTTTGCTAGGTGGATCAGCATGCCTTTTTGGGACACATTAACCGATACAAAGCCGTAGTAATGACCGTGAATCAGTATTTCCCCAGGCAACGTCAATTTTTTACGGAAAAACTTGCGCTTTTGTTGCGCTGTATCGCTGTCTAAAAGCAGTTTTTTGAACCTAAGCCCCAATGAAATCTGATTTTTTTTATTTTCAACGCGGATAACTTCGGCCTGACCTTTGATTTTTAGATCAGGAATTTGAATGTCCAATGCGGCTGCATTGGCTAATACCGACAACAGATCACGGTCATCGGTATTATTTTTCAGTTGCACCAGTACCCCGGTCAAAGAGATGTTCTTAAGGGTTACGGCCTGTACAACGTCACCGACGGCTATCGAACCTAGCGACGATATGTTTTTTCTATAAGGGCGTTTTTGAATAAAATTCATGGCTTCTCATTTCATCGCCTAGGGACTGGCCGACGTGCTCGGAATTTAGCACCTGTTAAACAAATAAACAAATTTTAAACATTGCGCGTGTTTGATTGCCGTGGGTTGTACCGACTAGGGTCTTTAGGGTACGGGCACTACGCGGCCTTTAGACCGTGGCTTTAGCCGGCTTCGGCTTAGGGTGCCGCCTAAACGCTGGAACGCAACCTTAGGATGAGTGCCCATTTAGCACTGCCGATTTTATCGGCTGGCACGGCGATGTACGCTACAATCGCCTGGGCATTTTGCAGCAGTTGACAAAAAACCTGTATGCTTGCTGTCCTGAAAGCGAGTGCTCCCGGCATACGCTCTATAGCCATAAACCCGAGTTTAACCGGGTGACTAAAAACGGCAAAAGGGCTAATTTATCTACCCCCTGTGTGTCTGGTTGTCGGCAGACTTCCCTAACAACCTGGCATTAACTAACTTTTAATTTCACGGAAAAAAACTATGCGTAAAAATTTTTCAAAATTTTTCTCCCTTACGACGGCTACGTTCATTGCAATGCTTGCCTTGCCGCTGGCTAACGCGGCCTCTCCTGAGGAAAACAAAGCAAAAGGTGTGGCGTTTTTACAAGCAAACTCGCAGAAAGCTCACATTGTCACCACGGCGAGTGGTTTGCAATATGAGGTGTTGGTCAAAGGCAAGGGCGGTAATTCGCCAAGCGCCACAGATCTTGTGACCGTCCACTACAAAGGCAGCACTTTGGATGGCAGTGAATTTGACAGCTCCTACAGCCGTGGCGAACCCGCTACCTTCCCATTAAACCGCGTGATTGCCGGCTGGACGGAGGGCGTGCAACTGATGCAGGAAGGCGACAAATTCCGTTTTTACATCCCTTCCGAACTGGCCTACGGCGAGCGCGGTGCGGGTGCTGACATCGGTCCGAATGAAGCGTTAATTTTTGACGTCGAGTTAATAAAAATTCAATAATTCCAAAACCGCAGGCGTACACGGCGCATCTTTTTTGTTTCCCCACGCTGAACAGCTCGGAAAAAAATACGCTGCGAGGCCAAAATACAGGTCTTTCTCTGCCAATGTCTTACTCCCTTTTCGCCAGCACCACCAAAGCCACGGAAGACTTGCTGGTCAGCGAGCTAAAAACCTTAGGGGCCGAAACTATCAAGGCCACGGTTGCCGGGGTGTCTTTCCAGGGCGATTTAGCGACCGCATACCGGGTCTGCTTGTGGTCGCGCATTGCCAGCCGGGTGTTGTGGGTGCTGGCCCGTTTTCCGATAAAAAGCCAAGACGACCTCTATCACGGTGTGCAAAAAATCGACTGGTCCGAGCATTTTGCCGTGGACGGCAGCTTTGCCGTCACCTTTAGCTCGAAAAACTCCGAGGTTTTCAATAACACCCATTTCGGCGCGCTAAAGGTCAAGGATGCCGTGGTCGATCAAATGCGGGCAAGGTTTGGCGTGCGCCCGAACATCGACACCGAACGCCCCGACATCCGCATCAACGTCCATGTGCACGGGGAAAATGCCCAGTTGGCATTGGATTTGTCTGGAGAAAGCTTGCACCGGCGCGGTTATCGGGATGTGGCGGTGCCGGCGCCGATTAAAGAAAACCTGGCGGCGGCCTTGTTGGTGCGGTGCGGCTGGCTAAAAATTGCCGAAGGCGGCGGCAGCCTGATCGACCCGATGTGCGGCTCCGGCACGTTGCTGGTGGAAGGCGCGATGCTGGCGGCGGACTACGCCCCCGGTCTATTGCGTGACTATTACGGTTTTTTGGGTTGGCGGCAACATGACGCCGCCGTTTGGCAAGCCCTCCTAGAAGAAGCCCATGCCCGCAAACAAATTGGCCTTAAAAAACTGCCGAAAATCATTGGCTTTGACCAAAGCTTAAGCGCCATCCAGACCGCCCGGCACTCTATCGCCCGTGCCGGTTTGGCCTGGCACATTCCTGTCGAACGCCGCGACATCAACGACGCCGCCCCCGCCGAAAGCGGGCGGCCTGGCCTTTTGATCTGCAATCCGCCTTATGGCGAACGCTTAGGCGATGAGACAGAAGCCGCCGCGCTGTACCAACGCTTCGGCGACATCCTTAAGGCGCGTTTCCAAGGCTGGCAAGCGGCGATGATCATCAGTAACCCCGAACTGGGTTTCCGCTTGGGTATCCGCTCACACAAGCCGGTGACGTTTTTCAACGGCGCGATGGCATGCAAACTGTTACGCATGGACATCAACGAAGCCGCTTTTTTCGTGCCGAACGCCAAAACTCCAGGCGAGCGCATGGCCAAACTGACAGAGCCCCACACAGACGCTGGTCAAGCCACCGAGTCCGCGCCGATGTTCGCCAACCGGATCAGAAAGAACCTGAAAAAACTGGAAAAATGGGCCCAGCAAAACCGCATCACCTGCTACCGCATTTACGATGCCGACTTGCCGGAATACAACGTGGCCGTAGACCTTTACCAAGGCGGTCAAACGTGGCTTAACGTGCAAGAATACCAACCGCCGAAAACCATCAGCCCGCACCAGGCCGACCAACGTTTAGCCGCGCTGTTGGCGGAATTGCCGCAGGTCTTAGGCGTGGCGCGGGAACAGATTTTTTTGAAAATCCGCAAACGCCAACGCCACAGCGACCAATACGAAAAACAAGGCGACAGCGGCCATTTCCATGCGGTTGAAGAAGGCGGCTGCCGGCTGCTGGTCAATTTCGAGGATTACTTAGATACCGGCTTGTTCCTCGACCACAGGCCCCTGCGCTTGCAAATCCAACGCCAAGCCCAAGGCAAACGCTTTTTGAACCTGTTCGCCTACACCGGCAGTGCCACCGTCCATGCCGCCGTCGGCGGCGCCAAGTCCAGCACCACGGTCGATATGTCCCACACCTACATCAACTGGGCGAAACAAAACTTGGCGTTGAACACGGTCTTGGGCGAACACGAATTCATCCAGGCCGATTGCTTGGACTGGCTGGAGACCGAAGCCGGCCAGCCAGTCCCTAGGGAGTACGATTTGATTTTTCTCGACCCGCCGACCTTCTCCAATTCCAAGCGCATGGACGGCGTGTTCGACATCCAAGCCGACCATGCCCGGCTGATTGCAAACGCTGCCCAGTTATTGGCGCAAGACGGCGTGTTGTATTTTTCCAGCAATTTTCGGCGTTTTAAGTTTGAGGCCGCCGCATTGCCGGGATTGGTTGCTGAAGACATCACGGCACTAACCATCCCGGAAGATTTCGCCCGCGACCCAAAAATCCATTATTGCTGGAAGATTCGCCATGCCTAGGCTAAAAATTACCGTTTCAGGCCGGGTGCAAGGGGTTTTTTACCGCGCCTTCACCGCCGCGCAAGCCGAAAGCCTGGGTGTCAACGGCACGGTCAGGAACTTGCCTGACGGTACGGTTGAAATCATCGCCGAGGCGACGCAGGCGGCTTTAGACCGGCTGCTTGAAAGTTGCCGCCAAGGGCCGCCAGCGGCGCGGGTGGCAAAGGTGACAAGCGTCGCCTTGCCGGAGGCGGAGGCGGCATTCTCACGTTTTACGGTGTTGCGGTGAAACCCAAGGTAACAGGGGCATACACCCCCCCCCGCCGGTATGCACGCCGTACCGCTGTTTTTTGCGATGCACGGTATTCGCCGTTTAAACGTTACGTTTTTGGTGCCTGCCAAACCCATAAAAAAAGCCGGGCAGGTTGTTAACACTGCCCGGCTTTTGGAGTTTGCCAGCTTTTTATTTGTTTTTGTTGCGCTCGTTGACTTCTTTGATCACTTCTTCTGCCACGTTTTTCGGGCACGGTAAGTAATGAGAAAATTCCATCGAAAATTGACCGCGACCGGAAGTCATGGTGCGCAAATCGCCAATGTAACCGAACATGTCGCTTAAAGGCACGTCGGCCTTGATGCGAACGCCGGTCGCGCCTGGGTCTTGCGATTTGATCATGCCACGGCGGCGGTTCAAGTCGCCGATTACATCACCGACATGGGCATCCGGCGTAAACACGTCCACCTTCATGATCGGCTCCAACAATTGCGGTGCCGCTTTCGGGATAGTTTGACGGTAGGCGGCGCGGGCGGCAATTTCAAAGGCGATGGATGAGGAATCCACCGCATGGAAAGCACCGTCGGTCAGGTTGACTTTAAAGTCTAAACACGGAAAGCCTGCCAGCACGCCTTTGCCGATGCTGGCTTTGAAGCCTTTTTCTACGGCAGGCCAGAATTCGCGCGGGACGTTGCCGCCAGTGACCGTCGATACAAAAATGAAGCCCGAACCCGGCTCACCCGGTTCGATAATGTAGTTGATTTTCGCGTACTGGCCGGAACCGCCAGATTGTTTTTTGTGGATGTATTCGTCTTCGACCCGTTTGGTAATAGTCTCGCGGTAAGCCACTTGCGGCTTGCCGACGTTAACTTCAACACCGTGAGTGCGCTTGAGGATGTCTACCTTGATGTCAAGGTGCAGCTCGCCCATACCTTTGATGATGGTCTCACCGGATTCTTCATCGGTCTCAACCCGGAAAGACGGGTCTTCTTGGATCATTTTACCCAAGGCCACGCCCATTTTTTCGTTGCTGGCCTTGTCTTTTGGCGCAATCGCAATCGAGATAACCGGATCCGGGAACACCATCGGTTCCAAGGTGGCCGGCTTGTCAGGGTCGCACAAGGTGTGTCCTGTCTGGACGTTTTTCAAACCGATTAGGGCAATGATGTCGCCCGCTTGCGCCGATTCGATTTCAGAACGGTCATCGGCGTGCATCTCCACCATGCGCCCGACCCGCTCGCTTTTGCCGGTAAAGGTGTTCAGCAACGTGTCGCCTTTTTTCAGACGGCCTGAGTAAATGCGGACAAAGTTTAACGCACCAAAACGGTCGTCCATAATCTTGAACACCAAGGCGCGCAACGGGCGGCTTGGGTCAACGATAGCGTGTTCGCCGGTCGGGTTGCCTTCTAAATCCGTTTCTGGTTGCGGGCTGACTTCTGTTGGGTTGGGCAAGTAATCGATCACGCCGTCCAAAACCAATTGCACCCCTTTATTTTTGAAAGAAGAGCCGCAAAAAGTCGGGAAGAAATCCATGTTAATGGCACCTTTACGCAAGCACCGCTTGATTTCTTCCAAGGTTGGCTCTTCGCCTTCCAAGTATTTTTCCATGACTTCGTCATCTTGGTCGGCGACTTGGTCGATTAATCTCGACCGCCATTCTTCCACATCGGCCACCATGTCGGCGGGTACGTCTTTGAGTTCGTATTTTAGCGGGTCGCCGGAGTCGTCCCAAACCCACGCTTTACGGGTTAACAAATCAACCACACCGACAAATTGGTCTTCGCGCCCGATGGGCAGCACCATCACTACCGGCACGGCTGCTAGCACCTCTTCAATTTGTTTGACCACGCGGTAAAAGTCGGCCCCTAACCTATCCAGCTTGTTAATGTAAATAACCCGGGAAACTTTAGAGTCGTTAGCATACCGCCAGTTGGTCTCGGATTGCGGCTCCACGCCGCCGGAACCGCAAAATACGCCAATGCCACCGTCTAACACTTTCAAGGAACGGTAAACCTCGATGGTAAAATCAACGTGGCCGGGGGTGTCGATGATATTGAAGCGGTGGTCTTTCCAGAAACAGGTGGTGGCTGCGGATTGGATAGTGATACCGCGTTCTTGCTCTTGCACCATGAAGTCGGTGGTGGCCGCGCCGTCATGCACTTCACCAATTTTATGGATTTTACCCGTCAGCTTCAAAATCCGTTCAGTGGTGGTGGTTTTGCCGGCATCGACGTGCGCGAAAATGCCGATATTTCTGTAAAGCGATAGGTCTGTCATGTTTTGTTACTCTGTAAAGTTGTGATAAAGCGTAAAGGCGGCTCGCATAAAATTGCGCTGGTGCAAAACTGGAATTTTGGTCTGATGTACCGGGCGGTTCGTGATCGGTCAGCTAATTTTGGGTGCTTCCCGAAAATACCGACGCCACATAAAAATCCCGGCATTTTAACTCAAAATCAGGGCAAAAACATAAACCTTGGTAGATTTTGCACGCAGGCGCACCGATTTGGGTTGCTGTGTCTGGCCCTATGCCCCAGGGTACAGACTAAAGCGACGTTGCCGAGCCGCCCCTACAGTGACCTAGGGTGTCAGCCCTTGGCCTACCACAATAACCTTAAGGGCGTTAGTGCCACCTTCAACACCGTTCAAATCACCTTTGGTAATAATGAATTTGTCGCCGTCTTTTTTAGCAATGTTCCAACGCCTAAGTTCCTTGACAACATTCCGGTTCACTTCGACATGGTCTTGGCTGGCTTCCGTTTTAAAATAAATGGGAAACACGCCACGGTACAGCGTCACTTTGCCTAAGGTTTTTTCTTGGCTACTGAAAGCAAAAATGGGTATGCCAGAACTGATCCGAGACATCCACAGCGGTGTCGAGCCGGACTCGGTCAACGCCACAATGCCTTTGATTTTGGTGTGGTTAGCCATGTACATGGCGGACATGGCAATGGCCTCGTCGTCACGCTCAAACTGATCGTGGATGCGGTGGTCAGACTCGCGCACCACCGATTGTTTTTCCGCTTCAACACAAACGCGGTGCATGGCCTCAACGGCTTTAATGGGGTGTTGTCCTGTGGCCGTTTCAGCCGACAGCATGATGACATCGGTGCCGTCATAAACAGCGTTGGCGACATCGAATACTTCGGCCCGGGTGGGAATGGGGTTTTCAATCATCGACTCCATCATCTGCGTGGCGGTGATGGCAATGCGGTTCAATTGCCGGGCGCGCTGAATCAGCTTTTTTTGTATGGCCGGCAAATTGGCATCGCCAATTTCAACCCCTAAATCGCCACGCGCCACCATAACGGCATCGGAAGCCCGAATGATTTCATCCATCACCGGTGCAACAATAGCCTCCGCCCGTTCAATTTTGGCAACAATGCCCGCCGCACAACCGGCAGCTTGCAACAAACGCCGCGCTTCATGGATGTCTTCAGCGCAGCGCGGAAACGACACAGCGACGAAATCGGCGTTAATCATGGCGACTGTGGCGATGTCTTCCTTGTCTTTTTCAGTCAAAGCCGGAGCCGACAAACCGCCGCCTAACAGATTGATGCCTTTGTTGTTGGACAAGTTACCGCCCACCACCACGGTGCAATTAACCCGTCCGTTAACCACATTGACCACGTCTAACACCACCCGGCCATCGTCCAGCAACAAGCGACTGTCTGGCTTGACTTCCAAGGCTAAGGGTTCGTAGGTGATGCCCACCTGGCTGTGGTCGCCCTCATCTTCGGCTAGGTTAATGTCCAGCGCAAAAGCTTGACCCTCGATGAGGGACACTTTTTTGTCTTTAAAACGGGCGATGCGAATTTTAGGGCCTTGTAAATCGGCCAAAATACCAACTCGCCGCCCCGTTTTTTTGCTCATCGCACGAACGGCATGGGCGCGGTCAATGTGATCTTGGGCCGAGCCGTGCGAGAAGTTCAAACGTACCACATCGATACCCGCTTTAAACAACCCGGCTAAAACCTCTGGCTTGTCGGTGGCAGGGCCTAGGGTGACCAAAATTTTGGTTCTTCTTAACATGATTATCCTGCGTTCATTAAGGCAAGGGAGGTATCCAACATGCGGTTGGAGAAACCCCATTCGTTGTCGTACCAAGACAGCACTTTAACAAACGTGCCATCAATTACTTTGGTCAGGGTGGCTTCGTAAATGGATGAATGCGGGTTGTGGTTGAAGTCCACTGAAACCAGAGGCTTGGTGTTGACCGCCAAAATGCCTTTTAACGGACCGGCTGCAGCCGCTTTTAAAATGTCGTCAATTTCTGCTTTTGAGGTGCTTCTAGCGGCAGTAAAGCTTAAGTCCACCAGGGACACGTTGACAGTGGGAACACGAATAGCGAAGCCGTCCAATTTACCCGCCAGTTCAGGCATTACCAAGCCGACTGCGGCGGCCGCACCGGTTTTGGTCGGGATCATCGATTGCGTGGCGGAACGGGCACGGCGCAGGTCTTTATGGAAAACGTCAATCAAGACTTGGTCGTTGGTGTAGGAGTGGATGGTGGTCATCAGGCCATGTACCACGCCAATAGTGTCATTCAACGGCTTGATCAACGGTGCCAAGCAATTGGTGGTGCACGAAGCGTTGGATATGACGGTGTCGGAGGCTTTTAAAATGGTATGGTTAACGCCATAAACGACGGTGGCATCGACATCGTCACCGCCCGGAGCGGAAATAATGACTTTTTTGGCCCCTGCCGCCAAATGCGCGGAGGCTTTATCTTTGCTAGTAAAAATACCGGTACACTCGTGGACAACGTCAACGCCTAAATCGCCCCACGGCAATTTAGCCGGATCACGCTCAGCAAACACCTTGATTCTATCGCCATTGATTACCAGGCAATCACCGTCAACGCTGACTTCATAAGGGAATTTACCATGGACGGAATCGTATTGGGTCAAATGCGCGTTCGTGTCGGTGTCCCCTAGATCATTGATCGCGACCACTTGGAATTCTTCAGTCCGACCGGTCTCGTACAGGGCGCGAACGATATTGCGGCCGATACGGCCATAACCATTGATAGCAATTTTAATGGGCATTGTGGTCTCCTGGATGAGGGGGTAGGAAGTGGCTAGTGGTTCATAATTACTTACAAAAACGCCTTCGACTATACCAGAATTTCCGGTATTTAGTCTAATGCTTGCCGGCAGTCGGCGACTTCCCGCAACAAGCTTGTGGCATAACTGCCTGCGGGCAAAACAAAAAAAATGTGCAGCCGATCGCCTGCGAAAGACCAGGTTAACGCTTCGACAGTGACTCTCAATGCACGCCGACCCCGCTCCACCTTAAAATCAAGCAAGCCTTGCGCCAGATCAGGAAACTGGCTGACGACCGCTTGCTCCAACGCCAGCGCATCGGCCGTTACATCGGCCGCGCCGGTCCCCCACAACACGCCGCTGGGGTGAATTTCATTGGCAGCCACCCTGCGGTCGACTTCAGCATCCCCAGGCACCGCGCGGAAACAGGCGTTCGAGGCCGGAAATACAAACACATCACCCGCTACAGCTTGATTCCAGGTGCCAAGACTGACACGCTGATTTAGCAGGTGGTTAAAAATCAGCGAGCGGGCCGATGAAAGATACATACCGCGTCGCTCACGCGGTATTTTTTCGCCTTGGAACAGGGCCAGTGCTTTTTCGAGATTGCCTCCGTCGTGGCCGAACCGCTGTTCGCCAAAATAATTGGCCAGACCGTGCGTTTTTATGGCCGTTAACCGGTGTTCTGCAGCGTACTCGCTGCCCGCCCAATCCCTGACGGTGATATGAAAACGGTTTTTCGCCAAAGCTCCTTTTTTCAGCTTTTTGTTATGACGAGTAACGTGTAAAACTTTCCTGTTTGCAGTTTCCCACTGCTTCCAATCAGGGTCTTTCTGACCCGGCAGCCAAACGCTAAACCACTGCCGGGTGAGGGCATGTCGGTCTTTTAGCCCCGCATAGCCGATGTCGCGGCGTTTGACGTTGGCAAATCGCGCCAATTGCCCGGCGACGTACTCGGTGTTTTCGCCGGCTTTCTCAATCAACAAAAAAACGTGTTCGCCACTGCCAGAGGGCGCAAATCCCAGACATTCATCAACTACAAAGTCCTCCGGTTCGGTGCGGACTCGCCCCGTCCCAACCGGGCCGCCGTAAACATAGGACCAAACAGGCAGACCGTACCCTGACATCAGTTTTTTTGCAGCAGCACGATGGCGTGGACAGCAATGCCTTCCTTGCGTCCTTCAAAACCCAATTTTTCAGTGGTGGTCGCTTTTACGTTCACGCAAGCGACCGGAACCTTGATATCCTCGGCGATATGAGCGCACATGGCGGGAATATGCGGTGCCATTTTTGGGGCTTGGGCAATGATAGTCAGGTCGGCATTAACCAACAGGTAGTTTTTTTTTCGCACCAAATCATAGACATGGCGCAGCAAATGGCGGCTGTCTGCACCCTTGAACGCAGGGTCGGCGTCAGGAAAATGCCGACCGATGTCGCCTAAAGCCACCGCACCCAACAAGGCGTCGCAAAGCGCATGCAACACCACATCGCCGTCTGAATGCGCGATTAACCCGTGTTCGTAAGGAATGACCACCCCCCCTAAGGTAATGTGGCCGCCATCGCCAAAGCGGTGGACATCGTAGCCCTGCCCTATCCTAAACATTGTTGCTGCTCCAAGTAAAATTGTGCCAGAACCAAGTCTTCCGGCCGGGTGATTTTAATATTGTCGGGACGGCCCTCGATAATTTTTGGCCGCCAGCCCTGTAGTTCTAGGGCACTGGCCTCGTCGGTGACAGCCCGGTTGCCTTGTGACTGCACCAAGGCCTGCCTAAGCAGACCGTAGCGAAACATTTGCGGGGTCAAGGCCCTGTAAACAGAGTGCCTGTTCAAGGTGCCGGTGACCACGTTACCCTGGACTTGTTTTAAGGTGTCGTGCGAGGCCAACGCCAACAGCCCACCTACCCGGTCGGCACCCAAGCGGGCAACCAGCAGATGAATATCGGATACCGTAAGGCAAGGCCTAGCAGCATCGTGTACCAGCACCCAATCGTTGTCATCAGCCATTTTCTCAATCGCCCGCAAGGCGGACAGCACCGAATCCGCCCGTTCCTTACCTCCCGCCGCGGTGATGATTTTTTCGTGCCGGGCGACAGGCAATTCAGGCCAGTAAGGGTCTTCGGCGGAAACCGCCACGCTGACTGCGGAAAAAAGTTCGGCCTGTAACAGCCGTTGCACGGTTTGTTCAATCACCGTCTTGCCCAGCAACGGCAGGTATTGCTTAGGACGGTCGGCGTTCATGCGCTGACCGACGCCGGCAGCGGGAACAAGCGCCCAAAACTTGGCAGACTGATTCATTTTAGTAGAAGGCTGGTTACGTCAAGGATGGCAAAAACCCGCTCGGGTACCCTAAGGATGGTCTCGCATAAAACGGGTTGCCGTTTGGCCGAAGCACGCTAAGGGACAGCCTACGCTCATAGACCCCGAACAATGCTTTTCCTGGTATAGAATAAGGCATTTAAGCCATCGGCCGCCATCATGCACCGTCCATTGCTAACCGTTACCACTCTTTATTTTTTGTTCGTGGTGTATGGCAGCTTGGTGCCATTAAATTACCATCCGATGCCTCTGGCAGAAGCCTGGGCGCGCTTCCAGCAAATTCCCACCCTAAATTTAGCCATTGAATCACGCGCCGATTGGGTGGCCAACATTTTGCTTTACATCCCACTGGCTTTTTTTGCCACTGCCGCCACAAACACCATCGGCAACCCTTTGCTGCGTGCCGGCACCGCCGTCTGTGTACTGCTCGGCTGCCTGATCACTGCCGTCGCGGTTGAGTTCGCGCAACTATACTTCCCGCCCCGCACCGTTTCAATCAATGATTTAGTAGCGGAAACTTTGGGTATTGGCTTAGGTTTTTTGGGTTGGCAGGCCTTCGGCCAGCAAAGCCTCCGGCTATTTCGACAATTAGCGAGCGCAACCAGATTGTCCGCGCAGGCGGGGATCGTTTTTTTTCTGGCGGTTTACAGCTTTTTAAACCTGTTCCCGTTTGATTTTGTCACCTCCTCAACCGAATTGGCCGACAAACTCGACAGTGGCAGCGTCGGGTTTTTTATTGCCGAAAGCAGCAACGCTAGTGCTTTCAGGCTTGTGCTAAAACTGCTTGCAGAAATTGCCGTGCTAATGCCCTTAGGCGCTTTAATCAGCCTGCTTCCGCACATTCGCGCGCCCTTGTTGCTGGCCGGTTTAGGCGGATTTTTGCTGGGCATCTTGTTTGAAAGTTTGCAGTTGCTGATATTTTCAGCGGTGTCTCAAGGTGTTTCAGTGCTCACCCGCACGGTTGGCATGGGGTTGGGCGTGATAGCCTATCAATGGCTTAGAAAACAAAAGCTTGCCGATTGGCGGGGGCGTTTTTCCAAAATCGCCTTAGGGGCGGCTGCTCCTTACGCTGTTTTGGTGATGGCCAGCAACGGTGGGTTTAGCGGCACTTGGTTGACTGCCGAAGCGGCGGCGGCAAAACTGCCAGAAACCCAGTTTTTACCGTTTTATTATTTTTACTACACCACCGAAACCATCGCCCTAACCAGCCTAATAACCGGTTTTTTTGCCTATTTTCCTGTCGGATTCTTAGTTTGGCTGGGGTATTTGGCGGCGCCCGGCAGCAAAAAACCCCATTGGTTGGCAGTCGGATTCATGGCCACGGCATTCGCCCTAGTCATTGAAACCGGCAAGTTATTTTTGGCGGAAAAACACGCCGACCCCACTGACGTGCTGATTGCGTTCACCGCCGCAGCGGCAGGTTATGCTGCTTTGCAGCGATTGCAACAGGCTGTCCAGACAGCCGGAAACAATGAACACTTAGCTTTAAGCCCGCTCGACTTAAGCCAGACGCGGCCCTTAAACCACCAACACGATGCTCTGGGAAAAAGCCAGGCCGTCTCTTATAAAACCCACCCAAAAGCCATTTGGGCCAGTGCAGCCCTGCTGGCGTTGACGGCAGTTCATTTATCCGGTTATCCATCGATTGGGTTTGGATTGGGGTTGTTTCTGGCTGTTTATGCCGCTTTGCTTTGGCGATACCCGCCTAGCTGGTTACTGGTGCTGCCTGCCCTGTTGCCGGTATTGGATTTTACGCCCTATACCGGGCGGTTCTTTTTTGATGAATTCGATATGCTGGTGTTGGTGACCCTAGCGATGGGTTACTGCCGCTCGCCTAGCCGACTTTACCCGCAACACCCGCGGCTGTTTAAAAAACGGATTTGGCTGGTGCTGCTGTTGTTCGGTGCCAGTTATCTCATTAGCCTGCTGCTTGGCCTGTTGCCCCTGGCCCCGCTCGATGCCAACGCCTTCAATCATTACTACAGCCATTACAATGCTTTAAGGGTAGGCAAAGGTGTGATCTGGGCATTTTTGTTGTTGCCGTTGTTAAGGCAACACCTGCAACAAACCCCGCAAGCCGTGCCGTTATTTTCTTACGGTGTCTTGCTGGGCCTTACGGCCATGTCCGGTTTTGCCCTAGTGGAGCGCTGGGTGTTTCCGGGTTTGAGCAATTTTTCCTTCGATTACCGCATCAACGCGCTGTTTTCCAGCATGCACACCGGCGGCGGCCATATCGAATCGTATTTGAGCCTAAGCCTGCCGTTCATCGCCACTTTGTTCTTTAACACCCGGCATTTTGCCGCCAAAAGTCTGTTGGCCGTGGCGGTGTTCGCCGCCAGCCTCTATACCTTACTGATGACTTTCTCGCGAGGTGGCTATATTGGCTTAAGTATCGGTTTGGCCGTGCTGGTTTTCGCCTTGTGGGCCAGTTACCGGACCGTATTGTTTAAAGCCCGGCCAGCCTATCTGGCCGCTTTGCCATTACTGGTCTTGATGCCCATTTTGGCCATCCCGGTATTTCAAGGCGACACCATCAAACAACGCTTTAATACCGTAGAGCGTGATAAAAACACCCGCACAGCGCATTGGCAGAACGCCCTCTCCATGATGGACCACGGCCTTGCCAGCACAGTATTCGGCATGGGCCTTGGCAGCTTCCCCCGGACTTTTTTTTGGTTTAACAACCAAGGCGCCAAACCGGCGACGTATTTGATAGAAAACGAAGCCAACAACCCTTATTTGCGCTTGCGTGGCGGCGATGCGCTGTATTTTGGCCAATACCTCAACCTTAAACCGCATACCGCTTACCGCTTAAGCCTGGATTTACGCAGTGCGCGTGTCCATCAACCCTTGTTAGTGGCACTTTGTGAAAAATCCTTGCAGTATGCTTTTCGTTGCCAAAATGCCCACCAAAACAGCCACGGCCCTGAATGGCATACTGTCCAACAGATTATTAACAGCGGCGAACTGGCGGCCCCATCGCCCAGTATTGCCGGTGGCTGGCTCAGCCGCCCCGTGCAACTGGCGCTACAAAACCACAGCGGCGCAGGCAACATCATTGATGTAGACAACATCACACTGCTAGATAGCGAAGGCAATAACCTGATAAAAAATGGCGACTTTAACCGAGCCACCGATCATTGGTTTTTTGCCACCGAACAGCATAACCCGTGGCATATTTTTAATTTGTGGGTCGATGTGCTGTTTCAAACCGGTTGGTTGGGACTGTTTAGCTTTTCCCTGCTAGTATCAGCAACGTTTGCAAAGCTGGCCAGCCACTTAACCGGAAACCCGTTTGCGGCGGTGTTGTTATCGTCTCTAAGCAGCTTTTTCGTCGTGGGATTTGTCGACAGCCCGTTTGACGCCCCCCGTTTGACAGTTTTGTTTTTCTTGCTGGTTTTCATGGGCTTAGAGTCTGCCCGATACCCTCAAGACAATGCCATTGAGCGGGCGATACCTAAAAAAACCTGACCCAAGCGTGCCAGCCGTAAACAACTTGAGCTTTTCATAAAAATTAATTAGTATTGAGCCAATACAAAACAGGTGCCCACTCATGAAAAAAATAACCCCACCGTTCGCCACGGCTATTTTTGCCGTTTTATTGTGGCCTGCCAGCCTGTCTGCTGCCGATGCAGGCCACGACGCCGCGCACACGCTGTACCAAAACAACTGCGCCAGTTGCCACGGCTCCGACCACGGCGGCTACCTGGCCCCCGCCTTAAACGCCGAAACACTCAAAGGCCGCAGCCCCACGGCGTTGCGCACGATTGTCATGGCCGGCAGCTTCGACACCTTAATGCCGCCGTTTTACGGCAAGCTCACCGACGACCAAATCCGCGGCCTGGTCAAGCACCTGCAAACCACGCCCAAGTTGCCCAATCCGCCGTTTACGATCGATGACATGAAAGCCTCGCTGAAAGTGTACGTCAGCGATGAAAGCCAACTGCCCGATAAACCTAGCTACGCCATCGACAGCATGGATGACATCATCGGCGTGGCGGCGCGCGGCAAATACGGGCGCGGCGAAGGCGCGCGCGCCATTTTCATCAACAGCAAGACCCACCAAAAAATCGGCGAAATCCCCACCGGCACCGCTGCCCACATCATCGACTACAACCCGGCCAAGCCGCGCTGGGCCTATGTAAAAACCGACACCGCCGAAATTTTCAAGGTTGACTTGTACACCATGCAGGCGGTACGCAGCATCAAGACCGGCTGGAACGGCCCTGGCATGGGCGTATCGCGTGACGGCAACTACCTGATGGCCGGATCGTTCGTGCCGCACAACGCCGTCATCCTCAACGCCGACACCTTAGAACCTTTAAAAACCTTTGAGCTGGAAGGCATAGACCCGGACGGCAAGCAAGTCTCCTCAGATTCCGGCATGATTATCGGCACCCCGTTCGCCGACATTTTCGCCATCGCCCTGGAAAACGCCGGGCAAGTCTGGATCATTGACCTGAAAGACGACTTCCCGGTCACGCGCATCACCGATGTCGGCCGCCATTTGCACGATGCGTTTTTGACCCACGGCGGCCAGAAATTGATGGTGGCTTCCTACGATGACAGCATCGTCGCCGCCATTGACCTGAAAGAGCGCAAGCTCATCAAGAAACTAGAAGCCGGTTGCGTGCCGCACGTCGGCGGCGGCTCCGCCGTGGTGGTCGATGGCCGCACCTTAGGCTTTGGCACCAACTTTGGCGATTGCGACAAAACCGTGGTCAGCGTCTGGGATTTGGACAACATGGAAGTCGTCAAGCAAATCCCCGTAGCCGGCGGCACCGAATCGCCCGCCGCCCACGCCAACGCGCCCTATGTCGCCGTGGACATCATCAGCAAAGACCGGCGCGCCCGCACCGTTCAGTTAATCGACAAAAAAACCCTAGAAATCGTCAAAACCCTGGATGTCGGCGGCCACGCCTACTTCCCCGAATACAGTTCCGACGGCCGTTTTCTCTACGTCAGTGCCGGCTACAACGGCGACGAAGTGGTGGTCTACGATGCCACCAGCCTGCAAAAAGTTGCCAGCATCAGCATGGAAAGCCCGGCCGGCATTTTCTCGCACGGCCGTGTTCGCTACATGACCCGTGGCCTGTCGCCGGATGAAATGGCCACCGCCCTGGCCAACAGCCCAGGAGCGAAACCATGAACACCCGTATTGCCCTCAGCACACTGATGCTGGCGTTGCTGGCCTCGCCCGCCCACGCCACCAGCATCTACGGCGGCCAAGCCCGCGCCGCTGCGGTCTGCTCGCACTGCCACGGCATCAACACCCCCTCCGCCGATGCCCCGTTCCCGCCACTGGCCGGGCGCGATGCCGCCTACTTGCAACTGGCGCTGAAACAATACCGCGACAAGACCCGCCAGTCCGACATCATGAACGCCATCGCCGGGTCGTTGACTGACCAAGACATCGCCAATGTCGCAGCCTATTACGCCAAGTTGAAACCATAACACCGTCATTCCGGCAGGGATTGCCGGAATGACGGCGCTTTCTTGTAATTACACAATATCAATGATGAAAAAATGGCTACTAATAGGATGCTTAGTTACAACTGGCTTGTTACAAAATAGCTGGGCTGATCCCTCACCTACACGGCAAACCGAACTGCGCAACCTGCTTAAAAACGATTGCGGTGCTTGCCACGGCCTCAGCCTGCAAGGCGGCATGGGGCCAGCGTTGTTGCCGGAAAAACTCGCCGGAAAATCGGATGAATTATTAGTGACAACGATTTTGGAAGGCCGCAAAGGCACGGCTATGCCGCCGTGGAAGCCGTTTATGAATCGGGATGAGGCGGCTTGGTTGGTTCAGGTTTTGGCGATGCCAAAGAAACCCAATTTGAATTACAAAAGCAGCCACTCATCATCGAACAACAACTGAAAGAAATTGCTCATCTCAAAGAAATTATTTCCTTAACCAAAGGTAAGCAAGAATAAGTAAGCTCGATGCAGGGTTATTACGCGGGTTCCCAAGCTCTGGCTTGGGAACGAGCAAACGAGCAAATATCAACTATTTGGAACAAGCCATGCTGGAAAAAACCATTGATACTTCCTTCCCTATCAACGAAAACATTTTGTTTTCATTAAAGGAGAGCCAGGAACAATTCACCCAAGACCTGCGTTTTTTATCCGCATTGATGTTGTATAGAAAAAGGATTTGTTACTAAGCCAGCTTGATCTGGGCGAGGCCGAAACCGTTATTTTAGCGAAAAAAATTAACGCTGATTTTGTCATTATTGACGAAAACTTGGGCTATCAATTTGCCAATGCCGTATAAAAACCAACTTAAATAATTCAGAATCATGAACAAATCATTACTGGCTTCAAATACTGTAGGTTGGGCTGGCGGTAGGAAACCCAACGCTTCAAAGCCCCGGTTGTCGGGCATCCTGCTGTCGGCCCAAACTACGCTTTTGGTACTGTTGCTGTCCTTCAACGCCTACGCCGAACCCCGCGCCACGGGTGATTTAGGCTTAATCATCGAACGTGAAGACGGCGCGGCACTGATTGTCAACACTACCGAGCATAAACAACTGGCAAAAATTGCCGGTTTAGGCGATTTGTCGCACGCCTCTGTGGTGTTCTCGCGGGATCAGCGCTACGCCTATGTGTTCGGGCGCGACGGGGGGTTGAGCAAAATCGACTTGCTGCTCGACAAGCTGGAAAAACGCATCGTCCAGGCCGGCAACAGCATCGGCGGGGCGATTTCGCAAGACGGCAAACTGGTTGCCGTCTCCAATTACCAGCCGGGCGGCGTGAAGGTGTTTGCCGCAGACACCTTAGCCTTGGTCGCCGACATCCCGACCGACTACGCGCCCGGCCAACGCTCGAAAGTGGTTGGTTTGGTCGATGCGCCGGGGCAAAAATTTGTCTTCAGCCTGTTCGATGCCGGGGAAATTTGGACGCTGGACATGCAAAACCCGCACCAGCCGGCCCTAGAAAAATTCAAAAACATCGGCAAACAACCGTATGACGCGCTGATTTCACCCGACGGGCGTTATTACATCGCCGGCTTGTTTGGCGAAAGCGGCCTGGCCTTGCTGGATTTGTGGAACACCGCCGCTGGCGTCCAGCGCATCCTGCCCCACTTTGACAAAAACGACGATAAATGGCCCGTGTACAAAATGCCGCACTTAGAAGGCTGGGCGATGGCCGGGGATTGGCTGTTCGCACCCGCCATCGGCAAGCATGAAGTGTGGGTGATTAACAAACGCGATTGGACACTGCACAAAACCATTCCCGTCCTCGGCCAGCCGGTGTTTGTCATGGTACGGCCTGATGCCCGGCAAGTATGGGTGAATTTCGCCCTGCCCAACAACAACCACTTACAACTCATTGATGTAAAAAACTTAACTGTCACCAACACGCTCACGCCCGGCAAAGCCGCCTTGCACATGGAATTTACCCCGCGCGGCGAACAAGTCTGGGTGGCGTTGCGCGATGACAACCAAGTGCGGGTCTATGACACCGCCACGTTGCGGGAAATCGCCCGCTTGCCCGCCCAGCACCCTAACGGCATTTTCTTTAGCGCTAGGGCGCATAAAATCGGTTTCTAATCATGATGGATTGGCAAAAACGCCTGCTGGACGATTTCCAGCGCGACTTCCCGTTATCGCCGACACCCTACCAAGACATCGCCGAACGCTTAGGCGTGACCGAGGCCGAAGTCATCGGCGCATTATCGGATTTGCAAGACCGGCGCTTTGTCAGCCGCATCGGTGCGGTCATTCCGCCCAACCAAATCGGTGTCAGCACCTTAGCGGCGATGGCCGTGCCGGAAGCACAATTGCCGACCATCGCCGAATTCATCAACGGTTTTCCTGAAGTCAACCACAATTACGAACGCGAACACCGACTTAATCTGTGGTTTGTGGCGGTGGCCAGCGATGCCGAACACTTGCAGGCCGTCATTGCCCGCATTGAACGCCATACTAATTTTGCGGTATTGCAATTGCCGTTGCTGGATGATTTTTTCATAGACTTAGGGTTTAAACTGGACTGGCGACATGTTTGACGCATTGGATTGGCAACTGCTCGGCCTAGTCGCAGAAGGTCTGCCGTTATGCCCTAGGCCTTACGCCCAAATCGGCCTGGGCGTATCGCTCACCGAAGCAGAAGTCATCGCGCGTTTATCGGCTTTACAACAACACGGTCTCATCAAACGCTTAGGCATCATCGTCCATCACCGGCAACTGGGCTACCGCGCCAATGCCATGATCGTCTGGGACATTCCTGACGACTGCGTCAAAAAACTGGGCCTTAAAATTAGCCGCTGTGCGTTTGTCACCTTGTGCTATCAACGCCCGAGGCTGACAGAATGGCCGTATAATCTGTACTGCATGATCCACGGCAAAGACCGGGATACCGTATTGGCACAATTGGCAGCCCTTGAAACCGAATGCGCACTGGAACAGTTCGACAAGCAAATTCTGTTCAGCCGCCGCTGCTTCAAACAGCGGGGTGCGCTTTACTCCCAAAGTCACCAACAGGCCGTGCATGGATGACCTAGACCGCCGTATCATCAACACCCTGCAAAAAGGCTTCCCGATTTGTGATGCGCCTTACCGGCGAGTCGCCGCATCCTTAAACCTCACCGAAACCGAATTGCTCGCACGGCTGCAAAACTTGCTGGACGACGGCACCCTCACCCGCTTTGGGCCGTTGTACAACGCCGAACAAGGCGGCGGCGCCTTAACCTTAGCGGCGGTCAAAGCCCCGGCCGAACGCCTTGATGAAATCGCCGAAATCATCAATGCCTTCCCCGAAGTCGCCCATCACTACGCCCGCAACCATGCCTTGAACCTGTGGTTTGTGCTGGCGACGGAAACGCCGGAACAACTCGCCAAAACCCTTGCAGCGATCGCCCAACAGACCGGTTTAACTGTCTACAACCTGCCCAAGCTGAAAGAATACTTTGTCAACCTGCACTTAGAGGCCTGACATGGACGACACCGACCGCCGCCTCATGCGCGCCAGCCAAGCCGGTTTGCCGCTCACGCCGGAGCCTTACCAAACCTTGGCCGAACAATTGTGCCTCAGCAAAGACGAGGTCATGCAGCGCCTAACCGCCATGCAGGAACAAGGCCTCATCCGCCGCATCGCCGCCGTACCCAACCATTACCGGCTAGGCTACCGCTTCAACGGCATGACCGTTTGGGAGGTGCCGGATGAGCGCATCGACGAACTGGGTCTGAAAGTCGGGCAACTGCCGTTCGTCAGCCATTGCTACCACCGGCCCCGGCACCTGCCGGAATGGCCTTACAACCTGTTTGCCATGGTGCACGGCAAGACCCAGGCCGAGGCCGAGGCGCAAATCCGGCAAATCGCCGACCTGTTAGGCGCACATAACCGTGGCCATGACGTGCTGTACAGCACCAAAATACTGAAGAAAACAGGGTTTCGTAGCGGCCAGTCGGCGGGTTGAGTCGGTTAATGTCAAAGGTTGTCGGCATTGTCGGAGGGACAATGCCTAAAATGCGTCCGTGGTAAGTGATGGCCGTTGTTTTGCCGCGCTGGCGCGCGTCCGTCCAGCACCCGGTAGTCAAGGCTTTTTTTTCGCTCGTTTATAAAAACCCTAACAAAAATCATTATGTTTCGACTCACCCACTACATGCGCGAACTGATCGCACCGACGCCGCTAACACCGGTACGCAAACCGCAGGCGCCGGTGGTGATCTGGAACCTGATCCGCCGCTGCAACCTCACTTGCAAGCATTGCTACACCACCTCGGCTGACATTGACTTTCCCGGGGAACTGACCACGCCGGAGATTTTCACGGTCATGGACGACCTAAAAGCCTTTAAAGTCCCGGTGCTGATTTTATCCGGCGGGGAACCGTTGCTGCACCCGGATATATTCGCCATTTCCCGCCGCGCTAAAGACATGGGTTTTTACGTCGCCTTATCCAGCAACGGCACGAAGATCACCGAACACACCATTGATGAAATCGCCGCGTTAAATTACCAGTACGTCGGCGTCAGCCTGGACGGCATAAAAGACACCCACGACACGTTCCGGCGGCAAGCAGGCGCCTTCGATGCCGCCCTGCGCGGCATCCGCTTATGCTTAGAGCAGGGCATTAAAGTCGGCATCCGCTTCACACTAACGCAGGACAACTACCAAGATTTTCCCGCCTTGCTGGGCTTGATGGACGCTTACGCGATTGACAAGTTTTACCTGTCGCATTTGAACTACGGCGGCCGTGGCAACAAAAACCGGGGTGACGACGCCCATTTTCAAATGACGCGGGAGGTAATGGATTTGTTATTTGAGACGTGCTACCTGTGGCTGAGGGAAGGCAAGGAACGCGAATTTGTCACCGGCAACAACGATGCCGATGCGGTGTATTTTCTGCACTGGGTTGCTCGCCGTTTCCCCAGCCAAACCGCCCCTATCCAAGCCAAACTGCAACAATGGGGCGGCAATGCCTCAGGGGTCAACGTCGCCAACATCGACAACGTAGGCAACGTCCACCCGGACACGTTTTGGTGGCATTACTCTTTAGGCAATGTTAAGCAGCGGCCTTTTTCAGCCATTTGGCCGGATGTTTCCGAGCCGTTGATGGCGGGTTTGAAACAAACACCCAGGCCCCTGCAAGGCCGCTGCGGCGTTTGCCATTACCAAAAAATTTGCAACGGCAACACCCGCGTGCGGGCGGCGCAAACCACCGGTAATGTTTGGGCCGAAGACCCGGGGTGTTATCTAACCGAGGCAGAAATCAGCCTACCCGATCAGTTCTTTGCCGCATCAGAAACGTGCTGAACCCATTACTTCACTGGACGCAAACGCTTATTTTAACCAGCCGATATTCACCCCTATGACCGAGCCAAAAACCCGCACTGTTCACCCCCTGCACTGGGACGGCCAGTCCTTAAAAATACTGGACCAACGGCAATTGCCCGACCACTGCGTGTACGAATCCTACCACGATGCCGCTGGTGTAGCGCAGGCGATCGCCACCATGCGGGTGCGCGGTGCGCCTGCCATTGGCATCGCCGCCGCTTACGGTGTGGTGTTGTCGGCGAACCGGCATTATGCGGCAGATGCCCGCCGGTGGCGGCAGCCTGTGGCGGAAGATACAGCCGTGCTGGCGCAATCGCGGCCGACGGCGGTGAATTTATTCACGGCTTTAGCGCAGATGAAAATGGCATTGGCTCAGCCTGAAAGCAGCCCCGCCAGTTTGTTGGCCTGCGCGCAGAAAATCCACGCCGACGATTTGGCCGCCAACCGGCGCATGGGCGCGTTGGGGGCGGCTGTGCTCGGCGGCTGCAAAGGCCTGTTGACCCATTGCAACACCGGCGCCTTGGCCACCGGCGGCTACGGTACGGCATTAGGTGTCATCCGCAGTTGTTATCATCGCCAGCCCGTGAAAGTCTACGCCGGTGAAACCCGCCCGTGGCTGCAAGGGGCGCGGCTGACCGCGTGGGAATTGGCCCAAGACGGCATTGCGGTCACGCTCATCGCCGATTCAGCGGCGGCTTGGCTGATGCGTTCGGGGGCGGTCGATTGGGTGGTGGTCGGCGCCGACCGCATCGCCGTCAATGGCGACACCGCCAATAAAATTGGCACGTATTCGTTGGCGGTGTTGGCGCGGCACCACGGCGTCAAATTCATGGTGGTGGCACCGACCACGACCCTAGACTGGGATTTGGCGACCGGCGACGGCATTGACATCGAACAGCGCGCCGCGCGCGAATTGTTGCCGGCCTGTTATCCCGACGACGGGTTGGTGACGGCCTGGAACCCGGTGTTCGATGTCACACCCGCCGAATTGATTGACGTTATCGTCACCGAGCGGGGTATCGTTTTGCATCCATCCCTAAACGGCGTTAAGGAGTTAGCATGAGATTTGATCACACGAAAGCCAATAACCCGGCGCGGGCCGCCGGTTATTTTTTTCAGGGTTTAGGGCTGTTGCCTAAGCCGCAATTGCGTGGCTTTTTGTTGATGCCGATAGCCATCAACACGGTGCTGTACACGCTGGCCTTGGTTTTGGGCTATCACTTTATGGGCGACCTGATTGAACAGGCCATCCCCGATGCGCTGCAATGGCTGCGCTGGCTGTTGTGGCCGCTGTTTTTCATCGGTTTTTTCATCGCCGGTTTTTTTACCTTCACCGTGTTGGCAAACCTGATAGCCGCCCCGTTTTACGGGCATTTGGCAGCAAAAACCTGGGCGCTGCTAGATGCACAAGCCGGACGGGTGTCGGCCCATACCGTCGAGCAGCCGCTAGGCAAAGTGATGGCGGCGGAATTTAAGCGGGCGGGTTATTTTTTCACCCGGGCCTTGCCGTTGTTTCTGGTGTCAGCCATCCCGGTTGTCCACGTTATCGCACCGTTGCTGTGGTTGTTGTTTGGCGCCTGGTGCGTGGCCTTGGAGTGTTTTGCTTACCCGTTGGAAAATCAGGGCCTGTTGTTTGCCGAGCAAAAGCAACTGCTGAAAAAAGCGCGCTGGGGAGCCTTAGGCTTTGGCGGCGTGGCCATGGTGGGCTTGGCCGTGCCGGTGCTAAACATTCTCATCGCCCCGGCGGCGGTCATCGGGGCGACCATTTATATCTATGAACTGGGCGGGGTTAATTCTGAATAAGACCTTTGCGCAAACAGCAAAAACTCCGGCTGAATGATCCAATGCCCATTTTTTTGAATCACCATGGGTATAAATGGAGGGTATTGGGTTGAACTACCTCTTTATCGCACCGTTTTTCATAAAATCTTGACTCCTGTCCGCCGTCTTTAGTGGCATGGGACAGAGCGTTATCCAGCCATTGCCATCA
>DBNW01000081.1 GCA_002299425.1 Methylococcaceae bacterium UBA662 | reverse complement strand
TGGCCTTTTGACATCCGATTTCTCCTTATTTTTACCAAAGTGCGGTTAAGATAACTGCAATTGTTGGACAAGACAACCCGTTATCGAGCATTCTGAGTTCCTTTTCGCCGGTTCAGTCATCATGGCTGTTAGCCCGCCAAGTGGTTTGGATGCCCACTGTTAAGCGGCGGTAGTCTTCCTGATTTAAGGAATCAGCAGGGACCAAGACCGTCATGGTGTTGTTGAAGTTCAGTTTTTTTCTAGGTAAGGACCGTTTCGTGCCTTGCCCAAGCAAGGCAAGATGCAGAACCATTCCCTGCGTTGTGATAACCGAACTGGGTAAAAACCGAATCGAATGCGTTTGCTTGTGTTGCTGCACTTGCCAGCCTTGCACCGGGTTGTAAAACAACGCCGTACGGGTTGTTTTGGCGGTGCCTGTTTCGTAAGCCCAGCAATGGAGTATCAGGGCGGCAATCAAGCAGGCTTGGTAAACAGGGGGCAAGGTAGAGAATAAAACTGCACCGATGGCCCACATGTGTGCGACTCTGCACCCATTTTTTTGGCTATCCGACTTTTTTATTTCGATGGATAAGGATAGATTGGCTGAGTCGTTCATGGCCGGTGTGATAAACCGATACGAGTTAAGTGAGGCGATAAGGTACGCACTAATGTCGGTCCGGTTGACCGCTCATCGGCAAAACAAACAAGCATAAATAATAGCAATTCAACCCCAATTAAGGCTTAAGCATGTATTTTTTAATTTTACTGGTTTTTTTTTCGTTACCCGTTTTTTCAGCCGAGCCAGAAAGTCCTGATCTGGAGCAGTTAGAGATGTTACCTCAAGTCCCAGAGCCGCCGTTGCCGGTGCAGAGCGGGGAGCATATGGAGCCTGACATTACCATTACCCGGAAGGGGGACAAAAAAATCCAAGAGTTCCGCAAAGGCGGGCATCTGTATATGATTAAAGTCACACCTGACATTGGCCCGCCCTATTATTTTGTGGACGTAAACGGTGATGGCAGGTTGGATGTCCGCAGTAGCCAATTGGACCATGCCAGTCGGGTTAATATGTGGCGATTATTGGAGTGGGATTGAAAACAATCCTGAGCAGGGCTGGCTTTGACATCAATTTTTAATAATTGTTTCATAACATCGCAGCCCCCGTACTCCCTTAAAATCAGGACCTACTATGAAAAAAACCCTTATGGCCGTTGCTTTAGGCTTGGTGTTCAATACCACGTTACAGGCTGCACCAACCGTTTCCTTGTCCGTCATCGGGCAACATAAAACCGGTGTCTTCGCTCAAGGTGCGGCTGAAATTGTCGCCTACGATGCCGGCACCCGGCGGGTGTTTACAGTTAATGCTCAAGCGGCTACGGTAGATGTCTTGGACATCAGCAACCCAGCCAATCCAACCTTGGTGTCAACCATCAATGTCTCTGCTTTAGGTAGCGTTGCTAACAGCGTGGCGGTCAGCAGAGGCGTGGTCGCGGTAGCCATCGAGGCAGTGAATACACAGGCTCCTGGCGTGGTCGCTTTTTATGACGCCACTTCATTGGCACTGCTCAGAAGCGTACCTGTCGGTGCTTTGCCAGATATGCTGGCCTTTACCCCCAATGGCCGCCATGTGCTGGTGGCCAATGAAGGCCAGCCAAACAGTGACTACACGGTAGACCCTGAAGGCTCAATCAGCATTATTGATTTAGGCAGGGGTATTGCCAATGCCACGGTTCGTACAGCAGATTTTAAAGCGTTCAATGACATGAAAGACGCGCTGCGTGCCAAGGGCGTCCGCATTTTTGGCCCGGGTGCTTCGGTGGCGCAAGATTTGGAGCCTGAATACATTACTTTTTCTGACAACTCGCGCCACGCTTGGGTGAGCCTACAAGAGGCCAACGCCCTGGCCCTAATTGATGTCAGAGCGGGCAAGGTAGTGGAAATTCAAGCTCTGGGTACAAAAGACCACAGCCAAGCGAAAAATAAGCTGGATGCCAGCGACCGTGATAACGCAGTTAATTTGGCTCAATGGCCGGTAAAAGGCTTGTACCAACCGGATGCTATTGCCAGCTACAGCTTTCGCGGCAACACCTTCATCGTGACCGCCAACGAAGGCGACAGCCGTGATTATGCCGGTTTTAGCGAAGAAGCACGGGTTAGGGATGTGCTGTTAGACCCGGTGGCGTTCCCGAATGCGGCCAGCTTGCAAAGAAATGAAAATTTAGGCCGTCTAAGAACCACCCGTGCCAGCGGCGACACAGACGGCGATGGCGATATCGATGAACTTTACAGCCATGGCGGTCGCTCTTTTTCTATCCGCAATGCCAGCGGCGAATTGGTGTTCGACTCGGGTGCCGATTTTGAAGAACTCACCCATGCCCGTTTGCCAGGCGCGTTCAATAGCAACCACGAAGCAAACGATTCGCGTGACACCCGTTCCGATGACAAAGGCCCAGAACCTGAAGGCGTGGCTCTAGGCAGGATTCGTGGCCATGTTTTTGCCTTCATTGGCTTGGAGCGCATAGGCGGAATCATGATTTATGACGTGACCAACCCTCACGCTGTCAGCTTTGTTGATTACATCAACAACCGCGATTTTAGCGTCAGCACGGTACTGCCGGACGGCAGCACCAACCCGGCGGTGGGTGATTTAGGGCCTGAAGGCTTGACGTTCATACCCGCAGGCAGAAGCCCTAACAGAAAACCTTTGTTGGTGGTCGGCAATGAAGTGAGCGGCACTACCACCGTTTATCAAGTCAATGTTAGGAACAGAAGATAATAATCGCGCTCAATCAAACTTTTAAAGCGTGCACGCAAGACCTTAATGTCCCTGCTTAACAGGGACATTTTTTTATGGCCCGATTTTTTCGGTGGCCAGCTTGGTACTGTGCCCCGCCCAGCTTTCTTTGCCTGTTGTTCGGAAGGCAAGGAAAGCTGCAAGAATCAAAAACGGTTGTTTGTGGTCGGTGGGGGGCGCATTGGTAAGACCAGGCAGCCTCCCGTCTTTTTTAATGAACCTGTTTGACGGCCTGTTTTTTTAGTCGGCGTCCCCTGTGTCTTTGCGGTCAGCTTGAATAGGCAATTTGTCCATTACTGCGTGCGCCTGATCCGGGGTTTTTTCTGATGGCGATTGCTCTGGTACCTTCGGTGCCGGGGTTGTTCCGGTCGTGTCGATATCCCGGTTGGTTTTAGGTTCTGCAGTAGGCGGTTTTTGGCTTGTAGGGTTTTCTAGTCGAGAAAGTTGTGGAGCGTGCGTCGATTGCGTCTCTGCGCCGTGGTCAGTTTCGGCGTGTACTTGGGTTTCTGCGCGGATATCCTGATTTACTGCTGGGTTAGCGGCCGTCTGCGGCTGTTTATCGGGTTCTGCACTGGGATTGGCGGAGGGGGTTGTCTCGCCAGCGAGGGGTTTTTCTGTTCTGTGGTAATTGGGGTCGCGGGGTTTGCGCCGGTTAGGGCCTCGGCGCGTATTTTTCCTAGCACTGTAAGGTTTGCTTTGTGCAGCATCTTCGGGTTTTAGGTCGGCACTAGGTTCTGTTGCGTTCGCGACTAGGTTTTCTTGCCCGTCCGTGGTTTTTTCGGTAACGGGGGGTAGGTTTGGCCGAACATTCCGGGTTGAAACCTTAATGGGTGTGGGCGGTTGTGCGGCTTCGTCGTTTTGAGCAGGTTCCGTGCTGCTGGAGTCTAGGCTGCGGTTGCGACCGCGCCTGTTGCGGTTTTTGTAGGTTTTGCTGGGCGCAGGTTCCGGGCTTAACGTCGGTGTTGGGTTTGTTGTAACGGCAGGGGGTTGTACCGAGTCGTTTTGTTCAGGGTTCTCGGTGTTGCCGCTGATGAGTTTGTGCCAAAACCGCTTGATTAAACGGGCGGCTTCGTTTTTGTGTTGTAGCGGTTCTGGTGATTCATGGAGGAATTCCTTGACCAACGGTTTTTCGGTTTTCGCTTTTATTTGTTGGGCAAAAGCCGGTACGGTAATTTCTTCGGCTTTAATTTGCTGGTAACTTGGCTTGCTCTCAAAACCTTCTTTTTCTTTTATCCGTTCGATGTCATAGGCGGGTGTTTCCATGTGCTTGTTGGGCAAGATCACAATGCCGACTTTCAAGCGGTTCTCAATTTGTTCTATGGAAGGACGTTTTTCGTTCAACAAAAAGGTCGCGCACTCAATGGGCAAATGAACAACGATTTTTTCCGTACCTTTTTTCATAGCTTCTTCTTCGATCACCCGTAATACCGACAGAGCCACTGATTCGACGTTGCGGATGGTACCCTGGCCTTTGCAACGGGGGCACGTCAGTTGGGTGGCCTCGCCTAAAGAGGGGCGCATCCGTTGCCTGGACATTTCCAGTAAACCAAAACGGGATATACGGCTGGTTTGAATGCGGGCTCGGTCTTGCTTGAGGGCATCACGCAAATGGGTTTCCACGATGCGTTGGTTTTTGTTCGACATCATATCGATGAAATCAATCACAAACAGGCCGCCTAAGTCGCGCAGGCGCAGTTGCCGAGCAATTTCATCAGCGGCCTCTAAGTTGGTGGTCAGAGCGGTGTCTTCAATATCACTGCCCTTAGTAGCGCGGGCCGAGTTGATGTCGATGGAGGTTAAGGCTTCGGTATGGTCGATGACAATGGAACCGCCGGAAGGCAGGGACACCTCGCGGTTGTAAGCGACTTCAATTTGGGATTCGATTTGGTAGCGGTTGAACAACGGCACCGGGTCTTGGTACAGCTTGGCCTTGGGCAAAAAATGAGGCATGACTTGTTTGAGGAAGTTCTGCACCATTTTGAACGATTCAATGTTGTCGATGAGAATTTCATCAATGTCACCGCGCAGGTGATCGCGCAAGGCACGGATGATGACGTTGCTTTCTTGGAATACCAGGAAGGGGGCAGTCTGCTCTTGGGCAGAACGTTCGATGGCCTCCCAGAGTTGCAGCAGGTAGTTTAAGTCCCATTGCAATTCTTCGGCGTTTTTGCCGCAGCCGGCGGTTCTGACGATCAGCCCCATGTTCTCGGGGATTTCCAGCGCAGTCATTACTTCCCGCAGCTCATTGCGGGTTTCGCCCTCAATGCGCCGTGATATGCCGCCCGCTTTGGGGTTGTTGGGCATTAACACGAGGTACGTGCCGGCTAAGCTGATGTAGGTGGTGAGGGCGGCACCTTTGTTGCCGCGCTCTTCCTTTTCAATTTGCACGACAATTTCTTGGCCTTCCTTGATGGCGTCCTTGATGCCGGGGCGACGGTTTTCAGTTCCGTCGGTTTCCTTGGTTTGACGATACAGCGGGGATATTTCCTTGAATGGCAGGAAGCCGTGTTTTTCGGCACCGTAATTGACGAAGGCCGCTTCTAAGCTGGCTTCTACCCGAGTGATAATGCCTTTATAAATATTTGATTTTTTTTGTTCTTTTGAGGGGAGTTCGATGTCAAAATCATACAGTTTTTGACCGTCTACCAAAGCGACTCGCAGCTCTTCTACTTGCGAGGCGTTGATTAGCATTCTTTTCATTGTGTGTCCTTGTTGTGTTCTGCTCCGTTGCCAGATTAAAAATGGGACTGTTTAGTAGTTTTCTCTTAGGGCGGCTGGCACCTAGTGTTTGATGCACACGGGTTGAATTCCGCCTTGTTTGCAAACCCGACCGGGCTGGAAGCCCGCCAACGGCAGGCCAGAGTTACGGTGGGTGAGTTTTGTCAGGCTTGCAAACCCAATTGGGCTGGCAATTTCCCGGTAGCCGGGGCGAGGATTTCAGCCAGTGGTTTTTTAAGTTGCTGTTAAATCAGTCTTTCTGCTAGCCTGGTGTGGGCAGGGGTTAAATAAAGAGTGTGTCTGGTTAGACCTAATGTTGCGTAGCCTTAACATTAAATAAGGCGGTCGCTGGGTAATTTTGTACCCGTCTATTGCGGGTGCCATGATTCTTTTGGGCTAGGCGTAGACAGGGATTTTACGGGTTTGTTTTTTTGTGGCAGCACTCGCCGGTTTTATTTTGTCCCCTGGCGTGGTTTTTTTGCCCGGCATTTGTTTGGGTGGCGGTGGCTATGCCTAAATGGCGGGCGATGGCTTTAAAAAGACCAGGGGTTGCCCAAATAAAGTTGACCTGTATGTTTTTTCTTTAAAAAAACCCGTCTAATATAACAACCTTGCGAGCATTCATCAATTTTTTAAGTATCGCCCCTTTAAGTCGGAAAATTTTCCCAAGTCTATGAATAAACCTGAGACCGGCACTGCGTTGTCTGTGCAATACGTCGAAATAAACGAAAATAACCAAGAAAAACGGTTGGATAATTTTTTAATCGCCCGGTTGAAAGGCGTGCCAAAAACGTTTATCTACCGAATTGTCAGAAAAGGCGAGGTGCGGGTCAATAAAGGCCGGGTCGATGCCGACTACCGTTTGGTATTAGGGGATATGGTCAGGATTCCGCCGGTCAGGGTAGCCGACCGGCCAGTCACGACGTTTCTCCCCTCTCATTTGAGAGAGGCTTTGTGGCAGGGTATTTTGTTTGAGGACGATTCTCTGATGGTTATCAACAAGCCGTCAGATTTTGCCGTCCACGGCGGCAGCGGTGTGAATGCCGGCGTGATTGAAGGCTTGCGCTTAGCCAGGCCGGAAGCTAAGTTTTTGGAATTGGTACACCGATTGGACAAAGACACCTCCGGCTGTCTGATCATTGCTAAAAAAGCCGCCGCGCTACGGCAGTTACACGGGTTGTTTCGGCTGGACCAAGTGCAAAAAACGTACACGGCTTTATTGGCCGGGCAGTGGCTGCGTAAAAAACAAGTCGTCACGGTGCCGTTGCGAAAAAATGTCGGCCAAGGAGGAGAGCGAAAAGTGGTCGTCAGCTCGACCGGCAAGCCTGCGGAAACGTTGTTCCGACGGGTTCGTCTGTTTAAAGAAGCGACCTTAGTCGAGGCCATGCCAAAAACTGGACGTACCCATCAAATCCGGGTGCATGCCGCCAGCTTAGGCCATCCTATCGTAGGGGATGAGCGTTACGGTTTTGATGACAGTAACCGTTATTTCAAAAACAAAGGCTATAATCGCATGTTCTTGCATGCTGCGACCTTAACGTTTCAGCATCCAGACAGTGGCCAGCCGATAACCGTTTTCGCCCCTTTGCCAAAACCCTTGACCGACTTGCTAAGGCATGAAGAACCGGTTTGATTTAATTATCTTCGATTGGGACGGTACCCTGATGGATTCCGTAGATTGGATCGCCCGTTGCTTGAAAAAAGCAGGTGAACACTGCGGCTTGCCCGCCCCTGAACATCAGGCCGCTAAGGACGTCATTGGTTTAAGCATCGACCGAGCTATGAAACGTCTATTTCCGCAAGCAAACGATGACCTCCAGCATTTGCTGATTGAGCATTACAGTCGTGAGTATTTTTCGCACCGGGTCAGCCGGGACGATTTGTTTGCAGGCGTTTACGGCATGTTGCAGCAATTGCAAGCAGCCGGTTATCACTTAGCAGTGGCCACTGGCAAGACCCGGGCGGGTCTTGACGAGGCTTTGGCCGAAACCGGTACTCGGGAGTTTTTTTGCGCTACCCGGTGTGCGGATGAAACCGCCTCTAAACCCGACCCGAAAATGATCAACGAGCTGATTGGTTACACCCGGATAAGCCGGGAGCGCACCTTAATGGTCGGAGATTCCATTCATGATTTGCAAATGGCCAGGAACGCCCAAATACCGTCGGTGGCTGTCGCCTGCGGTGCTCACCCGCTTGAATCCCTAAGGCAATACCAGCCTTTGCTGTGCTTGGATCAGCCCACCCAACTTTTAGAGTTTATGTAACCATTATGGAAAATCAACACGATAAAGATTCAGCGCACGGCTCCGCTTGGGAACGCAGTATCATTGAAAAACTGGCTTTTGCGGCCCTGGCAGAACAAAAACGCAGCCGGCACTGGAGTGCCTTTTTTAAGGTGTTGCTGTTTTTGTATCTGTTTATTTTGGCCGGGGTCACGTTGTACCCTCAGTTTGAGGCCGAAATATCAACCGGGGAAGGTCATGCCGCCGTCATCAATATAATTGGCATGATCGCCGAAGACCAGCAAGCTAACGCCGAAGCTATTGTCGACAGCTTGCGGAAGGCGGTACAAAACCCTAATACTAAGGGCATTATTTTGTACGCCAATTCCCCCGGCGGCAGTCCCGTACACTCCAGCCTTATTTATGACGAGATCAAAAAAATAAAAACCGAACATGCAAAATTGCCCATTTATGCGGTGGTTGCCGATATTTGTACCTCCGGTTGTTACTACGCCGTTTCGGCCAGCGACAAAATTTTCGTCAGCCCGGCTAGCTTGCTAGGCTCCATCGGGGTTTTGATGGACGGTTTCGGTTTCGTCGATACCATGAAAAAAATCGGTGTTGAGCGCAGGTTAATGACCGCAGGCGAGCACAAGGCGTTACTTGACCCGTTTTCGCCGTCTAAGGACAGCGAGCGCGAATACATGCAAACCTTGTTGAACCAAGTGCATCAACAATTTATCGCTGCTGTTAAAGCAGGCCGTGGCGACCGTCTGAAAGAAACGCCGGAACTGTTTTCCGGTTTGGTGTGGACGGGTGAGTCCGGTATTAAATTGGGTTTGGCGGATGACTTCGGCTCACAAGACTCGGTTGCCGAAAAGCTGATTGGCGTTAAAAAACGCATGGATTATACCCGTCAAGAACGCCTGCTGGACCGCCTCGCGGGCAGATTGGGAACGGCTTTTGCCGGAGTGCTTGCCAATTTTGCGGCATCCCCGCTGAACTAGAGGATGTCATGCGTGTGCTAGTGGTTGAGGATGAAAAAATTTTGGCCGGTCAAGTCCGGGATTTTTTAGCAAGCAAGGGCTTTGCGGTAGACATGGCCCATAACGGCGCGGACGGGCTTTTTATGGCTAAGGAATACGCCTTGGATGCGGCGATTGTAGACATTGGTTTGCCTGATTTTTCTGGGATTGAGCTGGTCAACCGTTTGCGTAAGGCGGGTATCGGCTTGCCGGTTTTGGTGCTGACCGCCCGCAACCGCTGGCAAGATAAAGTGGAGGGCTTGGAAGCGGGTGCGGATGATTATTTGGTCAAGCCGTTTCATTACCAGGAATTACTGGCCCGGCTGAACGCCCTGATTCGGCGTTCGGTGGGGCAAGCCCACCCTGTGTTGACTCACGGCAACATCGCGTTGGACACGGTTGCTCAGGAGGTGTTTGTTTGCGGTGAGAAGCTGGATTTAACGGCCTATGAGTACAAGGTTTTGGAGTATTTGATGCTGCGTAAAGGCGAGCTGATTTCCAAGTCGGTATTGACTGCCCACATCTACGACGAAGACTTTGAACGCGACAGCAATGTCATTGAAGTTTTTATTGGTCGGCTGCGGAAGAAGCTTGACCCGGATGGCACTTGCAAACCCATCGAAACGTTGCGCGGCCGGGGCTACCGCATACCCGCCTAAAGATGCCTGTAGCACCGTGCCGTTAATGTTAAAGAATAGATCATTGAGCTTTCGGCTGTTGCTGGCCGAAGGTTTGGTACTGACCGTGTTTTTTGTCTTGGTAGCGGTGATTTTGGAAGAGGGTTTTCGGGAAAGTGCCGAAAGTGCCCTGAGAGAACGCCTGCAAATCCAGGCTTATTCGCTGCTGTCAGCCGCCGCATTCAGTGATTCTGCCCAATTGTTGATGCCCAACCATTGGCTGCATGATCCCCGCCTAGAAAATCCGGGTTCGGGTGTCTACGCTTTTATCCGCCAGGGTCTGCACAAAATCGTTTGGCAATCGCCTTCGGCACTCGGTTTAACCGCCATGCAGCCGCCGGAATTGATGCCGGGCGAGTCAGTGTTTTTGTTCGATGACAACAACCGTTATGTGTTGCACTATGCGGCCACCCGGAAAAACGCAGCGGGCGAACCGGTCTATATTTTTACCGTTGCTGAGGACGCCCGTTTTATCAGCAACCAAATCAAACCGTTGCAATCGGCGTTGCGGTTTTTGTTGTTAGTGATAGCGGTGGTTTTAGTGGCCATTCAGTTTGAGTTGCTGCGCTGGAGTTTGAGACCGTTGCGACGCATTGTGCAAGACCTAGAAGCTATCGAGCAAGAACGGAAAACCCACTTGGACGGTGTGTATCCCACAGAATTGCAAAGCTTAGTGGGTAATTTGAACGCATTTATCAGTATTGAACGCGCGCATTTGGCGCGTTACCGAAACAATCTGGCGGATTTAGCGCACAGCCTAAAAACCCCGTTGGCTATATTGCGGGGTTGCGCCGAGTCGTTCAGTGAAAACAGGCAGACGGTTCAAGAACAAATTTCAAGGCTGAACGAAATTGTCGATTACCAATTGCAACGGGCGGCGGCTAAGGGCGCGTACAAAACCATCAAAACGGCAGACTTAGCCGACATTATCAATAAAATCCTAGCGTCTTTAGGCAAGGTGTATCGGGACAAAAACATCCGCTTTGAGCTGGACATCCCCGATGCCTGCCCCATTTATTGCGAACAAGGCGACTTGTATGAAATTGTCGGTAACTTGCTGGACAATGCCTGCAAATGGTGTCAGCACCAGGTCACGGTTAGCATTTGCCTGAATCAAAGGAAAGCCAGGCGGGATTTCTCCGTGTTGTTAACTATTGAAGACGACGGACCGGGTATCCCGGCAGGCCAGTTTAATGAAATTTTAAAACGCGGCGTTCGCGCTGATGAAAACATTCACGGGCATGGCATTGGCATGACAGTCGTGCACGATTTAATCGGCCTGATTAATGGCCGGCTGGAAGGAGGTACTAGCGCGGCATTAGGCGGCATGAAATGGACGGTGTATTTTCCTTGAGCGAGCCACAATCGCTCGGTTTTACGCTTTTAGCGTGTTTAAAAACACCTTGGATGTTTATTAATGAAAATGATTCCGTTTTGCATTTATTTTTGTTAACCTAGCCCCGGCTTGTCATTACAGGGGCTAGCGCTTCTAACAGCCGTCCCCGGCAATGCCGTATCCTTCAATATTATTTTCGGAGAATTCTTCATGAAAACCCTTTCTGTGACTGGCCTGTGCGGCCTTTTGCTGTTCGGAGCAAACACCGCTTCCGCTGCAACTTACTGCTTGTCTTCAGGCCCTATCGAAAATATCGGTGAAAGCAACCAAGAAGACGATCCGGATGCACCACTAAGGCTGGCGAGCCGGTTCTACACCGTGCAGTTGCTTAACAATAGCGCAGCGACCGCTACTTTCGAGGCGCGTTTTTTCCAAATTGATGGCCGTGGCGAATTTGAAGGCGGTACCCCACCTAAGAATGGTTGGTGGCCTGCTACAGGCAAGCCCAAAGTCTTGCTGTCTTCAGGACGGCGGGATCCTGTCGCTGCTGGCGGTGCTGTGATCGTGAACACGGATTTGGGCGATGATGACCCGCAAGATCCTTCGTACGCTTATGAAGTGCAAGTAAAAATCGTTGGCACCGGTGCGCGCAACGAGTTTTTGATAGCAGGCCAAGGCAGGTCTGAAGATAGAATGAAGATGGTTCCAGAACAGCGGCTGTTGCACAGGGAATGGACACCAGTCCGTTGCACCTGGTAAACACACGGTCTTCTTGCTAAGAAAAAAGCAGGTCTTCCAGGGTTTTAAAGCCCTGGAAGAGCTAATTTAATCTGCTCCATCAATACCCCTCATAACCCCAGGGCAATCGCGCTTAAATT
>DBNW01000018.1 GCA_002299425.1 Methylococcaceae bacterium UBA662 | reverse complement strand
CCGGTGCAGGACCTCGATTCCGGCCGGGTGATGATCACCAGCCAGAACCACGGCTTCGCCGTCGACGAGGCCAGCTTGCCGGCGTGCGTGCGGGTGACGCACCGCTCGCTGTTCGACGGCAGCAACCAGGGCATCGAGCGCAGCGACGTGCCGGCCTTCAGCTTCCAGGGGCATCCGGAAGCCAGCCCCGGCCCGCACGACGTGGCCGGCCTGTTCGACCGCTTCATCGCTGCCATGTCACGTTGAGTCCACATAGAATCACCCAACCCCGTTTCCTGCCTGAAGGAGCCAGTTGTCATGCGTCGATCCATACGATCCTTGCTCTCAATCGGCCTCCTGGCCTTGTTCGGATCGCCGTTGGCGATCGCGGACAATTCCTCCGAACTGCCAGTGGGCGATTTTTTCCGTGATCCCGAGTTCACCAGCGTCTCGATGTCCCCCGCCGGAACCCACCTCGCGGTCAGCGTGCCGCGCGGCGACCGTACCGAACTCGCCATTCTCAGGACCGCCGATCTTTCCCTGATCGGCCGCTTCGACTATGGCGAGAACCGCCACATCGAGCGCATCGAATGGGTCAGCGATCAGCGCTTCATCATGTTCGTCACCCGCAAGCTGGGCCGATTCGATTTCCGAGTTGGTAGTGGCGACATGTTCATCGCCAACGTCGATGGCACACGGCGGATCGACGTGCCACGGGGCAACACCTACTCCCTGGTCGATACCCTGCGCAACGACGACCGCTACGTGCTGATCTCGCGCTCGATCGACGGCTCTTTCCTCTATCGTCTCGACACCCACAACGGCGAAATCTCCACCGTCGCCACCTCGCCGCTGGACTTCGGCGGGTTCGTCGTCGACCAGCAAGGGCGGCCGCGCTATGCCTTCGGCCAGGACGACGATCTGTCGCAATCCACCTACCGGCGGGTCGGAGACGATTGGCAGCGCGTCCACACCCGCAAGCTGGGTGAGGGCGGTACCCGCATGCCGCTCCGCATGCATCACGACGATGAGCGCGTGCTGATGGTGGTCAGCGATACCGGCGAGCCCGAGCGCATCGCCCTCGTCGATGTCCAGGGCAACGAGGAGCGGGTGCTGGCGCGCAATCCCCATGTCGATCCGATCGACGGGTTCTTTTCGAGTGATGGCAAGACCCTGCTGGCGGTACGCTTCATGGACGGGATCCCGGGCTACCAATGGGTGGAGCCGGAACATTCCGAGACCCGCCTGTTGGCCGGCCTCGTCAATGCCTTCCCCGATCGCGTGGTCGATTTTTCGGTGTTCAGCGAGGACGGGCGGTTCCTGCTGTTCCGCGTCTACAGCGACACCGATCCAGGTTCCTATTTCCTTTTTGACCGCGATAGCGGCCAAGCCCGTTTCCTGCTTGCCAGGATGGACTGGATCCAGCCGGCACAGATGGCCGAGATGCGGCCGATCATGGTCACCGCCCGCGATGGCCTGAACTTGCACGGTTATCTCACACTGCCGCGCGGTGCCGAGCCGCGCAAACTGCCGATGATCCTGCATCCGCACGGAGGTCCGCACGGACCACGCGATGAATGGCGTTTCAATCCCGAGGTGCAGTTTCTCGCCAACCGCGGCTATGCGGTGCTGCAGATCAATTTCCGCGGTTCCGGCGGCTATGGCGATGCGTTCGAAGCCAAGGGTTTCCGCCGCTGGGGAACGAACATGATCGACGACATGACCGATGCCGTGCAGTGGGCGGTCGACCAGGGCATCGCAGATCCCGGCCGAATCTGCACCTATGGTGCCTCCTACGGCGGCTTCGCGGCGATGCAAAGCGTGGTGCGCGAACCGGACCGCTACCGTTGCGCCATCAGCTATGTAGGCGTGCACTCGCTGCCGCTGATGTTCCGCGATGGCGACATACCCGAGACCGAGAGTGGCCGCGCCTACCTGCGCCGGGTACTGCCCGAGTCGGTCGAAGAACAGCGTGCCCAGTCGCCGGCCTACAACATCGACCGCATCCGCATCCCGGTCATGCTGGTGCACGGCGAGCGAGATCTGCGGGTGCCAATGTCGCAGTTCCACATCCTTGCCAACCGCCTGGAGGAGGCCGGCCGGCCAGTGGAGGTGACGGTGCTGGAACCGCGCGAAGCCCATGGCTTCTTCGACTTCCAGAACCAGGTCGACCTGTACACCGAAATGGAAGCCTTCCTCGACAAGCACATTGGCCCACGTTGATGCCCAAGCGCACCGACATCAAGACCATCCTGATCATCGGTGCCGGCCCGATCGTGATCGGCCAGGCCTGCGAGATCGACTACTCCGGCGCCGAGGCCTGCAAGGCGCTGAAGGCCGAGGGCTACCGGGTGATCCTGGTGAACAGCAATCCGGCGACGATCATGACCGACCCGGACATGGCCGATGCCATTTACATCGAGCCGATTGATTGGCAGACCGTCGAGAAAATCATCGAAAAAGAACGCCCCGACGCCGTGTTGCCGACCATGGGCGGGCAAACGGCACTGAACTGCGCGTTGGCATTGGACCGGCACGGCGTGTTGGCGAAATACGGCGTGGAAATGATCGGCGCCACCAAAGAGGCCATCAACAAAGCCGAAGACCGCGAGTTGTTCAACCAAGCCATGCGTAAAATCGGCTTTGAGGTGGCTAAGTCTAAAACCGCCCACAGCTTGGAAGAAGCCTTAGCGGCGCAAAAAGAAGTCGGCTACCCGACCGTCATCCGCCCGTCCTTCACCATGGGCGGCAGCGGCGGCGGCATCGCCTACAACCGCGAGGAATTCCTTGAGATTTGCGAGCGCGGCCTGGACCTGTCGCCGACCCGCGAATTGCTGATTGAAGAGTCGGTGCTGGGCTGGAAAGAGTTTGAAATGGAAGTGGTGCGTGACCGTAACGACAACTGCATCATCGTCTGCTCGATCGAAAACTTTGATCCGATGGGCGTGCATACCGGCGATTCCATCACTGTGGCCCCCGCGCAAACCCTGACCGACAAGGAATACCAGCGCTTACGCAATGTGTCGTTGGCGGTGCTGCGGGAAATCGGCGTCGATACCGGTGGCTCCAACGTGCAGGTGGCCATCAACCCTGAAAACGGCCGCCTGCTGGTTATTGAAATGAACCCCCGGGTATCGCGTTCGTCGGCTTTAGCCTCCAAGGCCACCGGTTTTCCCATTGCCAAAGTGGCGGCAAAACTGGCGGTCGGCTACACGCTGGACGAATTGCAAAACGAAATCACCGGCGGCAAGACCCCGGCCTCGTTTGAGCCCAGCATCGATTACGTGGTCACCAAAATACCGCGTTTTACCTTTGAAAAATTTCCCCAGGCCGACGACCGCCTGACCACGCAAATGAAATCGGTGGGGGAAGTGATGGCGATAGGCCGCAATTTCCAAGAATCCTTGCAAAAAGCCCTGCGCGGCTTGGAAACGGGCATCACCGGACTGGATGAAATCATCGATTGGGCGGCCGAAGAGTCTGCGGAAACACTGCAACGGGAAATGCGCCACCCAGGCCCGGACCGGCTGCGTTATGTCGCCGACGCCTTCCGCAGCGGTATGGGCCTGATGCAAATACAGGACATTTGCAAAATCGACCCCTGGTTCTTAGCGCAGGTGCACGATTTGATCATGGCCGAGCAGGCGTTGGCGACCTGTACCTTAGCCACCCTGAAAAAAGAGGATTGGTTCCGGCTCAAACGCCAGGGTTTCTCCGATGCCCGCTTGGCCAAGTTGTTGGCGGTAGCCGAGGCTGATGTGCGCGATCGCCGCCATCACCACGGCATTCGCCCCGTTTACAAACGCATCGACTCGTGTGCGGGGGAATTTGCCTCCGATACCGCCTATTTGTATTCCACCTACGACCAGGAATGCGAGGCACGGGTCACAGATCGGGAAAAAATCGTTATTCTGGGCGGCGGCCCCAACCGCATCGGCCAGGGCATCGAATTTGATTACTGCTGCGTCCATGCCGCCTTGGCCTTGCGCGAGGACGGTTACGAGACCATCATGGTCAATTGCAACCCTGAGACGGTATCGACCGATTTTGACACCTCCGACCGTTTGTATTTTGAGCCGTTGACATTGGAAGACGTGTTGGAAATCGTGCACTTGGAAAACCCTAAGGGCGTGATCGTGCAGTACGGCGGGCAAACCCCCTTAAAACTGGCGCGCGCCCTGGAAGCCGCCGGTGTGCCCATTATTGGCACTTCGCCCGATTCGATAGACCTAGCCGAAGACCGCGAACGCTTCCAGCAATTGTTGGCGCGGTTAGGGTTAAGGCAGCCGCCGAACGCCACCGCCCGCTCGCCCGAACAAGCCTTGGTCGCTGCCAAGCAGTTAGGCTACCCGCTGGTGGTGCGGCCTTCCTACGTCTTGGGCGGGCGGGCCATGGAAATCGTGGTCAACGAGGAGGGCCTGCAACGCTACATGAAAGAGGCGGTCAGCGTGTCTTTCGATGCGCCGGTGTTGCTGGATCGGTTTCTCGACGATGCGGTGGAAATGGACGTGGATGCCATTTACGACGGCGAAACCCTGTTGATCGGCGGTCTGATGGAACATATCGAACAAGCCGGCGTGCATTCCGGCGATTCGGCCTGTTCTTTGCCGCCTTACGGCTTGTCAAAAGCATTGCAAGATCAGTTGCGCGAGCAAGTGAAAAAAATGGCCGAAGCCTTGGGCGTTAAAGGCTTGATGAACACCCAGTTCGCCATCCAGGGCGAAGCCATTTACGTCCTGGAAGTCAACCCCAGGGCGTCGCGCACCGCCCCGTTCGTGTCTAAGGCCACCGGCTATCCGCTGGCAAAAATCGCCGCCCGTTGCATGGTCGGGCAATCCCTAGTGCAGCAGGGCGTGACTCAAGAGCGCATCCCGCCGTATTATTCGGTGAAGGAGGCGGTGTTCCCGTTTGTCAAATTCCCGGGGGTTGACCCGCTGTTAGGGCCGGAAATGAAATCCACCGGCGAAGTGATGGGCGTGGGCAAAACTTTTGGCGAGGCGTTTGCAAAATCGCAGCGGGCGGCCGGGGTGAAACTGGACCACGGCGGCAAAGTGCTCATCAGCGTCCGCGATGCCGACAAAGGCAAATTGGTCGAGGTTGCCCTCATGCTGGTGGATAAAAAATACCAAATTGTCGCCACGGGCGGGACGGCCAACGTTTTAAAGGCGGCCGGCATTCCCTGCGAAGTGGTTTATAAGGTCAACGAAGGCCGCCCAAACACCGTCGATAGAATCAAAAACGGCCAAATCCAATTGATCATCAACACCACCGAAGGCAAAAAGGCCATCTCAGATTCATTCACCATGCGCCGCGAGGCTTTGCAGCGCCGGGTAAGTTATTACACCACCATGGCGGGGGCTAAGGCCGCCTGCTACGCGCTGGGCGAACTGGATGCAGGCGACGTGAACTGCCTGCAAGATTTACATAAAAGCCTGGTTTAACGCCGGCAATGGAAACCTAAAAAGGAGCAAAAACCATGACAAAAGTGCCATTAACCGTGACCGGGGCAAATAAACTGCGCGAGGAATTGGAAGAATTAAAATCCGTCATTCGTCCGCGCATTATTGCGGCGATTGCCGAAGCTAGGGCGCATGGCGATTTAAAAGAAAACGCCGAATACCATGCCGCCCGTGATCAGCAAAGCTTTGCCGAGGGGCGTATCGCGGAAATTGAAGCCAAATTGTCCAATGCCCAAATCATTGACATCACCAAGCTGGATCCTAACGGCAAAGTCGTGTTTGGGGCAACGGTTGAAATTGAAGCAATAGAGTCTGAAAAACGGTATGTTTATCAGATTGTTGGCGAAGACGAAGCCAGTATCAAAGAGGGACGGATTTCCATCGGTTCGCCCATTGCGCGCGCCTTAATCGGCAAGGAAGTCGAAGACGTAGTGACGGTGAAGGCACCTAGCGGCAACGTTGACTATGCAATCATTGCCATCCACTACGTTTAACACCCGACTTTAGTTATTTTTTAAGGGGCTTTTTGTGCGAGGGCATTTTGCTTGTTGGGATTGGGGCGGTAAAGCACGGCCATTTGGCCGATGGCCTGGATCAATTCGGCACCGGTTTCACGGCACAGTTTTTCGTAGATCACTTTTCGCTCGACTTTTTCCGCACGGATTTTGACCTTAATCAATTCGTGGGTGTCCAACGCCGTCTTGGTTTCTGCTAAGACGCCGGGGGAAAGCCCGGCTTGGCCAATGAGGATGACGGGTTTTAACGAGTGGGCTTGGGCGCGAAAACTTCTTTTGTCTGCGGGTTTCATGGTTCGACTTAAAAAAACGGCGAATTCTACACTAACCGAACGGTATGGCCAGAAGTAAAAGCAGCAGCCGTTGGTTGCAAGAACATTTTGACGATGACTATGTCAGACTTGCGCAAGCGCGTGGCTACCGGTCACGGGCGGCGTTCAAGCTGGAAGAAATTCAAGAGAAAGACAAAATCATCAAGCCGGGTATGACGGTTGTAGATTTGGGAGCGGCTCCGGGTAGCTGGTCACAATATGTCAGACCGTTGCTGGGAAAAAACGACCGGCTCATTGCCTTGGATATCTTGCCCATGGAGCCGTTGCCAGGGGTGGAATTGATCCAAGGCGATTTTCGAGAAGAAGCGGTTTTAAGACAGTTGCTTGATAGCCTGAATACTGCCGAGGTTAATCTGGTATTGTCCGACATGGCACCGAATATGAGCGGAAATAAAGAAACAGACCAGCCCCGTGCGATGTACTTAGCAGAACTGGCTCTGGACACGGCGTGTGCAATTTTGGCTAAGGAAGGGATGTTTTTGACCAAAATTTTTCAAGGCACTGGTTTTGCAGAATTCCATAGAAATGTCCAACAACGGTTCACCCGGGTTGTTATCAGAAAACCCAAAGCCTCAAGGCCCCGCAGCAACGAAGTGTATATTTTGGCCAAAGGCTTTAAATGACAGTATGCCGGACCCATATCGTGGGGCGACGTGGTTATTTTAAACCGACAGAAATGACAGGTTTGGTTTTTAAAGCGGCTGGCGGTGGCTTGGAGCACTTAACTTTTTACGGACTTAACAGGCCCAGGGGGCGTGTAAATTGAATGAAATAATAAAAAATTTGATAGTGTGGGTGGTCGTCGCGATCGTGTTGATGTCTCTGTTCAATAATTTTGGCCCGCAAGTCGAGCGCGCCGATGCGGCGGTGTCTTATTCCCATTTCATTGATGCGGTCAGGGCGGGGCAGGTGGCCGAGGTAGTCATCGACGACCCGGTCATCAAAGGCAGAATGCAAGGCGGGCAGTTGTTTAAAACCTACGCCCCGGCCGACCCTCATTTAGTGGATGATTTGTTGGCCAATAATGTCGAAATCAAAGTCGCACCGCCGGAACAGCCGTCATTGTTAATGCAGTTGTTGGTGTCGTTCGGTCCCATGCTGCTGCTGATTGCTGTCTGGGTGTTTTTTATGCGGCAAATGCAGGGTGGCGGTGCCGGTGGTCGCAGTGCTATGAGTTTTGGTAAAAGCAAGGCGCGCATGCTGGAAGAAGATCAGATAAAAATCACTTTCGCGGATGTGGCCGGCTGCGACGAGGCCAAAGAAGAAGTGTCCGAGATGGTCGATTTTTTGAAAGACCCGGCCAAATACCAGAAATTGGGTGGAAAAATCCCCCGGGGTGCCTTGATGGTGGGGCCGCCTGGAACCGGCAAAACCTTGCTGGCGCGGGCCATTGCCGGCGAAGCGAAAGTGCCGTTCTTCACCATATCCGGTTCTGATTTTGTCGAAATGTTTGTCGGTGTCGGCGCATCGCGTGTCCGGGACATGTTTGAGCAAGCCAAAAAACATGCCCCGTGCATCATTTTTATCGACGAGATTGATGCGGTCGGGCGCCAGCGTGGGGCCGGATTAGGCGGCGGCAATGACGAACGCGAGCAGACCCTAAACCAATTGCTGGTGGAAATGGACGGCTTTGAAGGCAACGAGGGCGTCATCGTTATCGCCGCTACCAACCGCCCCGATGTGTTGGACAAAGCGTTGCTGCGTCCGGGCCGCTTTGACCGGCAAGTCACCGTGGCTTTGCCGGATGTCAGGGGGCGGGAGCAAATCCTGAAAGTCCACATCAAGAAAGTGCCTATCGCCGAGGACGTTGAAATTAAATACATCGCCCAAGGGACGCCGGGTTTTTCGGGTGCCGATTTGGCCAACCTCATCAACGAGGCGGCTTTGTTTGCCGCGCGCATGAACAAGCGCGTAGTCAGCATGTTTGATTTGGAAAAAGCCAAAGACAAAATCATCATGGGTGCCGAGCGCCATTCCATGGTCATGGGTGAAAAGGAAAAACGCATGACGGCCTATCATGAAGCCGGCCATGCCGTTGTCGGCCGTTTAGTCCCCGAACACGACCCGGTTTACAAAGTCAGCATCATGCCGCGTGGCCGGGCTTTAGGCATCACCATGTTCTTGCCGGAAAAAGACCAGTACAGTGCCAGCAAGCAAAAGCTTGATAGCATGATTTCCAGTCTGTACGGTGGGCGCATAGCCGAGGAAGTTATTTTTGGCTGGGAGCAAGTTAGTACCGGTGCTTCCAACGACATAGAACGTGCTACTGAATTGGCCAGGAACATGGTCACTAAATGGGGTTTGTCGCAGCGTTTAGGGCCTTTAGCCTACAGCGAAGAAGAGGGCGAAGTGTTCCTAGGCCGTTCCGTGACCCAGCACAAATCGGTTGCGGAGGAAACCTCGCATACCATCGACGAGGAAATCCGCTCTATCATCGACCGCAACTACGAACGAGCAGAAAAACTTGTCAAAGAAAACATCGATATTCTGCATTCGATGGCGGAGGCTTTGATGAAATATGAAACCATCGACAAAAATCAAATTGACGATTTGATGGCGCGCAGGCCAGTGCGCGCCCCTGACGGTTGGACCGATTTGCCTCCAAGCGGCGGCGTCCATGCCGATGAGAATTGGGTGAAAGGCACTTTGAAGCCAGAACCACCTATTAGCGGAACTGCTGAGCAAAACTAATAAAATTTAGAAGTTCAATCAAAAGGGGTGTGATGCCCCTTTTGTTGTGAACATAGGAAATGGTTGTCTTATGGCGAGAAAGTATTTTGGGACTGACGGAATCCGCGGCAAAGTCGGCGAGCCGCCCATCACGGCAGATTTTTTATTAAAATTGGGCTGGGCCGCAGGAAAAGTGTTTGCCAATGACAATCATGATTTTGTCTTGGTCGGAAAAGACACGCGCATTTCCGGCTACATGTTTGAATCCGCGCTGGAAGCGGGGCTTACGGCGGCAGGCGTCGACACCCGTTTGTTAGGCCCTATGCCGACACCGGCCATCGCTTATTTAACGCGCACCTTAAGGGCGAAGGCGGGTATCGTCATTAGTGCCTCGCACAATCCCTACTACGACAACGGCATTAAGTTTTTTTCCGTGCACGGGACTAAGCTGTCCGATGACATCGAGCAACAAATAGAGGGCTATTTAGACTTGCCAATGACTACCGTGGATTCGGCGCGTTTAGGCAAGGCCAAGCGTCTTAGCGACGCACCCGGGCGCTACATAGAATTTTGCAAAGCCAGCGTACCCACTAGACTGGATTTTGGGTCTATGAAAATCGTTGTCGATTGTGCCAATGGCGCAACCTATCATGTTGCCCCCCCTGTGTTCAGTGAAGTTGGCGCCGATGTCATCGCTATGGCGGTTGAACCCAATGGTCTCAACATTAACCGTGATTGCGGTGCCACCAACCCCGCTAATTTGGCCGCTGCTGTTTTGGCGCATCAAGCCGATGTCGGCGTGGCCTTGGACGGCGACGGCGACCGCTTGATCATGGTCGATCACAAAGGGGAAATTGTCGATGGCGACGAAATAATTTTTATTCTAGCCAAGGCTAAGTTGGCGGCCGGGCAAATGCGCGGGCCAGTGGTCGGCACCTTGATGAGTAACCTAGGCATGGAGCATGGCTTGAGGCAGCTGGGTATCCCTTTGCTTAGGGCCAAAGTCGGGGACCGCTATGTGTTGGAAATGCTCCAGGAGCACGAGGGCATCTTGGGTGGCGAAGGGTCAGGACACATCATCTGCTTGGATAAAACCACCACCGGGGACGGTATTATTGCGGCCTTGCTGGTGTTGGCGGAAATGCAAATGACGGGCAAAAGTTTGCATGAGTTGAAATCAGGCATGAAAAAATACCCACAAGTTTTAATCAATGTCAAAATGGCTGAAAAAATGACTCTCGAACATAACCAGCCAATCAAGGCCGCTGTTGAATCGGCTGAACAAGCCCTAGGTGACGCGGGACGGGTTTTGTTGAGAGCTTCCGGTACCGAGCCTCTTATTCGCGTGATGGTTGAAGGCAGAAATTTAGAGCAAGTGGCGTGCATTGCTAAGCACTTATCGAATGCGGTACGGCAAGAAATCGCTTCTTGAGTTAAATGAAGGTTTTCTATATGATTACGGGTTTTATTTTAAGGGGAGCTAACCATGCGTCAGATGCTTGTACTCGGTAATTGGAAAATGAACGGTACGAGAGCCAGCGTTAAGGCACTGGCCGAAGCCATCATTACTGGATTAGGCGAAAGCTCCGCTCACAGTGCAGTCTGCGCCCCTTATGTTTACCTGGCTGACCTAGCGGCAATCACTAAAGGTACTCGTTTGGGCCTAGGCGCGCAAAATGTCGCCGACCAGCCGTCGGGTGCTTACACGGGTGAAGTGTCCGCTGCCATGCTCAGCGAGTTCTCCTGCCGCTATGTCTTGGTAGGCCACTCGGAAAGGCGCGCTTTTTACGGTGACACCAATGAATCGGTGGCGGCTCGTTTTTGTCAAGCCTTAGCCAAAAACATAATCCCGGTGTTGTGCGTGGGTGAAACCCTAGCGCAACGTGAAAATAACCAGACTTTCGCGGTCATTGACGAGCAACTGGCCGCTGTAATCAATGTTGCGGACAGGGACGCATTCAGCAAAGCTGTCATTGCTTATGAGCCGGTTTGGGCAATTGGCACCGGAAAAACAGCGACCGCCGAACAAGCCCAAGAAGTCCATCAATACATCCGCCAATACCTAGCCGCAAAAGATGCGGAACTTGCCGAAAAGATGCAAATTGTCTACGGCGGCAGTGCCAAGCCCGATAATGCCAAGGGACTGTTTGCCATGCCGGATATCGATGGCGGGTTAATTGGTGGTGCTTCCTTGGATGCGGAATCCTTTTTACAGATTTATCATTCGGCATAGCCCATTTACTCTATGTATCAAGCCATTATTGTTATTCATGTGTTGCTGGCCTTAGGCATAATCGGCCTAATCATGATCCAGCAGGGCAAAGGCGCCGATGCCGGTGCTTCTTTTGGCACGGGTGCCTCATCCAGCGTTTTTGGCTCCCAGGGAGCGGGTTCGTTTTTAACCAGAACAACCGCCATTTTGGCGACGCTTTTTTTCACCACCAGCCTTGGCTTGGCCGTCATTGGCGGTAACCAGGTTGATGGCAAAGACATCATGGCAGAGCAACCGGCCAAGCCGGCATCGAGCGTACCTGTGATTCCGGGTGTCGAATTAGGACAGCCTGTAGAAGCCTTGCCAAAAATACCCGGCGCAGCCCAATCAGCACCAGCCCAAGACTCGGTTAGTCAGCAGGCTGAAACTGCCAACGCAAACACCCCAAAAGGCACGGAAAAGAAATGATCGCTTTTAAGCCGACGTGGTGAAACTGGTAGACACGCCATCTTGAGGGGGTGGTGACGCAAGTCGTGCCGGTTCAAGTCCGGCCGTCGGTACCAAATACAGGTTTTAAGAAAACCAACGAAATACAAAAACCTGTAAGTTGTAAAGCTTAGCGGGTTTTTTTTTGCGTCCGAAGAGTAGCCGCGCGGCAGCAACGAGAACGCCAATGGCTTGATCCGGCAGTATCTGTCTTAAGGGTGCGGACTGGTCGGGCGTGACCCAGTCTGAGCTAAATGCCATCGCAAATTCCCTGAACTCGCGCCCTAAGCGAATGTTGCGGCGAACTGGCGGTGCCACAGCCTGATGATGGCTCACCCGCTAGTTTTGGTAGCGTGGAACTGCGCTAAGCGCACCCATCCTGAATGCATCGGCCAACCCATTTTCTACGCTGTCGAGGCTACCCTCCCGGTGCCTACGGCCAGTTTGTCCGTCTAACAGCGATGCGGGGCAGTGCTTAATTAGCAGCGCGGGATTCACCTCACACAGCTTCTGAGCAGTGCCGTTTTTTTGCCGTTAAACCGCTGAAAAAGCAGTTTTTTTTAGCAAAAAAAAAGAGTACTATCCCAGTTCACCTACAAAAATTAATACAATTAACAAATGAGGAGGAAACATGGGTGGTGTCGTCGTATTGTTTATCGTGATGTTAGTCATGGCCGCAGTGGTTTTCGCACCGCTGGGCTATTTTATCTACCAATTTCAACAAAACCATGCCACGCCGTTTGGTGAAACCGAAGTACATGGCGACAGCCCGTCAGTCATCAATGACTTTGCCGAGTCCGTCATTCATTTTGTGCAACGCCAGTGCGCTAAGAAATAAAACACCGGCTGTTCTCGCAGGGATGCGAGACGTTGCCGTTACTGATTCAACCACACGTTGGGCACACGGGATTTTTTTTGAATTTCAGGGTGCTTAATTCCATGGTCAAGCCATCTACCAACACCAGTCTGCCAACCAGCGGCGTTCCCATGTCGGCGATGAGCTTTAGGGTCTCCAAAGCTTGAATACTGCCAATGATGCCGGTGATGGGGGCAATGACGCCGTTAGTCGCGCAGTTTTGGGTTTCATCGCCGTTGTTAGGATAAAGGCAGTTGTAACAGGGGCTGTGGTCGCGCCCTGGTGTGAACACCGCTACTTGGCCCTCAAAACGAATGGCGGCACCGGAAACCAACGGCGTTTTTTGTGCCACGCAGGCACGGTTGATGGCGAAACGAGTGCTGAAATTGTCACTGCAATCCATCACTACATCGGCTTTTTCTACCGCTTCTTCAAGTAAGTCTCCTGTTAAGCGTTGCTGGACAGCGACGACTTCAACCTCCGGGTTTAACGCTGTTAACGTTTGCTGGCTTGAAATGGTTTTATTTGCCCCAATATCGGCAGTGCGATGGGCGATTTGCCGCTGCAAATTCGACAAATCCACAATATCGTCATCATAAAGAGTGATATGTCCAACGCCAGCCGCAGCCAAATACATGGCAGCGGGAGAACCTAAGCCGCCGACACCGACAATTAAGACTTTGCTGGCGAGTAGTTTCTGCTGTCCGGCAATATCGCATTGCGGCAACATAATTTGGCGGCTGTAACGTAGCAGTTGCTGGTCATTCATTTTTAACAGTAAGAGTGATAGACCCGTTGATGATGCCAAAGAACTTGACACACTGCAAAAGCTGATTATTATTAGCACTCGCTAAGAACGAGTGCTAATAATTTTTTAACCCTAACCACTAACCTTAATTCAGGAGAAATAAATGAACATTCGTCCGTTACACGACAGAGTGATTGTCAAACGTGTTGAAGAAGAAAAAACCACCCCAGGCGGTATCGTATTGCCCGGTTCTGCAGCCGAAAAACCTAGCCAAGGCATCGTCTTGGCGGTAGGTAATGGCAAACAATTGGACAACGGCACCGTCCGGGCTTTGGAAGTGAAAGTCGGCGACAAAGTGCTGTTCGGTAAATATGCCGGTAGCGAAGTTAAAGTTGACGGTGACGAAATCATCGTTATGCGCGAAGAAGACATTATGGGCATTGTGGGCTAATCCACTTTGTTTAGAAAAAATCAAAACTCTCACTTAACCAACAAGTTAATAGGTATTTAAAATGGCAGCAAAAGACGTATTATTTGGCGATGAAGCTCGTATCCGGATGGCGCGTGGCGTGAACATTCTGGCCAACTCGGTGAAAGTTACCTTAGGGCCTAAAGGCCGCAACGCGATTTTGGACAAAAGCTTTGGTGCGCCCACTATCACTAAAGACGGCGTGTCCGTTGCCAAAGAAATCGAATTAAAAGACAAATTCGAAAACATGGGTGCACAAATGGTGAAGGAAGTGGCTTCCAAAACCTCCGATGTGGCCGGCGATGGCACCACCACCGCAACCGTGTTGGCCCAAGCTATTGTCAATGAAGGCTTGAAAGCTGTGGCTGCGGGCATGAACCCTATGGACTTAAAACGCGGTATCGACCTGGCTGTTTCTAAGGCCGTCGAAGCCGTGGTGGCTTCCGCCATTCCGTGTGCGGACAACAAAGCCATTACCCAAGTCGGCACTATTTCCGCCAACGCGGATGAGTCGGTCGGTCAAATCATTGCCGAGGCAATGGAAAAAGTTGGCAAAGAAGGGGTTATTACGGTCGAAGAAGGTTCTGGTTTGGAAAACGAATTGGATGTGGTTGAAGGGATGCAATTCGACCGTGGCTATTTGTCACCGTACTTCATCAACAAACAAGACAGCATGAGCGTCGAGTTGGAAGACCCGATGATCCTGATTTATGACAAAAAAATCTCCAACATCCGGGAAATGCTGCCCGTTTTGGAAGGCGTGGCCAAAGCCAGCCGCCCCTTGTTGATTGTTGCTGAAGACGTTGAAGGCGAAGCCTTGGCTACTTTGGTGGTGAACACCATGCGCGGCATTCTGAAAGTGTGCGCCGTTAAAGCCCCAGGTTTTGGCGACCGCCGCAAAGCCATGCTGGAAGACATCGCC
>DBNW01000032.1 GCA_002299425.1 Methylococcaceae bacterium UBA662 | reverse complement strand
AACACCACCGAACTACACGCTGCCCCGCAAAAAAACCTAAGCGGCGCAAAGGCAACAACTTGCTGAGTTCGATAAACTGCGCCCCGTGCCGGAAAGACCGATACGCAAATAACCAGAAAACCTAGAAATTTTAACGTTACGGTAAGGGGCGCGCCGCTCACAAGACTTAAACGAAGCCGCCGAACCTTGATGAAAACAGAACTTCAAAACCGCCAACGGGCGGCGAAACCCTAAATTCCTTTGACCGACTTGTTGGGCTTTATTGTGGTACAGGCAGCCCTAATTTGTGTAATGGTAAATATTCAAAATAATATTGGCATCCTACCGAAATAATGTAATCCAGCGAATCCTTGTATTCAGGTTTTTTAAACCAGTCAGATAAAACATAAATGTATTCGACATCTATATTCAACTGGGACATTAGTTTTTTGTACTGCTTCTTTTTGAAGTCGCAAGTTTGTAATTTTTCATCTACGGACCCCGCAACTTTTTGAAATTTAACTTCAATGACAAAAAGTGTATTGTTATGAATAACATAAAGCGCATCATCAGGTAACAAACGTTTAGAAATAAGTTTTTTCCATTCAACGCCGTTAGCTTTTAAGAAACGATATAAATCATGTTTTCTATAACATTTGGCAACTTCATAATTATCGAAGAGAATTTTTTTTCCTATACGGTCAGATTGGACTTCATAACCTTCAGTTGCCGCAAATAATTCCAATAAATCGGTTTTTTCTTCAAACCGCAACCCCGTGATTGTATTACCACCCCCAAAACCGCCCTCAATCATTTGTTCACCGCATTTAACCGTTTTACTGAAACATCCAAATAATCTTGGTCTAGTTCTATTCCCACGTACTGCCGATTGTTTTTGATTGCTGCAACCCCTGTTGTTGCGCTCCCATTGAACGGATCAAGTATCAAATCACCTTCGTTAGTTGAAGCTAAAATACAACGTTCTAATAACTTCACTGGTTTTTGAGTTGGATGTTTGCCAAAAATTTTTTCTGCACTTGCTGGCGGGAGAAAACGCCACACTGATTTCATTTGCTTTCCTTCGTTTTCAACTCTCATGTCTGAGTAATTGAAAATGTGTTTTGATTTATGATTTTTGGCAGCCCAAATAAGCGTTTCTGTTGCATGGGTAAAATAACGGCACGAAAGGTTTGGCGGGGGATTCGGTTTTTCCCAAGTAATATCATTTAAGATTTTCATATCCAGTTGTTGCATGGCATAACCAACCGAATGAATAACATGATGTGTGCCGCTTACCCATAATGTGCCATTTGTGTTGAGTAATTTTTGGCAACGTTTCAGCCATTCCAAATTAAATTCGTGGTTAATCTCTGCGCCGCGCGATTTATCCCAAGCACCTTTATTAACGCTTACCATTTTTCCAGCCTGGCAACTGATGCCGCCGTTGGATAGAAAATAAGGCGGATCAGCAAAAATCATATCGAATTTACCTAAAGGGTACTTTTCTATCAGATAATCCATCAATTCAAGACAATTCGCTTGATATAACCAGATTTTTCTTAAATCGTCTCGGAAGTACAATTTATTTGGGGAAAGCTCTGATTCCCTGACGACCAAAGTGTCAAAAAAGCCATTTGCGTACAATATTTTTTCTTCGACGGTGGCGTATTTGTGTATGCTTGCAGGCATCTTGTCCTAATGGTTTGTAAAATATGTTGAAGTTGTTATGCGAGGCTTAATTGATGGCTTAAGGCCAGTCGCCTAGCTTTAAGGGCATCGCGCGTCACCCATCTTTGGGTTTGGTAATTTCGTGACCGATAACCCCACCAACGGCGGCACCAGCCCCTGTACCAAGGAGGGTTGCCTTGACCCTGCCTAGACATCCCTGCACAACCTATCAAGCTGATGAGCACGGTAGCGGCTACTGTACTGATCCTAATTGTTTGTATTTTTTCATGGTATTACACAGTGTGTTTTAACAAATACTCTTCGTAATTGCCGCTAAAGTCGATGATGCCCTGGGGCGTTAATTCGATGATTCGGGTGGCCAGTGAGGAGACGAATTCGCGGTCATGGCTGACGAAAATCAAGGTGCCCGGGTAGTTTTCTAAGGCCAGATTCAAAGATTCGATGGACTCCATATCCAAGTGGTTAGTCGGCTCATCCATGACCATGACATTGGTTTTTTGCAAAATCAGCTTGCCAAACAATAAACGCCCTTGTTCGCCGCCCGACAAAACCTTGACCGATTTTTTACTGTCCTCTTGCGAGAACAACAGCCGCCCTAAGGTGCCGCGCACCACTTGGTCGTCGTCGGTTTCTTTGCGCCACTGTCCCATCCATTCGACCAAGTTTTGGTCTTCGGCAAAATCCTCGGCATGGTCTTGGGCAAAATAGCCGACCTCGGCGTTTTCCGCCCATTTGACCGTACCCGTGTCGGCGGCCAATTGGCCGACCAAAGTTTTCAGCAAGGTGGTTTTGCCAATGCCATTCGGGCCAATAATAGCCATCTTCTCACCCGCAGCAATACTTAAGTTCAGGTTTTCAAACAAGGGGGCGGCCCCGTAGCCTTTGCTCAAATCGTGCACTTCAACGGCCAGACGATGAAGTTTTTTGGCTTGCTCAAAGCGGATGAACGGATTGACCCGGCTGGATGGCTTGACTTCATCCAGCTTGATTTTTTCAATCTGTTTGGCCCTAGATGTCGCTTGCCGGGCTTTCGAGGCGTTCGCCGAGAAACGGCTGACGAAGGTTTGTAATTCGGCAATTTGGGCTTTCTTTTTGGCGTTGTCGGACAGCAGTTGCTCACGGGCTTGAGTAGAGGCTGTCATGTATTCATCATAATTGCCTGGGTAGACCCGCAATTCGCCGTAGTCTAAATCCGCCATGTGGGTGCAGACGCTGTTCAAAAAGTGCCGGTCATGGGAGATGATGATCATGGTTGCCGTGCGCCCGTTCAGCACCTGTTCCAGCCAGCGGATGGTGTTGATGTCCAGGTTGTTAGTCGGCTCATCCAGCAGCATGATATCGGGACCTGCAAACAAAGCCTGCGCCAACAACACCCGCAATTTCCAGCCCGGTGCCACGGCCGACATTGGTCCGAAATGTTGGCTCAACGGGATATCCAAACCGAGCAGCAGTTCCCCAGCGCGGGCTTCGGCGGTGTAGCCATCCATTTCAGCGTAATCGCCTTCCAATTCCGCTACGGTGATGCCGTCTTCTTCGCTCATTTCCGGCAGGCTGTAGATGCGGTCGCGTTCCTGTTTGACCCGCCATAGTTCTTTATGCCCCATCATGACGGTGTCAAGCACCGTAAATGCTTCAAAAGCAAACTGGTCTTGCCGCAGGCTGCCTAAGCGCAGGTCCGGTGCGACCGCAACATTGCCTGAGGTCGGCTCCAGCTCGCCCCCTAGAATTTTCATCAAGGTTGACTTGCCGCATCCGTTGGCACCGATCAGGCCGTAACGGTTGCCGTCGCTGAACTTAACGCAGATGTTTTCAAACAGGGGTTTGGCCCCAAATTGCATGGTGATGTTATGGGTGGAAATCAATGGGTGATCCTTAAAAGTGTTGGGACTGAAGTGTGTTGTTCACCCGGCTCTAGCGGGTAATGGAGTGCGTTTATTGGCCAAATGAGCAGCAATAATCGGTGGGGGACTTAATTTTAACCGTGAATTGCGCGTTACTCGGCACGTCGAAAGACTCGCCGCCCTGCACAACCCGCCATTGTCCGGCATCCGGCAACCACACTTCCAGCTCACCGCTGATAATGTCCATGACTTCAGAACTTGCGGTATTGAACGTGTATTCACCCGGCAACATAAAACCTAGGGTTTTCACCGTGCCATCGGCAAAACGCAGGGTGCGGCTAGTGACGTTACCACCAAAATAAACATTGGCTTTTTTAACGACGGTGACATTCATGAATTCCGACATGTTTTTTCCTTAAAGAATAAAAATTCCGCAACCGGGTTTGCATCGCAACTAAAACGGTTGGTGCGTTGTGGATTTGGCAGCCGAGCTAAAAATAAAAACCGGTTTTTGGCGCGGCGGGCAGGGCAATAAATCCTGCCCGCTAAAAATTCAGCCTACTTAATTTTCGCCAGCACTTTGCCTTCGTCGGTGGCAAACCGGCACAGGCCTGCGACAAAGTTGTCGCATCCTTCAGACTGGGCCACTTTCGCCCCGTTGTCAGTCAGGTCGATGACCAACTCGCAGTAGCTGGCCGTACTCTCGGCGTGTTTTTTCATGACCAGCGTGTTTTCTCCGGTGCTTTTTGCTGCGCCGGAAATGGCCGCCGAACACGGGTAGTGGCCTTCTTCGCTCGGGTTAGGCTCAAAATCCACATCGGCTGAAACGGTTATCTCACCCTCCACATGAGAGATTTTCAGATGGCGGACATGGTTGCCATCGCGCAAATAGTAGTGGTCGGTCTGAGCGGATACGGTGCCTGAAAGCATCAAACAAAAAGCCAACAACAGGTATTTTTTCATAAATTTATCTCTGTATTTAAGTTACGGTTCGTGTGTGACAGGGATAGCCGACGGCTTGCGAAGCAGCCACCGGCAAGGCGGCCCGATACCCATCGCCGGGCATTTTACCTGGTAAGGACAAAGACCTAAAAGCCGGAATAACCTCTAAGCCCGGTTCGCCCAACAAAAACCAGCGTCGCCGTCGGTAAAATAGCCTATCATCAGCGAGTGCCCCCTCATAGGCTAACCCGCTGCGAAAAACCCATGAAACTGATAACCCTCATTTTTTTAGTGCTGGCTCTAGTCTTGCAACCGAAACTCAGCTCAGCCCAGCCAGACCGCAACGCTGTACCGCCCGCCGCCGACCGGCAAGTCTTAAAATGCGTCGCCTTCAGCCCCTACGTCGGTGCGTTAACACCCCATTACGGTCCCCCGCCCTCAAAGGAATTGATTAACACCTTGCTCGACCAAATAGTCGCACAAACCCCTTTTCGCTGCATCATGACCTACGGCGTTATCAGTGGTTTAGATTATCTTTTCACAGCGGCGAAAGCCCGGCAATTACAAGTCATCGCCATCATTTGGTTGGATAAAGACAGCGCTGTCAATTCTCGCTCTATCACCGCCGGCATCGACGCAGCCCGCGCTTTTCCCGAGACCATCATTAAACTCAGTTGTGGTTCGGAAGTCCGCACCCGACACGGCTATGCCTTCGACGCAGAAATTAACCGCTGTATCCTTGCCCTGCGAGAAGCCGGGATAAAACAGCCTGTCACCACAATCGATACCTGGTGGGAATGGTGCAACCGCAACACTCACTGCGGCCAAACCAGCTTCTCGGCGTCTGTCGACTGGATTGGCATCAACATTTTTCCCTGGTGGGAAAATCGGTTTTCCGGCCTGCACACCTGCATAAAAGCCGAACAAGCCGCTGATTTCCATATCGCCCGCCTGCTGGAGGTGCAAAAAGCCAATCCCGACAAAGACATTATCATCACCGAATTTGGCTGGCCTTATGGCCCTGAAGGCGGCAGCGAGCGCAACCAGCACACCGGCCAGCGCTGCGGCATCGCCAGCCCTGAAAATCAAGCTTTGGTCATCCGGCAAACGTTCAAAAAACTGGCAGAACACCGCTATTCTGGCATCGTTTTTGAGGCGTTCTCGGAAAATTGGAAACCCGACGATGAAGGCCATTTTGGCGAGTACTGGGGGCTTTGCCAAGGCGAGCCGCCCTACGCGTGCCGACACCTCGCCTTTTAATGGGCCTAGCTCCCGTTTTCCTGCACTTTATCCTTGCAAACATTTTGGTAGAATAGCGGCTTTGGTTTCTGCTTTAAGCCGCGTAAACGGTTAAAAATAAACAGCAAGCCAGCCACCGTTTAAACCTGACCGCGCCCCTCTTCCATGGAAAAAACAAAACTGCTTCTGCTGCTTATCCCGATTTTGTTGTGCTTTCCGGCAATGGGCCAAGCCGGCCATGCCTCCATTTTAATGGATGCCAACACCGGCAAAATTTTGTTTGAAAATGATGCCAACCACGCTTGGTACCCGGCATCTTTAACCAAAGTGATGACCTTGTACATGGCATTCCAGGCTATTAAGAACGGACACATTCAGCTCCAAGAGCCTATGATCGTATCGCCGCACGCCGCACGCCAACCTACCAGCAAACTCGGGCTTAGGGCGGGCGGATACTTAACTGTTCAAGAAGCCATCCTTGCCCTAATCACCCGTTCTGCCAATGACGCTGCCGTTGTTTTAGCCGAACACATGAGCGGCAATGAAGAAAACTTCGCCACCAAAATGACTGCTCAGGCTCATAACTTAGGCATGTACGACAGCCATTTCATGAATGCCAGTGGCCTGCCGCACCCCTGGCAAGTCACCACAGCCCGCGACCTAGCTCTGTTAGCCTGGCGGGTAATGCGGGATTTTCCCGAGTTTTACGACTATTTTGGGGCGCATGGCTTTTATTTCCACGGCACGGAACTGCGCGCCATCAACAAATTTACCAGCCATTACCCGGGTGCCGAAGGCATGAAAACTGGCTTTACTTGCGGTTCTGGTTACAACCTGATGTCCTCGGCAGCACGGAGCGGAAACCGGCTCATCGGCGTCGTGTTAGGCGGTCAGACCAGCTCCCACCGCTACCAGCTAATGACCGAACTCATGAACGCTGGCTTCGCTGGGCAATACCCTGCAGGGCCAAAAAATATTACCGCCATTCCCCAAAAAATCAGCGCCGCGCCGCCGTATTTGCTGGCCTGCGGCAAAGGTGCCATCGGCAGTGATGTGTCCGGCAAAGCCAGTCCCTACAAAGCCGCCGCCAAAACGCAAAAAAAATTCCAAAAATTGCCCAGGAAAAAATTTTCCCCGCCGCCAAAAAAACCTAAAACCCTGAAAAAACCGTTAAAAAAATCCAGCAAAACCCGCTATCATCGCTAGCCCGCCAGCCAAATTCCCAAATCCGTCACCTTAAGGCCTTCCGAATGAACCCAAACGACTGGTTTACCGAACAACATGCCGATGCCGGCTCAGCTTTTTCGTTAAAAATCAAACGAAAAGTCCATGAGGAACAATCCCCGTTCCAATTCTTGGAAATTTATGAAACCGAAACGTTTGGCTATCTGATGGTCATTGATGGCTGCACGATGGTATCGACGCGTGATAACTTTTTTTACCACGAAATGATGGCCCATCCTGCGCTGTTCACCCATCCGGACCCGAAGCGGGTGTGGATTATCGGCGGCGGTGATTGCGGGACATTACGCGAAGTGCTCAAGCACGATAACGTCCAACAAGCGGTTCAAATCGACATCGACGAGCGGGTCACCCGTCTGGCCGAAATATACTTCCCAGAACTGTGCGAATCAAACCATGACCCGCGCGCCGATTTAAAATTTATCGATGGCATCCAATGGGTCAAAGAGGCTGCGCCGAATTCTGTCGACATCATCATTGTCGACAGCACCGACCCTATCGGCCCCGCCGCAGGCCTGTTTAGCAAAGCCTTTTATCAGGATTGCTACCACTGCCTAGCCCCCAACGGCTTAGTGGTACAACAAAGCGAGTCGGCCTTCTACCATTTAAACATGATAGGGGAGATGCGCGGTGCCATGAACTCGGCTGGATTTGCCCATTTGCAAACCCTGTTCTTCCCGCAATGCCTGTATCCTTCCGGTTGGTGGAGTGCAACGCTTGCCAGCAAAGCCAGCCTAGGTGCTTTTCGCGAACACGACTGCGCCCACAAACGCTTCGCCACCGTCTACTACAACGCAGACATCCACAAAGCCGCTTTAGCCCAGCCTGAGTTTGTTAAAAAAGCTTTTGGCTTAACTGAAAATGCCCAACACAACGCTGTTTAAATTGATCGAACGCATCAACAATCTGGTGCGCTCCGAGGAGCGGAAAAAGTTCGCGGCCATCGGTCTGCAACCCGTCCATATCCAAGTTTTGGAATACCTGTCCACCTGCAACCGTTTTAGCGATACCCCGGCCGCAGTTGCCGATTACCTAGGTTTGACCAAAGGTACGGTTTCGCAATCCATACAAGTGTTGGAGCGAAAAAATTATTTAACCAAAACCCCCGATACAGAAGACGGCCGAGTCGTTCATTTAGCATTAACCGAACTGGCAACCGAATTACTGGCCGAACTCAAACCCATTGAAGTTCTTGAGCAGGCGCAGAGACTGCTAGACGGCCAGGGCTTCAGCACCATCGAAGCCGCCCTGCATGCTGTTTTGGTGGGGCTACAAAAAGCCAACCAAGCAAGGAGCTTTGGCGTCTGCCACTCTTGTGTTAACTTCATCGAAAAAGACCGTCACTACCATTGCAAATTGACCGATTTACCGCTTACCCGGGTGGATTCAGGAAAAATCTGCCGAGAACACGTCTTGCTGGAAGATGCCAGCGAACAAAGCCAATCACGCTAACCCTGACAAAAAACCGGAGGTACCGATGTTTGACCCTAAAACCTTGGACGAACTTTCCAGCCGCCTAGCCAGTGCATTGCCACCCGGCCTCAGCAGCTTCAAAGAAGAGGTGGAAAAACATATCCACGCCATGTTGCAAACTGCTCTAGGAAAGCTGGATTTAGTAACCCGCGAAGAATTCGACGTACAAAAAATGGTGCTGGCAAAAACCCGCTCCAAGTTAGAGGATCTGGAAAAACGGGTCGCCGACCTAGAACAGCAACTGCTGCCTAAGGAAGAGCAGATAGAGCCGGTGCCGCTGCACGAGGAACCGACATAATCTATGTTTGCCGCCCTTTGCGCCGATGCCTGCGGTTAAGCGAAAAACACGCCGATCCAACCGGACCCTGTCTAGGGGGTTCTGGCCGTGGCCTTAGCCATTCTCTACAGCCGGGGGCGGTCTGGTATTCATGCCCCGTTGGTGGCGGTTGAGGTTCATATTTGCAATGGCCTGCCTTCGTTATCCATTGTGGGTTTGCCAGAGACCGCCGTCAAAGAAAGCAAAGACCGGGTACGCGGGGCTATTTTAAACTCGCACTTTGCCTTCCCCGCGCAACGCATCACGGTAAACTTAGCCCCCGCCGATTTGCCCAAAGAGGGCGGTCGATTTGACTTAGCCATTGCTCTAGGCATTCTTGCCGCCTCCGGACAAATCCCCAACGCCCAGCTAGATCAGTACGAATACGCCGGAGAACTGTCATTAGGTGGGCGGCTGCGACCTATTAGCGGCATCCTGCCCATCGCCATCCAAACCAAAAATTTAGGCCGCAAACTCGTTATCGCCAAGGAAAACATGGCGGAAGCTGCCTTGATAAAGGGTATCGAAATTCTAGCGGCGGAACACCTGTTGGAAGTTTGCGCCCACCTTAGCGGCCAAACACCTATTGTCTTTGAACCTTCCTGCCCACAAGCAACGCCCCCTGCTGCGACTGACTTGGATTTTGCCGATGTGCACGGTCAATTCCAGGTCAAGCGGGCACTGGAAATCGCCGCAGCCGGTGCCCACAACGTGCTGATGCTAGGGCCGCCGGGTACCGGAAAATCTATGATGGCGGCGCGCATAGCCGGTATCCTGCCCCCTTTAACGGAACAGCAGGCGCAAGAAACCGCCGCCATCGCGTCTATCAGCGACCACGGCCCGGATTTAGTCAACTGGCTAAGGCCGCCGTTCCGCGCCCCGCACCACACCGCCTCGGCCGCCGCCTTAGTCGGTGGTGGCAGCAACCCTAAGCCGGGGGAAATTTCCTTGGCTCATAACGGCACTTTATTTTTGGATGAGCTGCCTGAGTTCGACCGTAAAGTATTGGAAGTGCTGCGCGAGCCGCTGGAAACCGGCCGTATCACCATTTCCCGTGCCAGCCGCCAGGCCGACTTTCCTGCCCGCTTCCAACTGATTGCCGCCATGAACCCCTGTCCTTGCGGCTACCTCGGCGATGCTTCAAGCCGCTGTCATTGCACGTCAGAGCAAGTCAACCGATACCGGGCAAAAATATCCGGACCGTTGCTGGATCGTATCGACATGCACCTAGACGTGCCCCGGGTCGCCCATCACATTCTCCGCCACGGCTCCCCGGACGGCGAAGACAGCAGCAGCACCATTCGCCAACGGGTCATCGCTGCCCGCAGCATGGCCTTCGCTCGTAGCGGCAAAGCCAATGCCGCGTTGTCTGCTAAGGAAATCAAGCTGATCTGCACCTTGAGCGAATCCAGTCATGCGCTCTTAGAACACGCCATGACCCGGTTCGGTTTATCCAACCGCGCCTACCACCGTATTCTCAAGCTTGCCCGTACTGTAGCTGACCTCGCCGATTCCCCCCAAATACAGACCCCACATTTGAGCGAAGCCATTGGTTATCGCCGCTTAGATAGGCAAGTAAAACCCTAATCCGACCCATGCCCACAAAAAAGCTGTTTTAAAGCTGTTTTAAAGCTGTTTTAAAGCCGGTTTTAACGACCGCAGACCCGGCAGTTAAATAAAATGGGCACAGTGTCAATTTTGATTTTTAGTGGGCAAGCCACCGTCTTCTTGGTGTTTATGGCGCACAAAAAAATGTGAAAACAGCAGACCCACTTCAAACAGCAACCACATGGGCACGGCCAGCAAGGTTTGAGAAATGGCATCGGGAGGGGTCAATAACATGCCAATGGTAAAGGCACCGACAATCACATAGGGACGTTGCTCGGCCAAGTTCTGGGGCGTCACCAAACCGGTCCAGACCAAAACAATGGTAAACACCGGCACCTGAAAACAAACCCCAAACGCAAAAAACAAGGTCAGCACAAAATCCAGGTACTTGTTAATGTCAGTCATCACCGCCACGCCGGCGGGTGCCGCTGCGGTCAGAAAGCCAAATACCAACGGGAACACCACAAAATAGGCAAAAGCCACCCCTAAGTAAAACAAAAAACTGCTGGCTATTAGCAACGGGAACACCAGGCGGCGTTCATGCCGGTACAATCCAGGCGCGACAAAGGCCCAAAGCTGGTACAAAATGACCGGCACCGCTAAAAACGCTGCTGTTACCAAGGCTAATTTAAAGGGGGCAAAAAACGGCGATGCCACGTCGATGGCAATCATGGTGCTGTGGGCTGGCATGTGTTTCAACAATGGCCCCGCCAGCAGGCTGTAAATTTCATTGGCGAAAGGAGCTAAGCCTGCAAACACAACCAAAACAGACAATACCATCCACAGCAGACGGTTTCGCAGTTCCACTAAATGGCTGAGAAACGGTTGCTCTTTAGGGTCATGGGTGCTATTTGGTTTCATGCGGAGCGTCTGTCGGATTTGGTTTTGAAGGCTCCAGCGTATCTTGCAAAGAGGACTTGATGTCTGCGACCGATTCGTTAATATCAACGACGGCCTGCCGGTATTCATCCAGGTTGGCCTGATTTTCCAACATCTGGCGCATTTCCTCTACCTGCAATTCTTGGCGAATTTCAGCTTTGACATCCGCTACCGTTCGTTGCAGCTTGCCCACCCAAAAACCAGCAATACGAGCCAGTTGGGGCAGCCGTTCAGGGCCTATCACCAACAGGCTGACCAACCCTAACATCAGCAATTCTGAAAAGCCTATTTCAAACATAGGGCTTACGCTTGGGTGTCGGATTTTCCGGTTTGTTTCTCGGCTAAGCCGCTACCAGATTGATCGCCGCTGTTGTTTTCAGGTTTTTTTTCCTCGTCGCCCACTTTCACCGCTGTACGGAAGTTTTTGATGGCATCGCCTAAGTCGGTGCCTACGTTGCGTAAGCGTTTAGTGCCAAAAACGATGATGATAATAACTAATAAAATCAATAACTGTGTAACGCTAATCCCCATGACAATACCTCTTATTATTCGTTGATAGTTTTTGTGTTATTCGGTACGACGGGCTTTCTCATCCAAACCAGATAAGCCGAAGCGCCGTTGCAATTCGTGCAAAACATCATCGGGATGCAAGCCCTGGTGCGCCAGCAGAACCAAGCAGTGGAACCACAAATCGGCAGTTTCGTAAACAATTTGACTGTTGTCGCCGTTTTTTGCGGCAATCACTGTTTCGGTCGCTTCCTCGCCAATTTTTTTCAAGATGGCATCTAAACCTTTGTCGTACAGGCTGGCAACATAAGATTTTTCCGCAGGTTGCAGCTTACGGTCTTCCAAGACCCGAGCAAGTTGTGTCAGCGTGTTATCCATAGCATGATTACCTTTAGGCGCAGGCTGGCCGTTGTAGTGATGTTTTACGCCAATGTTACATCAAAAGCGACCCCGGTTAACCTTAAAACCAAACCGATGCACCTGATTTTAACTGGGATCACTCAGTCGGCTGACCTAATAAACAGCGTAGTAAGGGGTGGGTTATTGTTACACGACCCACCCCTCGTTGACAAAGCGCCGAGAAAGTTTATGCGCCTATGATGCCGCCGTCTTCACGGGTGATGACCACCACGGCTGAACGCGGGCGGGACACGCCCGTGGTGTTAGGCAGGTCAATGCCGGCACTGTTTTTGGCGAACTGGGATTGCGGCCAGTTGCTAAATTGAGAGGGGTTGCTGGCAAGAGCATCTTCACCCGGGTGCTGAATACCGACAAACATAGTCCTGCCATCGGGTGTGTTGGTTACACCCGTCACTTCACAGCGCGGTGGACTGGTCATAAAGCGGCGAATTTCTTTGGTGTTAGGATCCGCACACGCCATGACGTTGCCGCCAATGTTAATCCAGTCTCCAGAACCGTCACCGACTTGGTCGGTTTGTACCCACATGCGGCCAAATTGATCGAACCACAAGCCATCGGGCGCACCCAAATCAGAGCTGCCATCTGGGGCGTCGACGATATTGCCACGGTAGCCTACGCCGGACAAATCGTTCGGTGTGTAGGTGCCGCTCAGCGTTTTGCTGGTTCTGGTGTCGCCGCACAGTACGAAGACATCCCATTCAAAGGCTTCGGCCGTCACCACATTGCCGTCTTCACGCCAGCGGATGATGTGACCGTAATCGTTGTCAGGGCGCGGGTTGGCTAGGTCTACCGGCGGGTTAGCAGAAGCGGCTGAAGTGGAACCGTCTGGGTTGTTGACGGAAGCCGGGGTGTTACCACGGCGGCTGTTGTTGGTTAAAGTGCAATACACTTCCAACGGCCGGCGGCTGTTATAAGTCTGGTGACCGGCTGCACCGGTGTCTTCGTTGAAATAGGTACGCAATGCCGTCCATTCCGGCCTGTCCATCATGGTAGCGCCTAAGGCATCGGCGGCTTGGCGGGTTTTGATTAAGATGAGTGCCTGTACCTCGGCATCGTCCGCGCCGGCAAAATCCGGCAGGTCACGCAAGCGGGCTTTGACGCCAGGTGCTTTGTCGATAACGCTCAGGGTGTCGGGCTTCAACGCCAACCACCGGCCACGGAAACGGTTAGCGGCAGTACCCGGGGTGCTGTCGAAAACGGCCACATACAACGTACCTTCATCAAGCAGGTCACGGTTTGCTGAGGCACTGTTCGGCACGAACGGATTAGCACAAACAAATTTATAGATGTATTCGTTACGTTCGTCATCGCCCATGTAAAAAGCAACACGGTTACCCCGGCTGACGGCTACTTGAGCGCTTTCATGCTTAAAACGGCCCAACGCCGTGCGTTTAACGGGGACGCTTCTGGAATCAAACGGGTCAATTTCCACCACCCAGCCAAACAGATTGGGTTCCAGCGGATTGTTGTCGGCGTTAAAACGCGGGTCAACTTGGTGCCAACGGTAGCCAAAACCGGTAGGCGTGACACCGTAACGCCTAAAGCCTTTGATCAAATCGGCTTTTTGTGCAGCGAACTCGGCGCCCATTTGCTCGCCGTTGGTGGGGGCACCAAAATATCCGTTCCAATTTTCTTCACAGGTTAGGTAAGTGCCCCAAGGGGTAAAACCATGAGCGCAGTTGTTCAGGGTACCGAAAGCGGTCAAGCCATCGTTTAAGCCAATTTCGGTGGCACTGGCCATGTCAAACCGTTTTGACTTCATCAAGGCGTGACCAGCGGCAGGGCCTGCTACACGCATGGGCGTGTTAACGGTGATGCGACGGCCATACTGGGTTCTTAAAAGCCGCCAAGTATTACCGGTTTTCTGTACATGGGCCACAGACACGCCGTGGGCTGCTTGTGACTTGCGAACTTTAGCCAAGGTGACACCGGCACCACCGGTTAGGCCTTCAGACCCGTGCAGGATTTCTTCGTGGGTGTATTCATGGTTGACACACAGCAGGCCTTCGGTGCTGGAAACACCAAAACCCAGCAATGGCATGGGGAAAAAATGCATGCCGTCGTGGTGCATGCCCACTTGATTGGCTTGGGCGTCAGCACCTTGGCTGGCGTCTTCAGCCCACGCTGGGGCAGTGCGGTTTAACGGGTCGCCCCAGGCATGCAGCAGTTCTACTTTGTAGCCAGTGGGTACGGTTACTCTATCGGCAACCGGGGCTAGGCTCACGGGGACACTGTCAAAGCCGATACCGCCAAAACTGTTGCGCGCTGTCAAAGGCGCGGCTTCCACACTGTTGACGATGCCGCTCATGCTAACGCCACCAATAGCGGACAGCACGGAGGCGCTGACGGTGGTTTGCATGAAACGGCGGCGGCTTAAATCTGTACTTTCAATGACATCAAGGATGGACTCGTTGCCTGAAGTGTTCAGGGTCAAGTCGTTTTTAGGATGTTGCGTACCTTTCATTGTTGATCGCTCCAATTATTTTTTTAAGTAAAGACCTCACGTTGCGGCAATTTTTTTTCATCCCGTGTGTGCCGCAACACTTTTAACGGGCGGCCTGCACGGTAACGCAGAAACATGACAAACCTATGAAAAATTCCCTACAGTGGGTCTGGCAGGCTTGCTGACTGATGTTACGCCGTGAGGTGTTGGAGCGGGATGAGGTGTGGTTTTTTGTCAAACGCCGTTTCAAAAAACGCGGGCCATGGATGGTGCTTTGCCGCCGGACCCGGCAAGTCGTCGCCTATGTCATCGGCGACCGCAGTGAGAAAAGTTGCTAATCGCTTTGGCGTGCCCTTCCTGAAGGCTATAAAAAATCCCACAGTTATAGCGATTTTTGGGGGGCTTAAAAAAGTGTTCCCGAAAGAAACCCATCGTAGCGTTGGCAAAGACTCTGGGCAAACCAATCCTGTCGAACGGTGGAACAACACGCTTCGCCAGTGGTTAGCACGCTATATCCGTAAAACCTTACCTTTCTCAAAGTCTGATGTTTATCCGAAAATAGTGTTGAACCTAGCACTTTGATTTTTACCATTACCATCGAACACAAATGGGCACAGCTTAAATCCATCCGCAAGCAATCCCGATGTTCCATTGACGGCCTCTGCATTGAGGCCGTTACAGGACATCTTTTTATGTCGGATTAGCTATAGAAGGCGGTGAGGGTTCCTCTCACTGCATGGTTACACCGTCTTGATGCGGATATTCCGCCACGCCACGGTGCTGCCCGGATATGTAATGGTCAATAAAAGCCGGA
>DBNW01000060.1 GCA_002299425.1 Methylococcaceae bacterium UBA662 | reverse complement strand
ATTTAAGCGCGATTGCCCTGGCGCCTTGGGTTACAGAATTGACATGGAAACAAGATTATTTTAACATCCTACCCCTTTTTTATTTGTTTTTGATAACCCCCCCACAGCCAGGTATAAATCATGAAAAGAACCTACCAACCTAGTAAAATCAAGCGTGTAAGAACCCACGGGTTTCGTGCCAGAATGGCCACCGTCGGCGGTCGCAGAGTGCTTAATGCCAGAAGGGCGAAGGGGCGGGCGAAATTAACTGTATAGACTCCGGTTCTGTGGCAGGTGCTGAGTTTGGTTTTCCCCCTCAGGCAAGGGTAAAGAAACCTGCCGAATTTAAAAAAGTGTTTGCTAACCCGGTTAAATCGGGCGACCGTTATTTCACCTTGTTGGCTATCAAAAATGATTTAGGTCATCCTCGTCTGGGATTGGCGATAGCCAAAAAAAACATAAAAAAAGCAGTGCATAGAAACCTGATAAAACGCACGATAAGGGAACACTTCAGGTTACAAAAAAGCCTGGGCGGCATGGATATTGTCGTCCTTGCCCACCGTGACGCGATCGGTGTGCCGTCGGGATATTTAAGAAAATCCTTGGCCAGGCACTGGCAAAAATTGGTGAACCGATGCGCGCAATACTCCTAATTTTTCTAAAAGGCTACCAGCTCTTCATCAGCCCTCTGCTAGGTAACCACTGCCGTTTTTACCCAAGCTGTTCAAGTTATTCGCTGGAAGCCATAGAACGCCATGGCACGTTGCAAGGTTGCTACCTTACGCTAAAACGATTACTGAAATGCCACCCGTTCCACGAGGGCGGCATCGATCCTGTTCCAGAAAAATTGGGTAAATAAGAATGGATAATTTAAGATTCGTGTTGGTTGTGGTGTTTGCCATGCTGATCCTACTAATGATGCAAGCGTGGGAGGCCGATTACGGCCCTAAACCGCAGGTAGCAGAAGTTGATAAAACGGTTACCGAACCTGCCAGGGAGGATTTGCCTCAGGTCGCCAACCAAGCTGAAGCTACCGCCCCTGGCCAAGCACTGCCAGGTTTGCCGGCAAGGCTAGACCAGGCCCCGGCAACCGATATCATTACGGTTAGAACAGATGTTATCGCTGTAGAAGTTGATTCCCGAGGCGGTACGCTGCGTAACCTGGATTTGCTGGCTTACCCGATGGAACGAGATAACACCGCCGTAAACGGGTTGCGCGAGTTGGTTGGATTGCCGCTGGCCGAAAAAAACCGTGCCCCGGTCAGGCTGTTTAATGCGGACCCGGAGCAGTTGTTCCTAGCCCAAAGTGGCCTAATTGCTACCCATGCTAGCGCCGTCGCCCCCAATCACTACACGTTGTTTACGTCGGCACAACAAACCTACAGCTTGCAGCCGGGCCAAGACTCCTTGGTAGTGCCCTTAACATGGACGGATGGGGGCGGGTTGAGTGTGACTAAAACCTTCACCTTCAAGCGAGGCCGCTACGATATTACGGTAACGCATGATGTCAAAAACCAAACCGACCAGCCCTGGTCAATTCGCCAATACCGGCAATTGCAGCGCCTGCCTCTTCAAGAGGAGACGGGCAATTTTTTAACCGGGGGCATGCAAGCGTTTAGCGGCGGTGTCATTTATACCGAGCAGGAAAAATACCAAAAAATAAGTTTCGATGATATGGCCAGCGAGAATTTGGCCGTTTCCACCCAGGGTGGGTGGACGGCGATGATCCAGCATTATTTTGCTTCCGCGTGGATTCCGCCGGTAGACCAAGAAAATCATTTCTACACTAAAGCACTGCAAGACGGTCATTTTGTCATTGGTTCTTACTCCCCGGTGGTTGCCGTAGCACCTAACGGTACGGCAAGCTTCACTTCCCGTTTGTTTGCCGGGCCAAAAATCCAACCGGTCATGGCGCAAGTAGCGCAGGGGCTTGAGCTGACTGTCGACTACAGCGTGCTCACCTTTATTGGGAAACCTATCTACTGGTTGCTGAACCAATTGCACGCTATTACCGGCAACTGGGGCGTGGCGATTATTGGCGTCACCTTGTGCATTAAGTTGCTGTTTTTCCCGCTGTCACAGGCCAGTTTCAAATCCATGGCCAAAATGCGCAAAATCCAGCCTCGGCTTAAAGATTTGCAAGAGCGTTTTAAAGACGACCGAATGCGTTTTAACAGTGAAATGATGGCGTTGTACAAAAAAGAAAAGGTCAACCCGCTAGGAGGTTGCTTGCCGGTACTGGTGCAAATTCCCGTATTCATGTGCCTGTATTGGGTTCTTAGTGAGACAGTCGAGTTTAGACAGGCACCTTTTGTGTTCTGGATTCAGGATTTGTCTGTGCAAGACCCTTTTTATGTCTTGCCATTGATCATGGGATTGACCATGAAAATCCAACAACTTTTGAACCCGGCGCCCATTGACCCGGTGCAGGCTAAAGTTATGGCTATGTTCCCGGTGGTGTTTACCGTGTTCTTTTTGTTTTTTCCAGCCGGCCTCGTGTTGTACTGGGTGGTCAACAACACGTTGTCGATTCTGCAACAGTGGTACATCACGAAACAAATTGCCGGACAATAGCCGGTGGTCGTTGAGTTCCCCGATACCATCGCCGCCATCGCCACCGCAGCGGGCAATGGCGGTGTCGGGATTGTGCGTATATCCGGTTTCCTGGCCGAAGACATAGCCGAGCAAATTTGCCATAAACCATTGGCAGCAAGAACTGCCCATTTTGTCCCCTTCAAAGATCAGGACGGCCGTGTCATTGATACCGGTATTGCCTTGTTTTTTCCATCCCCAGCCTCGTACACTGGCGAAGATGTCCTGGAACTACAGGCTCACGGTGGCAGTGTCGTGCTTAACATGCTGCTTAGACGGGTGTTGGCCTTAGGTGCTCGTCTGGCGGCTCCTGGCGAGTTTACCGAACGTGCGTACCTGAACGGCAAGCTGGATTTGGCGCAGGCAGAGGCGGTGGCCGATTTGATCAACGCTAGCACCGAGCAGGCGACCCGTTCTGCCCAGAACTCCCTGCAGGGCCTGTTCTCTAGGTACATCAACGAACTGTTAGAAGAGCTCACGGAGCTGCGGGTTTATATTGAGGCCGCTATTGACTTTGTTGATGAAGACATTGATTTTCTCGGCGATGGCGTGATTCAAGACCGCATGATTGGTTTGATGAATAGGGTCAGAAAAATTCAGCAAACAGCGAGGCAAGGGCGGCTATTGCAGAACGGCATGAACGTGGTTATCGCGGGCAAGCCTAATGCCGGAAAGTCTAGCTTGCTTAATTGCTTGGCAGGTCATGAGGCGGCTATTGTCAACGACATGGCCGGGACCACTCGGGATGTTGTGAGGGAGCGCATCGAACTGGACGGCATGCCGCTTAATCTCATCGATACCGCCGGTTTAAGGGATGCTGGCAATGCCGTCGAACAAGAAGGTATACGCCGCACCCGTGCGGAAATTAATAAGGCCGACAAAATCCTGTTTTTGATCGATGTCACCGATTTATCACCGCAGACGCTAGGCACCGATTTGCCTGGCCACTTGGAAGTAATCCGGGTTTACAACAAAATAGATTTACTGGGTTTGCCGCCGATCATCAAAAAAACCGGACAGGGGACGGAAATTTATTTGTCCGTCAAAACCGAGGCCGGCATCTTTTTACTAAAGGAGCACTTAAAGGAATGTGCAGGCTACAACGCGGCCTGTGAACAGGTATTCACTGCCCGCACCCGCCACCTTGAGGCGTTACAACAGGCCCTAAATGCCATCGGTTCGGCACTCAGCCATATTCAACATCGCGCAGGCGATTTGGCCGCAGAGGACCTGCGGCAAGCTCAAAACCATCTAGCGGAGATTACCGGCCAGTTTAGTCCCGATGATTTACTGGGAAAGATTTTTTCCAGTTTCTGCATCGGAAAGTGAAGTAACAAAACAACAACAAATAAGAGCTAAACAAAGTTAAATACAACAATAAGTTTAGCGATTTTATCCCATTCCTGTTTGCCCTTCTTTCGCTTTTTATGGTGTTATTTTTACACCTTTTTACAGGGTTGCGCTATTCGGCCTACATGAACACCGAGCTGCTACGCTGGTGCATGGCGGCGGGCATCAGTAAGCACATCACCTTCCATGCTTCCCGACACACCTTTGCCGTCACCCAGCTCACAATGGGGACAGACATTTACACCGTGTCCAAATTGCTGGGGCATTCGGGACTAAAAACCACCCAAATCTACACCGACATCATCGACTCACAACGCTTGTGGCGATGCACCGCATACCCGATATTGGCTTGTAGTCAAATGTTAAACGCTGGACGAATTACGCAAAGCGTAATAATATTGGCCCGTGATTAAGACTTTTGCTGACAAAACCGCTGCCGCCGTATTCGCCAATGAAAGGGTGCGCAAAATTCCACCTGATGTGTTGCAAGCAGCACGGAGAAAATTGGTTTTGTTGGATCAGGCGGTACGCTTGGATGATTTGCGTGTGCCACCGGGCAATCGCTTAGAAGTTCTACGCGGTGACCGTGCCGGACAGCATAGCCTACGCATTAATGAGCAATGGCGTGTCTGTTTTCGTTTTCAGGACGGACATGCCTACGATGTTGAAATTATTGATTACCACTAAAGGAACGCCACCATGACTATCCGTATTGAAGATTTGGACACCCTTGATTTTTCGGACGTTGCCGACAGCCATCTTAGCAAATTGAACCCTATCCATCCCGGCGAAATTCTGCGGGAAGAGTTTTTGTTACCGCTCAATATGAGTGTCAATGCGCTGGCCTTGGCTTTGCGTGTACCCGCCACCCGCCTTCATGAAATTGTCAAAGAACGCCGTGCCATCACGCCCGACACCGCCTTGCGCTTGGCGCGTTATTTTGGCGGCGAAGCCCAGTTCTGGCTCAACCTGCAAACAGCTTATGATTTGCGCCTTGCCCAACAAAACACCCTGCCCGCCATACAGCGCGAAGTGTTGCCACGCGGTTCTGGTTGCAATGTATTAAGTGCGCACCCATGACACAACAGCACAACCCACCACACCCTACAGATCGGCGTTACCCGTGCCGCTTTGTCCCGTGTCCTGAACGGCAGGGCGGCAATATCGCCGGAAATGGCGTTAAGGCTTGCCGTTACGTTAGGTGGCAGCGCGGAAAGCTGGCTACACATGCAAGCAAACTACGACTTATGGCAAGCGCGGCAAAAACCACGCATACCGATAGCGCGTTTAGAAATTCACGCATGATTACCACCCTGATTATCCGCTTGAAGAGTTTGGTAATTGTTATTTTTCGGACGTGGCAATGCCAAAAATGATCCTTGTTGACGTAAAAGCCATAGCTGAACGGCGCAAAGCAAGAGAAACGGCATTCATGGAAATGCTGACCGATGAGCAGTGTATGGCCTACAAAGGATTACGGGAATTTCGTAGGGACAAAGAATCCTATGTCAACGATTACGACAAAAGTGCCAGTGAAGTGCTTGATTTCATGTACTACTTGAGAGACCTTTGCACAACCCCAAGCCCCAAAACGGGTACAATAAGCCTTTCAAAGACCGAACAACAGCCCATGTCCTGGAAAAACCTAGCCCAAACCAGTTTAAGCGACGCCCTTGTCAAGCACCGTGTGGCCTTGGAAGCGTTGGACGGCATTCACCCATTGATTGATTGGAAGCCGATAGAGCAGCAGATGTCCGGCATCCATGCCAAGAAGCAAGGCGAGCAAGCCTTGGCCGCCGCTGTTGATGTTCAAGGCCTTGCTGCTGCAAAGAAGCAGGCTACAACGGCAAGAAGACCAGTACTTACGGGTATAAGGCGCCTGTCAACGTCGATGAGGACGGCTTCATCAAGGCCGTTGACTACACCCCGGGCAACGAACACGACTCGAAGTCCCTGGAAAAGCTGCTGACCGGCGCCGAGCAACCGGTGTATGCCGACAAGGCCTACGCCAGTAAAAAACGAGTTATAACTAAATCTGGTGTACAACCCGACTTGATGAAAGGTGGCGCCCTCTGCTGAAATGAGATTG
>DBNW01000072.1 GCA_002299425.1 Methylococcaceae bacterium UBA662 | reverse complement strand
GCAAGACCACGGTCAAGGAAATGCTGGCGGCTATCTTAGGCGTGGCCGGGCAGGTGTGGTACACCCAGGGCAATTTGAACAACGACATCGGCGTGCCGTTGACCTTGTTGGGTTTGAGCGAACAGCACCGTTACGCCGTTATCGAGATGGGCGCCAACCGTGCGGGTGAAATTGCTTACGCCAGCCGTTACGCGCAAGCCGACGTGGTGGTGTTAAACAACGCCGGCCCCGCCCACATCGAAGGTTTTGGCAGCATCGACGGGGTGGCCCGGGCCAAAGGTGAGATTATTGAAACCTTAAAGACCGACGGCATCACCATCCTGAACCGGGATGACCCGTACTTTGATTATTGGCAGGGCGTGGCGGGCGGGCGCAACGTGCTGTCGTTCGGGCTGGATGAGCGGGCCGATGTACGCGCGGTCGCTATTCGGGAAAATAAGTCCGGCTGCGGCGTTGTCAGCGCATTCACGCTGCAAGCGGCCGACCAGAAAGCGGACATTGCCTTGCCATTGGCCGGCCAGCACAATGTCCGTAATGCCCTAGCCGCCAGTGCCGCCGCCCTAGCGTTGGGGCTTGAGTTAAGACAAATCGCCGCAGGCCTGGCGCAGGTCAAGCCGGTGCAGGGACGCTTGCAGCCCCTAGCAGGGATTCATGGCAACTGGGTCATTGATGACACGTACAACGGCAATGCCGCGTCCCTGCAAGCCGGATTGGAGGTGCTGGTGGCTTTGCCGGGCAAACCTTGGTTGGTGCTGGGCGCGTTTGGCGAATTGGGCCCGGACAGCCCCGCGTTGCACCATCAGATGGGCGAGGCCATCAAAGCCTGCGGTGTGCAGCGTTTATTCGCCTTTGGCGATGACTGTCGGCATACCGTGCAGGCTTTTGGCCCTGGGGCGGCGTTTTTTACCCGCCAGGACGATTTGATAAAGGCGTTAAAACAACAACTCACCGGCCAAGAAACGCTCTTGGTCAAAGGCTCCAGGGCCAGGCGCATGGAAAACGTGGTCGCCGCTCTGGTGAATAATGATAGGAATTAAGGCATGTTACTTTATTTGGCGGATTATTTGGCAACCTTCGACGGGGCCTTTAGGGTATTCCATTACCTGACCTTGCGCGCCATTTTGGGGGTGCTGACGGCATTGGCCATCTCGTTTATGGTAGGCCCCTGGCTGATCGCCAAATTGCGCGGCAACAACATCGGCCAGAGCATCCGTGAGCTAGGCCCGCAATCGCACTACAGCAAGGCCGGCACCCCCACCATGGGCGGCACTCTGATTTTGGTCGCCATCGCCGTCAGCACCTTGCTGTGGGCGGACCTCAGTAACCGCTACATCTGGGTCATCCTGCTGGTGACGTTGGGTTTTGGCATCATCGGTTTTATCGACGACTACCGCAAGGTCATCCAGCGCAACAGCGACGGTTTGTCGCCTAAGGCCAAGTACACGGGGCAGTCGGTCATTGGCTTCGCGGCGGCGGTGTTTTTGTACGCCACCGCCACCGTCCCCGCCGAAACCCAGTTGTTGCTGCCGTTTTTCAAGAACGTCATGCTGGATTTGGGCTGGTTTTATATCGTTTTGACCTACTTCGTCATCGTCGGCACCAGCAACGCCGTCAACCTAACCGACGGCCTGGACGGGCTGGCCATCATGCCCTCGGTGATGGTGGCGGGCGGCTTAGCGGTGTTCGCCTATTTGTCCGGGCATAGCGAGTTCGCCAGTTACCTGTCCATCCCGTTCATCCCCAATGCCGGCGAGCTGGTGGTGTTTTGCTGCGCGCTGATTGGCGCGGGCCTGGGGTTTTTGTGGTTTAACACCTACCCGGCGATGGTCTTCATGGGCGATGTCGGGGCCTTGGCCTTGGGTGCGGCGTTAGGGCTGGTGGCGGTGCTGGTCAGGCAGGAATTGGTGCTGGTGATCATGGGCGGGGTGTTCGTGATGGAAACCTTGTCGGTCATCATTCAGGTGGTCTCATTCAAGTCCACCGGACGGCGGGTGTTCAAAATGGCCCCCATCCATCACCATTTTGAACTGAAAGGCTGGCCAGAACCGCGGGTGATCGTGCGGTTTTGGATCATCACCGTAATTTTGGTGTTGGTTGGCTTGGCCACCTTGAAGCTGAGATAAGCCATGAACAAAGCGGCTACGTTGGCGTGTTTGGCAAATCAGATGGGAATGGAACCCCAATCGGCCAAGGTTTTGGTGGTGGGCGTGGGCAGCACCGGCCTTTCGGTCGGCCAGTATTTGCAGGGCCTAGGTTTCCAGTTTGCGCTGACCGACAGCCGGGCCAAACCGCCGCTGCTGGACGAGGTGATGCAGCGGATGCCCGACACGCCAATTTTTACCGGCGGTTTTGACTACGACGCCTTTAGGGTGGCCACGCATTTGGTGGTCAGCCCCGGTTTGTCACTGCATGAGGCGGCCATCCGCAAGGCCGCAGCCAGCGGCGCGAAAATCATCGGCGACATCGATTTGTTCGCCTGTTCGGTGACGGCACCGATAGTCGCCATTACCGGCTCGAACGGCAAAAGTACCGTTACCACGCTGGTCGGGGAAATGGCCAAGGCAGCCGGGGTCAAGGTCGCGGTCGGCGGCAATTTAGGGGAGCCGGCGCTGTGTTTGCTCGACCAGGAAGCCGATTTGTATGTGCTGGAGCTGTCCAGCTTTCAATTGGAGCGGACGACAGCCTTGAAAGCTGCCGCCGCCACCGTTTTGAACATCAGTGCCGACCATTTGGACCGGCATGGCGATTTGGCCAGTTATGCCTACGAAAAACAGAAAGTGTTTCGTGGCACGGGGACGATGGTCGTCAATTTGGACGACCCGTTGGTTGCCGCCATGCAGGAGCCGGATCGGAAAAGCTTGACCTTCTCGGTAAAAGGCCAAGCTGACTTTCATTTAGGCCAGCAAGAAGGAGTGGAATACCTGATGTGCCACGGCCAACCGTTGCTGCCATTGGCGTTTGTGCCGCTGGAAGGCCGCCACAACGCCGCCAACGCCCTAGCGGCCTTGGCTTTAGGCCATGCCGTGGGTTTGGATAGTGCGGCCATGTGCCGGGCCTTGAAAAAATTCAAGGGCTTGGAGCATCGTATGCAAAGAATAGCGGAGATTCGCGGCGTGGCCTGGGTGAATGATTCTAAGGCCACTAACATCGGCGCCTGTGTCGCCGCCCTTGAGGGGTATCAGCGCAAAGTGGTGTTAATTGCCGGCGGCGATGCTAAGGGCGCGGACATGAGCGAGTTGACCCCGTCCATCGTCGAAAAAGCCAAGGCCGTGGTCATTATGGGCAAGGACGGCCCGTTGATTGGCCAAGCGTTGGCGGGCAGCGGCGTGCCCGTGCATTTGGTCGGCAGCATGGCGCAAGCCGTGCAGAAAGCGGCCAGCCTGGCTGAGCCGGGCGACACGGTGTTGTTGTCACCTGCCTGCGCCAGTTTGGACCAATACAAAAATTATCAGGACAGAGGCAATAAATTCAGCAAAGCCGTGTTGGGGTTAACGCCATGAATACCAGAAAAAAAACCGTAACGCCGGACTACTTCCATTACGATGCCTTGCTGGTGATTAGCAGCCTGGGCTTGTTGCTGATGGGTTATGTGATGGTGGTCTCGTCGTCGTTGCATTTGTTTGATGCAGAAAAAGGCGGCCATTTTTGGGATTATCCGCTCAAGCAATTCTTGCACATCGTGCTAGGACTGGCTTTGGCAAAAGGGGTCAGTGCCATTCCGCTGCGTATCTGGCAAAAATTAGGGCCGTGGCTTTTTATGGTCAGCGTAATGCTGCTGATCGCGGTGTTGATACCCGGCTTGGGCAAGACCGTCAATGGCAGCACCCGCTGGCTGTTTATCGCCGGTATAGGCATACAAGTGTCCGAGGCCCTTAAGTTTGCGGCGGTCGTTTACATGGCCGGCTACGTCAACCGCCACCACCAGTCTGTGCGCGAATCGGCGTTTGGCCTGTTCAAGCCGCTGCTGTTGTTTTCGGTCGCCAGCATGCTGCTGCTGTTGGAGCCGGATTTCGGTTCCGCCGTGGTGGTGCTGATGATTGCCATGGGCATCATGTTTTTAGCCGGCGCGAAGTTATCCCATTTCACCCTGCTGTTCACCTTGGTGCTGTCATTGGCGGCACTGCTGGTTATCGTCGAGCCGTACCGGATGAAACGGGTGGTCGGCTTTTTGGATCCGTTCGCCAATCCGCTGGGGGAGGGGTATCAGTTGAGCAATGCCCTGATTTGCTTTGGCGATGGCGGCATTTTTGGCACGGGGCTGGGCAATGGCGTGCAGAAATTGTCGTACCTGCCGGAAGCGCACACCGATTTTCTGTTTTCGGTGATTGCCGAGGAATTGGGCTTGGTGGGGGTGGCACTGATCATTGCGCTGTTTTCCATTCTGGTCTGGCGGGCGTTTCAGGTGGCTGGGCAGGCGGAAAAAATAGGTGAAAAATTTGCCGCCTACCTCGCTTACGGGCTGGGCGTTTGGTTTGGTTTTCAAGCGTTTGTCAACATGGGCGTGAATATGGGGCTGCTGCCCACCAAGGGATTGACTTTGCCGCTGATGAGTTACGGCGGCGGCAGCATGATCATTATGTGTTGCGCGCTCGGTTTGCTGTTCCGGGTCCATAGCGAAATCACCGAAATCAACGCCAGCAACGTGCCGGAGCCTAAAGTCAGGGCGAAGAGGGCGCAACATGCCTAAACGCATCGTGATTATGGCCGGCGGCACCGGCGGGCATGTGTTCCCGGCCTTAGCGGTAGCCCAGGCAATGGCGGCCCAAGGCTGGGAAGTCAGTTGGTTGGGCACGCAAAAAGGTTTGGAGGCTCACGTGGTGCCGGCCTGCGGCATCGCCATCGATTGGTTGTCGGTAGCGGGCCTGCGGGGTAAGGGCTTGTGGGCGAAAATGGCCGCCGTGGGCAAATTGCTTAAAGCCTGCGGCCAGGCTTTTTTGATACTGAAACGGCGCAAACCCGATGTGGTGTTGGGCATGGGCGGTTTTGCCGCAGCCCCCGGTGGCGTGATGGCCAAGATTTTAGGGGTTCCGCTGGTGATCCACGAACAAAACCGCATCCCAGGCACCACTAATCGGCTTTTGGCCACGCTGGCGGTGCGGGTGCTGGAGGCTTTTCCGGGTAGTTTTGCCAAAAAAATCAACGCCGAATGCACCGGCAACCCGTTGCGGCAAGCGTTTTTGAATGGGCCGCAAACGGCGGTTTCCAGTTCGCCAGGGTTAAAAATTCTCGTGGTCGGCGGCAGTTTGGGGGCACAAATCCTGAATGAAACCGCCCCGGCGGCGATGGCGTTGTTACAGGATGTGACGGTGCAGCATCAAACCGGTGCCGCCATGCAGCAGCAAGTAGCGGCGGCCTACCAAGCTGTGGCGGTGAAGGCGGATGTGTTGGTCTTTATTGACGACATGGTGGCGGCTTACCACTGGGCCGATGTGGTGGTATGCCGGGCCGGGGCGATGACAGTCAGTGAATTGGCGGCTATGGGAAAACCATCGGTATTGATCCCGTTCCCCTATGCGATTGACGACCATCAAACCGCCAACGCCCGGTATTTGGCCGATGCCGGTGCCGGGTTTTTGTTGCCGCAAACAGCGCTGAGTGCCGAAACCTTGGCGCAAAACATTACCGAAGCCGCCCGGCAACGGGAAACCATGGCGGCGGCGGCCAAATCCTGCGCCCGCTTGCAGGCCACGGCACAAGTGGCCGCCATTTGCGCCCAGGAGGCAAAATGAATTTCCCGAACACGCAATTGCTGACTCAAGCCCTGATGGCGCAACGGGTGGTCGGCAATATTGACCGTATCCATTTTGTCGGCGTCGGCGGCACCGGCATGAGCGGCATTGCCGAAGTGCTGTGCAACTTAGGCTATCAAGTGTCCGGATCGGACATTAAAGCCAGTGCCGTGACCGACCGGTTGGCCCAATTGGGGGTGGACATTTGCATCGGCCATCAACGGGAAAACAGTGCCGAAGCCGATGTGGTGGTGGTCTCTAGTGCCATCGACCGCCACAACGAGGAAATCGACGAGGCGTTTATCAGAAGAATTCCGGTGATCCCCCGGGCGGAAATGCTGGCAGAATTGATGCGCTTCCGCTTTGGCATCGCCGTGGCCGGCACCCACGGCAAGACCACGACCGCCTCGATGCTGGCCTGGATCCTCGAGGCGGCCGGGCAGCGCCCGGGCTTCCTGATCGGCGGCGTGCCGACCAACTTCGGGGTCTCGGCGCGGCTGGGCGCGGACGGCGCACCCTTCGTCATCGAGGCCGACGAGTACGACACCGCCTTCTTCGACAAGCGCAGCAAGTT
>DBNW01000038.1 GCA_002299425.1 Methylococcaceae bacterium UBA662 | reverse complement strand
CCGGCTTTTATTGACCATTACAAATCTATACGGTCATCCGGGATGCGACAGCTAACAAAATTAACCATGAAATTTAGTCTTTAGGCCCTGTCCTCGCCTAACAAAACAATCAAAGGGTTTCAGGGTTTCACCGCCTGCGGGCGGGTTTGAAGGTCTGTTTTTTATCACGACTCGGCAGCTTCGCTAAAGCTCTGTGAGCGGCGCACGCTTTACCGTAACGTTTTAAACCCTTTTGAAGGTACTTTGCGACATGTCACTTGAAGAGAACACCATTACTTGCGGCGACGCGTTTGATCTGCTGCGTAAGGTTGAAGATGCGTCTGTTGACTTGATAATTTGCGACGGTCCATACGGTGTAACGCAAAACGAATGGGATAAAGTTCCATCGATTCAGGATTTCAACTTAGATTTAATCCAGTGTTTCTCGGCCAAGCTAAAAGACGGAGGAACAGTCTATCTTTTCGGCAAGCAAGACTGCATCGATTTTATTGATTACAGACCGTACTTAAATCTGAAAACAAAAATTGTATGGTACCAACCAAGTAGACTCGCACAGGGCCGCCTTAGCTATACAAACAACTACGATGTCATATGCTTTTTCGTTAAAGGGAAAAAGCCGAATAGATTCAACTTAGATGCCATACGCGTTGCGCAACTCGTTGAACTAGAGCATAGGCTACGTTGTGAGCGGGTTCCCTCCGTAACTAACGGAAAATACGCTAAAACTAGATTTAACGAGACGGGAAAAAATCCCGGAGATGTATGGGGCGACATCAAACAGCTTACTTACAAGTCTAAGGAGCTGGTAAGTAGAAATGCACTCAATACAATTCAAAAGCCAGAGCAGTTGATTGAACGCTTAATCCGTGCAAGTTCAAACCCCGGTGACCTGGTGCTGGATCCCTTTGCAGGTGTCGGTACATGTCCAGTCGTATGCAAGAGAAATGATCGCCGATTTTTGGCTTTTGAGAGAAACCCTGATTTCGTTGCGATTGGCCTGTCAAGACTTGAAGAACTTGATCCGGGACAAAATGGGCTAAAGTTTGCTAAGGTCTTTTGATGTGTAATAGTCAAGAAAGGTTTTTGCAATGCTCCTGCATTTCCTCGTTGTCTAACGCGACCTAATTGCCGCTAGACCCACTTAAGATTGACCGCTCTTTCGTACAGACTATTAGCGTCAACCCTTTCGATGCGGTCATCGTGCAAACCGTCATCGGCATGACCTAAACGCTAGGCATTGAAGTGATCGCCGAGGGGGTAGAAACTGAAGCGCAACGAGCTTTTTTGGAACAGCAGGGTTGCGGCTTATGCCCAAGCTACTGATTGAGCCAGCCGTTGCCTTACAATTCTAAGCCTTGATTTTTTTTATACGTGATGGGTTCTGCTTGGGCGGCGCACAAGCAAGCCCCAAAAATGACAATACATCCAGACAGGTAAATCCACAAAAGCAATGCCATGATGCCGCCGAACGCGCCATAGACCACGTTAAACAGGGCGAAATTTTCCAGGTAGATCACGAAAAGGCTTTGCGCGGCTTGTAAAAGCACGCTGGCACAAAGTGCGGCAAACCAGATTTCGTCAAAACGGGTGGGCCGATTCGGCGCCAGTTTGAAAAATAGCCCTAAACCCACAAACCCTACCAATGCAGGGATAAAATAACCCGCCCAGGCATAGGGCCAAGCAATCCAAACGTTCTCTAGCAACAGGCTGTCCCCCGCCATTTTTACCAGTATCGGTATCGCCACCGAAAAAAGCACCGCGCCTACCATAATGCCCAGTAACACCAAGCTTTTGAACGGCAACCGCCACCAATTGAAGGCTTGTGCGCCCCATGCCTGATTGGTGGCCGAGACCAGGGTCGTGAAAAACTGCATGGCCGACCAAACCAGCATCAGCAAAGCGACTGCGCTCGCCTGTCCCCGCGCATTAACCACACCGATGATGGTGCCGAAAATGTAGGCTCCCATGTCGGCACTAATCGGGATATAAGATTTGAGGTAAGTAAGCACTTCCACGCACGCCTGTTCGCGGCCAATAACAACCGAGATGACTGTGACGAAGAGCATAATCAGCGGAAACAATGAGAAAAAAGCATAATGGGCAAACGCTGCCGCCGCCTGTGTACCGTCCATTTGGGCAAACTTTTTTACGGCTATACCCAGTACCGCCCCATATCGCTTAGCTTGTCGGTCAAATAGCTTATCGTCGTTTTTGGTCATAATAACGTGTCCCATGTTTGTATCGGATAGCATTATCCCAGTTAGGCCTGAGCGGTTTTTAAAACCTTTCAGGCGGGATACAAACCCTCTGACGCTATCCGTGTCTTATGTGGACATTCTTAACCTATCACCACCCGCACCGAATGCACCATCCCATCATTTTGCAAAGTGACGCTGTCGTTTAACTGGCGTTTGCCATCAAGCTCTATCGTTGCAATGCCCCGCATCACGCCGTTAGGGTTTTCCACGGTAATGTCATAGCGGCTGGTTTCGTGCTGATAAGTGATGCTGTAACTGCGCCAAGCTTTAGGGACGCAAGGGTTAAAAACTAATGTTCCGGCGCGGACTTGCAAACCTAAAATAGATTCCAAACCGGCGCGGTAATACCATCCCGCCGCCCCCGTGTACCAAGTCCAGCCGCCACGTCTGACATGCGGCGGTTCGGCATAAATGTCCGCCGCCAGCACATACGGTTCGACTTTGTAAGCGTAAACGCCAGTACGCGTGGACGTGCGCTTGATTGGGTTGAGCATACGCAACAGTTCCGCCGCTTGGTCGCCATCACCGAGCAGGGCGTAGGCAATCACCGACCATACTGCCGCGTGGGTGTATTGCCCGCCGTTTTCACGGACACCGGGCGGGTAGCTTTTGATGTAGCCGGGGTCGCGTTCGGTTTTGTCGAAAGGTGGCGTGAATAACAACAGCAATTCCTCGCCATCACGCACCAGATATTCCCGCACCGAATTCATCGCTCGCCGTGCGCGGTCGTCATCGGCAACGCCGGATAATACCGACCAGCTTTGCGCGATGGAATCAATGCGGCATTCGGCATTGGCGGCGGAACCTAAGGCGGTGCCGTCGTCAAAATAGGCGCGGCGATACCAGGCACCATCCCAAGCCTCGGCTTCGATGGCGATTTTCAATTGCGCGGCATGGTCACGCCAGCGCGCGGCCCGTTCGCTATCGCTTCGGCTGTCTGCCACTTTGGCGAATTCATTCAGTGTGGCGATTAAAAACCAAGCCAACCAAACGCTTTCACCTTTGCCTTGGTTGCCGACGCGGTTCATGCCGTCGTTCCAATCGCCGCTGCCCATCAAGGGTAGGCCATGCCCGCCAATCGCCAAACTCAAATCCAAGGCACGGGCGCAGTGTTCGTAAAGGCTGGCTTGTTGGGTGGAGTGGGTGGGTTGGAAGTAGGCATCATCCTGACCCGGCGCAAGCACCAGACCTTCCAGAAACGGTAAGGCTTCATCCAATAGTTGCCTATCGCCAGTGACATTAAGATAGTGCGTAAGGACATAAGGCAGCCAGACACGGTCATCGGAAAAATGCGTGCGCACCCCACGGCCTGTGGGTGGATGCCACCAATGCTGCACATCGCCCTCGCTAAATTGCCGTGCTGCTGCGCGTAGCAAATGGGCACGGGTAAGATCAGGCCGGGCTACCGTTAAAGCCATGCTGTCTTGCAATTGGTCGCGGAAACCATAAGCCCCGCCGACTTGATAAAAGCCCGCCCGCGCCCACATCCGGCAACTGAGGGTTTGATAAAGCAGCCAGCGGTTCAACAAAATATCCAATTCGCGGTCTGGGGTTTTGACTTGGACTTTGCCCAACAGGGTGTCCCAAGCCTGCGTCACTTCGGTAAACGTGACGCTAACAGCCGTGGTGCGGTAACGCCGCACCACGTCGCTAGCCTGGGCGCGGTCTTTGCCTTGCCCTAACAGAAAAACGATTTCCACCTGCCCGTTCGGTGCCAGTTCAATCATCGTTTGTAAAGCGGCGCAGGGGTCTAATCTTGCGCCAATGCGGTTTTTGAGCGGCTTAGTACCAAGCAACCCCGCAGGGGTGTCCAGGCTGCCGTTGCGTCCGATAAACTCAGCGCGGTTGGTCGTCCAGCGGGTTTGTAACCCGCACAAATCGGCAAATGCAATACGCCCGCCGAATTCGACATCCCAAGGGTTGTAAGCAAACAAAGCACCTGTGAGGGGATCGAGTTCGGTGATGATATGCGGGGCAGTGACGCTACGCGATGCGCCCAACACCCATTCGACATAAGCCGTGACTGACAGTTTGCGGGTACGGCCGGAGACGTTGGTTAAGGTCAACGCCGAGATTTTGACCGGATCGTCGGGGCTGACGAATTGCAGCAGCTCGCTATGGACACCGTGCGAAGCGTGTTCAAAACGACTATAACCTTGCCCGTGGCGGATCACATAACTGGCGTTTTCGACCCGGATTGGCAAAGCCGTGGGACTCCATAATTCGCCCGTTGCTTCGTCTCGGATATAAAACGCTTCGCCTGGCGGGTCGCTGACCGGATCGTTAGACCAAGGTGTCAATTGGTTTTCGCGGCTGTTGCCAGACCAGGTGCAGCCACTGCCGACTTCCGACACGGTAAAACCAAACTCGGCATTGGCGATGACGTTAATCCACGGCGCGGGTGTCCACTGGCCGTTATCTAGGACAATGACATATTCGCGGCCGTTCTCGGTAAATCCGCCCAAACCGTTGAAAAATTCCAGCGGTGGTAAGGCCAACGCGGGTGCATGGACACTGCTAGCCGGGCTGGTTTTGGCTGCGACGTATGCGGTGATTGGGCGGGGTTGCCTTAACAGCTGTTCCGCTAAGGTGCCGCGACTGCCCACCAGCACCGCCCGTGCGGCAGTCTGCAACAACCACTGGTCTTCCTGTGACAGTTGGTCGCCGCGCATGACAAAAATCGCCCCTGGGTTTTCAGGTTGCTGGTGTATTGAAATGGCTTGGTTTTCGCGCACCATGCCTTCCAGTAACGCTTGTAAATCTTGAGCGTAGGACACTTCCTTCCCGTTTAGTATCACCAAATCAACTGCTAAGCCTTTCATACGCCAATATTCGTGGGCGCGGAGCAATTGTTCGACAATGCCACGGTCTTCGTATTCGCTGATCCGCAGCACGACAATTGGCCGATCCCCTGAAATGCCGTACCGCCACAGCCCCGTGACGTTTAAGGTGTTCATCTGCATTAATTTACTGCTTGACCGCAAAGACGGGTCGATGAACAGTAAACGGCTTGCCAAATCCTGGAACAATTGTGCCTCGTCAGGTTTGATGCGCAAATGATGGAGCTGGATATGGGCATGTGTCCATGCCAACACGGACACCCGCTCGAACATCGCCGGGTTGTGGTATTTGTCCGCCAGGTCTTCAGCAGCCGTGCGCGAGTGGGTAATCAGCGTGGTGAAGGTGACATGTTCGGTGTTGCCGGGGGTGATACGCAAACGGACTCGTAGACTGAAAATCGGGTCCAATACCGCACCGACCGTGTTGGTGAGCGGCCTGCCGTCCATCACCGCGATGGGCGCACGCACCGTTTGCCCGCGTCCGACAAAGCGGGCGCGGTCGGTTTCGTATTGGCAGCCCTGAACATCTTGGCTGGCGGTCAACACCTGCGCCGCCCATAGCGCGGGGTCCGTGCCGGTGCGGGATCGGCGGTGGGCCAGCAGCGCGTGCGCTTGCGGCAAATATTCGGTATGAACGAACAGGTTGGAAAAAGCCGGATGGGCACTATCCGTGGGCATAGGGGCAAGGACAATCTCGGCGTAAGAAGTGATTTCAATTTCGCGGGTGCGCAGGCCATTATTGGTCACGCTCAAACGGCGGATTTCGGCATCGTCTTCAGGTGATACAACAATCTCCAAGGTGCTGACCAGGTCACCATCCGTGCGGATGAGGCGCACACGGTCTTCAGCAAACAGCACCTCATACGCATCGGGCAACGCGACGGTGGGTTGGTAGCCCGCAGACCACACCTTGCCGTTGCCGACATCACGCAGATAAAGGTAACTGCCCCAATTGTCACGGGTCACATCTTCACGCCAGCGCGTCACCGCCAGGTTCCGCCACGCGCTGTAGCCGGAACCGGCGGCGGTGAGCATTACCGCGTAACGCCCGTTCGACAGCAAATGCGCCGAAGGCACGTTAGCCGTAGGTGACGGCACACGCCGCACGGGCGGTTGCACCGAATCTTTGACTTCGGCAAGGGCTTCAAGGACAGGCAGCCTGTTGGTGTTGGCACCGCGCGGGATGCGTTCTTGCAACAACAAATCGGCGGCTTGGATCAGCGGCGCACGGTGGAAGCGGTGGCGCATGGCTCCGTCATAAACGGCATTGGCAAACGCCACCAACGACATGCCCTGATGATGCGCCATGTAACAACGCACCATCGCCACAGCTTGGCCTTCGGCGAGGCGGCTGGGCGTAAAATCCAAGGCTTCATAAAAACCATAGCGCCCCAACGCGCCTTGCTTTTCCAAACGCGCGAAGTTTTCCACGGCGGCATGGGGCAGGTACATCGACGCCAAAGCCGTAGCGTAGGGGGAAATCACCAAATCTTCATGCAGCCCGCGTTTCATGCCCAAATCGGGCACGCCAAAGGCCGAATATTGATAAGTAAAGTGCAAGTCACGCCCATTAAAAGCCGATTCGGAAATGCCCCACGGCACACCGCATTCCTTGCCGTATGCTATCTGGCGCATCACCACCAAGCGGCAAGTTTGGTCGAGCAGGCTGTAGCGCGGCGTAAACGTCACCAAAGACGGCATCAGGTATTCAAACATCGAACCTGACCACGACAACAACACCGTACCTTTGGCGGTGCGGGTCAGCCGTCGGCCTAAATGGAGCCAGTGCGTATCGGGCACGTCGCGTTTGGCGATGGCGATAAAACTGGCCAGCCGCGCTTCAGAAGCCAGCAAATCGTAATAACTGGAGTCCAGCGTCCCTTCGGTGATGCGGTAACCTATGGAAAACAAGTGGCAATTGGCGTCATAGAGAAAACTAAAGTCCATTTCATGAAATAAGGCTTCCAATTGCACGGCCATTTTTTCCAAGCGCAGGGTGAGAGTGGCGGCTTGGGTTTTCGCTAGCCGTATCATCAACTCCAGTGCATAGCCATCGGCGGATTTCAGCTCCATTCCGTTTAGGTCCGCCAATACCTGGGTATATAAACCAGCCATTTCATTAAGCGGCGTCGCCAGCGGCAAATGTTGCGTTAGCGATTCCGTGTTGCCGGCAAAGCGATTGTTGGCTTGAAGCCACGGCAGCAAATTGTTGATATCCAGCAGATGGGAGCGGGTGTCATTGCGTAGCAACTTCGCCCAAGCCAGCACTTCATTGTCCGCCATATCGCCGCGTTCAACTGCGTAGGCCCGCGCCAAGTCGTACAGGGTTTCGGTCGTAACCGTCAGTTGCCGCCACAAACGACCCCAGCTATCGGCGTCAATCGGATGGCTGGCTAACAGTTCACCGATGACGAGGTTTTTTTGCTGTAACTCTTTCAGGGTTACGGTTAGCGTCCGTTTATCGTCGGTGATATTGGCCAATGCGGCCAGTAGCAGTTGTTGGGTGTCCGCCAACCCTGTCAACGCGTTCGGCAAGGCTAACGGGCTAGCCAGCAGTTCTTGGCACGTTTCCGACAGCGTCAATAAATGCCCCGCCAAATTGCCGCTGTCTACCGTGGAAATATACCTGGGTTCCAGCACCTGCAAGGTTTGGGTGTCGTACCAGTTATAAAAATGACCCTGCAAGCGGGGCAGGGCGGCGAGGGTTGCCAGTGTCGTTTCCAGCCGGTTGACCGTGTCGGTCAAACCCAACCAGCCAAAATCCCGTGCCGCGACCACCGATAACAGGTACAAGCCAAAATTGGTCGGTGAACTGCGATGCGCGATAACGGGGTCGGGGTCTTCCTGAAAATTATCGGGGGGCAGGTGATTTTTTTCGGCGGTGACAAAGGTCGTGAAGAACCGCCAAATGCGTCTGCCAAGCAAACGTAGTTTCGCGCTATCCTCAGACAGCAGCACTTCGGCGTTATCCAGACGCGGCGGCAAACTTAAGGCGCGGGCGACTACCGGTGCCAACCACCAGAGCACCAAAAATGGCGCAGCAACGTCGATATTGGCAGGATTAAACAGCAGCACCACAGCCGCCGCACCGGTCACCACGATAGACGAACCCAGCAAGGGGCGGACAAGATTTTTCAGTGCGTGGCCTGCCGAAGCTTTTGCCTGCAAGGCGGTGACCCATTTCAACAATTGGCGGCGGGTGATGAATAGCCGTATCAAGGTGAGAACAATAGCGTCCGTCATCCGCCAAGCGTGTTGCGCAAGCATGGTCAAGGCCACCAGACTATTGACGATAGCCCGCAGGATATTTTCCACCGCCATGCGGATGTGCGTCAGCGGCGAAATGCCCCGACGTGGCACGGTGAATTCACTGGCTATCGCCAACAAGGCCGGGAAAGCCAGTGCCGTCAGCACGAAGCCAATCAGTACCGCCAGCGGGGCGTTCGGAATGGCCCAGGTGGCTACCAATACCGAGAAAGTTGCCGGCGCCGATAGGGAGCGGCGTAAATTGTCGAGCATTTTCCAACGCCCAATCATCGGCATTCCTTTGCCACCTTGGCCAAAAATCCACGGCAACAACTGCCAATCACCCCGTACCCAGCGGTGTTCCCGGGAAGCGGCGACTTCGGTGTGCGAGGGAAATTCTTCAAAAAACTCAATATCGCTGACTAAGGCGCAACGGGCGTAAACACTTTCGAACAAATCATGGCTGAGCTGGGTGTTATCCGGCACCCGCCCCGCCAACGCGGCCTCGAAACTGTCAACATGATATAAACCTTTGCCGCTGTATGTGCTGAGCGTGAACAAATCCTGATACACCTCGGACACCGAACTTGCATAAGTGTCCGTGCCGGAAGTCCCAGCAAAAATCTGGTGGAACATCGAATGTTCCTGACGTAACGGCAAGGTTGGCGTAACGCGCGGTTGGAGGATGCTGTAACCGTCTATTACGCATTGGCTCTGCGCGTCAAACACGGGTTGGTTGAGCGGATGGGCGGCGACCCCGACCAATTGGTCGACCACGCCCATCGGCAAGCGGGTGTCGGCATCCAGGGTGATGACGTAACAAACCCCTGGCGGCGCGGTGGCGGGTTTGCCGGCGATCGGTAAAAAAGACGTGTCGGTCGCGCCGCGCAACAAGCGGTTAAACTCATGCAGCTTGCCGCGTTTGCGCTCCCACCCCATCCATTTGCCTTCGCTGGCGTTCCATAAACGCGCTCGGTGAAAGACAAAAAACCGTTGCCCGCCGTATTTAGCGTTAAGCGCGTCTACCTCGGTCATGGCGATACTGAGCAGTTGATGGTCATTAGGCAGGGTTTCTTGCTCGGCATCGCTCCAATCCGATAACACGGCAAAATGCACTTTCCCTTCGGGATTGGCCAGGTAACGGACTTCCATTTGCTCAATTTGTTTTTTTACTTCGGCGGCACTGGTAAACAGCGTTGGCACGACCACGAACGTGCTTAGGGAATCCGGTACGCCGTTTTTAAATTCCAACCTAGGCAAATGCCGTGGCGGCAGGCCCACGCTAATAAGCCGATTGACCAGGCTCACGGCAATATCAGACGCCGGAAACACGCCAAACAAAGCCAGTAAAGCCAATTGGACGCCGCTCAGGCCAGCGGCGAAACTGAAGCTCAACGGTAAAACCAGCAACAAGCCGGTCAACACTATCAAACCACCCATGTACGCCAATCCGGCGTTGGCGATGGTCGTGCGTAACCAACGTTGCCGGAAACTGGTTTGATAACCGACGGTTTTTTCAAACGCATACCGACCCGCGCCAATCAAATAAAAGCCCGGTTCTTGCAAACGTCCGTTGCTAGGGGCTTGCTCGCTGACGCGTTGGGTTTGTGCGATGACTTGCTGGGCGATAGCCAGTTCCGCATACGACGAATGCCTTGCCAAATCTTCAATGGCGTGGCGGTAACGGTCGCGGGTGAGGAAATCCATCGTGCTATAGCCATCGTGTGCGCGTAGGCACCTATCCACCAAACTCACTTTTTCGACAAACAACGACCAATCAAACGCAGAAATCGCCCGCATACTGGTGATGATGTTGCGGACGGTCGCGTTATCGGCAATTTGCTCGGCATGTTCCAAATGCACGACATCATCAAGGCTCAGGTTTTTTTCGTTCAGCCACTCATTGAGGAATGCCAATGACGGCATCGCACCTGAATGCGGGTCATGCAGACGTTGCAGGATTTGCACGGCGTACGCTTGGCGCAAGGTTTCGCTAGGCAATACCCCGGCCGGGAATGGCGCATCCGGCTGGTCGGTGAGTGCGGCGACTTGTTCAACGTGGTCAACAAAATCATCCGCCAACTTCCGGCCGGTTTGTGAAGCGATGATGCGCACCGCTATGCGCCGCAAATTATCGACCAGCAACATCCGCAACGTGATCGGTATCGCCCAGAGTTCACCCAACGTCAGCGGATCAACGGCTTGATAGGTGTTAATAAAATGGGTCAGCAATTGCGCGGAAAAACGGCTGTCAGTATGGGCAATCAAAGCCCAGGCGATACCATAAACGCGCGGGAAACCCACCAACGCCCCTTCGGACAGTTTGGGCAGTTCCAGATAATATTTTTCGGGCAAATCGCTTTGAATGTCGCTAACTTGCTCTTCGATGATATGGAAATTGTCCAGTAACCATTCTGCCGCCGGGGTGATGGCGTGTTGTTCACGCACCGCCTTGGCGACGATTTGATAAGCCTCAAGTAACACCTGGGCATTGTCGTGGACGCGGGGGATAAGTTTATAGCCTTGTTTTTGGACGCTGATTTTCTGCGCTTGCGCCAAACTCACCGCGTGTTGCTCTAAGCGTTCAGTGCTGAACAATTCAAAGCGGATAGGTTTCTCACCGCCTGGATGGGGGACTCTGGCACACGGTTTTTGTGTTTGACGCTTTATCATGATTTTTTGGGGTTGAATTGGGTGGATACCTAAAGCCAGAGAGCAACGCAGGAGCAGTTGCCGGAGCCCTTCATCTAACCGCGCGCCGATTGTTGATCCGCCAATTCCAAATGAAAGCCTTAGGTTGCAAACCAGGCAGTCTGTTTAGGGTGATAATACGCTACTTAGTCACGATTTACCTTTATGTCTGCCAACATAATCAACAAAGCCTTTGGACTTATTGCCCAAGCATGAGTCCCCACGCGGACTTGAGCTTCAGTGATGAAGGGGTTGTCAGGCTTTAACCGGTTTAAGGTGATGGACTTATCCGACGATAGGCTTTATCGTTGCGGAGTCGCCAGCGAGTTAAAAAACATCGCGCGAATAAACGCATTCAAGTATGCCCTTGGTTAGGCTGGGCAGCTTTTTCCATCATCTAAACACATCAAGAGCCGATTGAATTATGCGTTTTATAAACAGGGTTCACCGCGATTTGTTCGCCTTGCTGGCAGGGATTTTCTACACCTTGGCGTTCGCACCGGTTGATTTTGGCATTTTGGCGTTGGTGGCTTTAGTGTTGCTGTTCGCTAGTTGGCGCTGTGCCAGCCCGATGCGAGCCGCCTTGCGCGGCTATTTGTTTGGCTTGGCGTCGTTTGGCTTGGGTATACCTTGGGTTTATGTCAGCTTGCATCATTACGGCTTTGTGCCGCCGTTGCAGGCGGCGGGTATCACCGCCTTGTGTATAGGGTTTTTTGCCTTGTTTCCCGGCCTCGCCGGTTGGCTGGCAGTGAAGTCGGGTGGCAATAAGGACTGGATGCTGGTGCCGTTGCTGTGGGTGTTGGTCGAATATGTGCGCGGTGCCGTGTTCTTGAACGGCTTTCCCTGGTTGTTGGCAGCCTATTCACAGTTGCAGACGCCATTGTCAGGCTACATCCCTCTACTAGGAGCCTATGGCACGGGGTTTTTATTAGCCTTGACGGCGTCCCTAGCAGTGCATTTTTTGTGCAGCCCGCCCGCCCGTGTGATGGTTGCCGGCTTGGCCACTGCCATCGGGTTGCTGGGTTGGGGGTTGCAGTCGGTGCAATGGACGCAGCCGGTGGGCGAACCCATTAGCGCGGTGATGATCCAAGGCAATATCAGCCAAGACCAGAAGTGGTTGCCGGAGAAGCGGCTGGAAACTTTGCGTTTATACAAGGAAATGACCGAGCAAAACTGGGGTGTAGATGTCATCATCTGGCCAGAAACCGCTATTCCTGCGTATCTCTCGCAAGTGGACGAGCATTTTTTGCAGCCGCTGCGGGCGTTAGCCCTACAGCACGGCACTGATTTAGTGGTGAGCTTGCCCGTCGAGGGCGAAATAGAAGATCATTTATACAACGCCGTCCTCACTTTAGGTCAAACCCGGGGCTTGTACAAAAAAAACCATTTACTGCCGTTTGGTGAATACATGCCGTTGCAGCCGTTTTCCGGCTGGGTGTTGAAGAACCTGCATATCGCTATGGGTGACTTCACTCCCGGCGGCGACCGGCAGCCGTTGTTGCAGGCCGGCGGGCATGCATTTATCGCCAGTATTTGTTACGAGGCGGCTTTTGGCGATGCCGCCCTGCACGGTTTGCCAGCGGCGGCTTACTTGATTAATGTCACTAACGATGCTTGGTTTGGTGATTCCTGGCAGCCGCACCAACATTTGCAGATTGCCAGCATGCGGGCGTTGGAGACAGGGCGGTACATGCTGCGTTCAACCAACACCGGCATCACCGCAGTAATCGACCCGCACGGGCGGGTTGTGGCGTCGGCACCCGCTTTTACTACCACGACCCTGAAGGCTGAAATTACTCCGATGGGCGGCATGACCCCGTATGCCCATTGGGGTGACAGACCGGTTGTGGCGGTGTTGCTGGGGATTTTTCTGGGTGTATTGGGTCGTAGCCGCTACGTCCTGTGGCGAGCGCACCGGCCGTAACAAGGCTTAAATGGCGGTTTTTTCTCGCGGCACCGGCATTAAAAAGCCGTCGCCCTAGCGACACAAGGTTTACGATAGTTCGGTAATTTATGATATTTTGAGTCATGTTTATTATTGACTATACAAATTTTTTAGGTAGAATGCTCTGCTTTCCTTGAGTTCCGAGTAGTTTTTGTGTGGGGTTTTTGGATTTTTAAGATTTTTTTGTTGTGTTTTTATTTTTTTTAGGTAAGATAGTTGGGCTTTACCCCAGGCAATTTTTGGGATGCTTTTTAACAGAACGGGACAAGACAATCTGTGTGGGCGCACGGTGTGCGTTCGTGCCGGCAATCTGGAATGGGTACGCCCATTTTAGAAAAAGATAGAGCCTAGTCGTATTTTGATACGGCTGGGTAAGTTTAAAGATTAAACCGGAGAGTTTGATCATGGCTCAGATTGAACGCTGGCGGCATGCCT
>DBNW01000002.1 GCA_002299425.1 Methylococcaceae bacterium UBA662 | reverse complement strand
GAATTTAAGCGCGATTGCCCTGTTAAACCCGCTGACCACCGCTGCCACGGAAATTCCCCGTGATGGCCAAGGCCGGGTGTTGGCTCAAGATGCCAGTGCCGTTGACGCCGAGTCTCTGGTACGCCTACCGCATTTTGGCGGGCGTTTTTTCATCAGTGAAGAAAATAGCACCGGACTGGTGGAAGTGGCCGCCGATGGCCGTATCTTAAAACGCTTCGTCCCGGCCGGCACGAAACCGGAATACACCAACCCGCCGGCACCCATTGCCGCCGCCGGTTACCCCATAGACGACAGCTTGCCAGCGTTGCTGGTGAAGCGCCGCCTAAACCGTGGTATCGAGTCCTTAACTGTTTCCCACGATTTGCGCTTTCTGTATTTTATCGTCCAAAGCCCTCTGGAAAACCCCGACAGCACGGCGCGTGATTCACGCAACATTCGCATTTACAAGGCCCGGCTGTGGCCCCGGCGCAACGGCTCAATCATTAAAGTGGTGGCCGAATGGGTTTACCAATTGGATCCAGTCACCCTGTTACAATCCGCAGGCGTGACCGATGCCGTCCGCAACCGCGATTTGCGGGTGAGCGAGATGATGCTGCTGAGAAACCGAAGGCTGTTGGTCATTGAACGCACAGACCAAGCCACGGCCCTGTTTGAAATTAATCTAAGCGGTGCTACCAACATTTGGGGCTCGGCATGGGACAGCCCGGTGGCCTCACCCAGCCTTGAGCAAACCAGCAATCTGGCTCAGGCAGGGATTGTCCCTGTCAGCAAAAAACTACACTTTATTGCTTCGTCTTTGCCGGGTGCCACGCCGCACTATGCCGAAAAGCTAGAAGGCTTAGCCTTAGCGCAAAACCGCAACCTGATTCTGGTCAATGACGACGATTTCGGTATCGCCGGGCAAAGACTTCGCGTAGATGTGGTAAAAAGCCCAGGGTTTAGCAACGACTGACCTTGAAAAGCGGCAGGACAGGCTTGTCCTGCCTGCCGTTTGCTGCCTGCCTTGTCCGAAGAGTTTAGAGCCTGTCTAAAATCACTTGCCCTAAGTTAGCCATTTGTTTGCGCCATTGCCGCCAGTAGCCTTCGGCCTGCTGTTTGCGTAAACAGCGCAGATAACGCACCCGTTGCGCGGCATTCAGGTGTTCGTGGATAACCGGCAGCAAGCCGTCATCAACATTGTAGACCGGCTGGTCAGCGGCTAGGCAAACAGGGACGATTTGGCTGAGCGGCAAGTGCAAGTCTTGGGCGATGGCATCGCAGGCTTTACGGATGGTTTGCGCCTTGGCGTTGCCCGGTTGGTTGATGTTGTAGGGTGGCTGCCATTCGCGCAAGGGACGCAATTGGTCTATGTGGGTCACTACGGCAATGATAACCGGCAAGGCTTGGTTGCGGCACTCGGTTTGGAAGTAAGCGCGAATGGCCTGCACTTGTTGCCTGTCTTCGTCACGGGCGGCGTGGCTGGCTTTTAAGACCAGCAAGATGACATCGGTTTTCATCCATTCTTGTTTGATGGCGGCGGCGGCATCGGGGTGTTCCAAGCCGCCGTAACCGGCACTGTCCAAAATAATGGCCTGCTTAAGACCGTCGCGCTCCAGCACATAGGGCGTTATTTTTGCTGTGGTCGGCAACCAACTGGCCGCACTTTTGATTTCACCGAACAACGCATTGACCAAACTGGATTTGCCGCTACTGACTTGCCCTATCAACAACACCCGTAAGGGTTCTACAACGGGTTCTGACTTTGATTTTTCGGTATCTGTTTTTGAATAAGCCGTCATTTTTTCAGTCGGCATCCAGTCATCCAGCGTCAGTTGGCCGCTGTACAACTGGATGGTGTAATAGCCCAGCTTGTTGATGTAAATTTCTATCAAACGCTGGTTGATTTCTGTTGCCACCGTCGCTAGGCCTTTTTTGAACAACACTTCCCTAGCCTTGGCCAAAGCGGCCCCCGGCCAGTTGAACAGCCAATGGGCCACCGAAAACCACGACGCCGCTTGCCTAAAGGTGTTTGCTGCTTGCCTAGCTCTGATCAAATCCGCTACCCGAATGGCGTGACTGCCAGGAATTTTATCCAGCACTTCCTGTTGTATGTCTTCGCAGACTAAGACAATCAGCTTTAGCAAATACGGCACCGGGAATTCTAAAATGGGGTGGCTGGACTGCGCATGGTAGTGCCTTGCGACGGTGGCAATCACTTCATTGGTCAACACCGTCAACGTTTTTAGATCAAACGCTTCCCCCGTGCGTTGGCACCATTCCTCAGACAGGGTCTCGATGGTTTGCCAGGCTTGCAATTCCTGACTGGCCCAATTGGGGTTGGCCGTGCTGCGCTTAGTTTCGATAAAAGATGGCTTAATGTGACGGCGGTGCACCTGTATCAACAAATACGCCAAGGCGATGCTAGCGGACAAAATACCAAGGCCGTAATAAAGCCCGCCTTTCAGCCACAGCCAGTAGCCACCTAAGCCCACTAAAGCCAGCCAAGGCAGCAACAGGATGACGGCGATTATCAGAGTCAAACGAGTAAACGGTGTCATCAAGCGCCTCGGTTTTTCAGTAAGTGCCGGGCATCGGCGAAGGCGTTTTCATAGGCTTGTAGTAATGCCTCATGGCTGGGCAGGGCACCGCGTTTTACACCGTTTAGATACAAGCAAAAGGCCCGTCCCAGTGCGTAAGTGACGGCGCCGGAATAAACGCCAGACACTGCCCAGCCATAAACCGGAATGAGCTTCAATAATTCCCGCCCTAACAAGCCCATGCCGACACCGCTGCCCAGCAATGCCGAGAATTCGCCGTACAGTCTGCGCGTCAGGGCTAAGCCATAAATCGAGGCAATGCTGTGAAAAAGCTTGGCTTGTACGGCTATCACCAGCGGCAACCCGGCTATCGGTAGAGCACCCATGCCGATATTGACCAGCGCGTAACCAATTAAATGCGGATGCGACTTCCGGGCATGAAAATCCCACAAATCCTGATGCGTGCCACTGTCGCGCAACAAGCCGATGAGCGTTTTCGGCAAGGCGGCTTCTATGCCGTCCCAAAGTGCTTCCAGACCGTAGTTTACCGGTTGGAAGCCATCTTCCGGCAAGGTGAAATCTAAGGGTATAAAGTGTACGGGCATGCCTTTAAACCAGTCCCGTTGATAGAGCAGGGCTTGCGTTAACGCATAGGGGGCTTGCGGTGGAATCGGGGCTTGCGCGTAAGGGTAGGGCAGGGTATGGTCGGTTCCGGCCGGATAGGCCTCGTGCAAAGCCGTTTGCGCTACAATGATGGGCCATTTTGGATGTTGGGCATGGACAGTTTTCACGGCATCGACCACCTGCGCTTGATTCATGTCCAAAGCCCGCATTACCACAATTAATAAATGTGCTTGATGGGCGCACCAAGTTAAATCCTCGGTGGGGTTATACGTGCTTTCACCGAGGCCACGGGTGTCTAGGAAACGGATTATCGGATGACTGGCCGATGGAAAATCATAAAAATTTGAATGGCGGGTGCACGGTTGGAAGCCATTGCCGATTTCCGCCGCATCATTGCCGGTAAGGGCGCGGATGATTGAGGTTTTGCCGGATTGGGTTTTGCCCAACAACCAAAACACCGGCACCGGCAGGCGTTGTTTGACCGCTTTAATTTTGCTGTCGATACCTTCAGCCTTAGGGTTAAACAAAGCTTCGCCGAGGTTTTGCCAAGTCCAGGAGATAAAAAAGTTCATGGGTGAGGTGGTGGTGCAATGAAAAAACAAAAACCGCAAAGGTAGTGCACGTCCTTGCAGGGCAAATGTGCGCGAGCTTAATATAAGCACGGGTGCTTGACAACGTTGCGGCGGTTTTCAGCGCGAACGCTGCCGGGGCAAAAATTAAATGCGACAAGATTTTTAAGGAGCGATGATGGCAGTGACGGCATTTTCCGGGCAGGCACCGGTACTGGGCGACAGGGTTTACCTTCATGACAGCGCGGTGTTGATAGGTCAGGTTTGGTTGGCCGATGACGTATCTATTTGGCCGGGTGCTGTGGTCAGGGGTGACGTCGAACGCATCCACATTGGCCGGGGCAGCAACATCCAGGATGGCTCGGTGTTGCATGTTTCCCATGCCGGGCCGTTCTCGCCGCAGGGGCGGGCCTTGATCATGGGCGACGGGGTGACTGTCGGCCACCGAGCCGTCATCCATGCCTGTAAAATTGGCGATTATTGCTTGATCGGCATCGGTGCCATTATTTTGGACGGTGCGGTCTTGGAAGATAACGTGATGCTCGGTGCCGGGGCTTTGGTGCCGCCGGGCAAAGTGTTGGCCGGCGGTTTTTTGTATGTAGGTATGCCGGCCAAACAAGTGCGGGCTTTGACAACCGAGGAACGGACGTTTCTGCGGTATTCTGCCGAGCATTATGTTGAACTGAAAAACCGCTATTTAAAACAGGCTAAAAAGTGAATCAGCATTTCTTAGCGCCTGTGAAATGGTCTAATAAAACCG
>DBNW01000047.1:5947-9584 GCA_002299425.1 Methylococcaceae bacterium UBA662 | reverse complement strand
CGCCAATACTTCGGGGTCAATTTCATCCAAACTTTTCGGGCCGTCTTCTTTGCGTTTGGGCGCGGAATAATAGCTGATGGCTTGGTAATCAAGCGGCTCGATATTCAGTTTTTACCTTCGACAATTGACGAATAACAGCCTCGTCTAAGCCCGGCGGGAAAGTGTCGGTTTCCAGTACCGTGACAAAGCCTTGTTTGTAGCCTTGGCTCATGATCCCGTTGATTTCTTTTGCAGTTGCAGACATTAAAAACCCCTAAATTCGCTTAAGTGCCCATCAGAGCCTTGCCTGGGTCGTAATCGCGAAAATCGAGGTCTGGAAAGACGTCGTCGATGATTTCCAAGGCCATCAGGTAGCGCTCGTTGATGCGGTTTTTGCGGATGGCATCGTGCAGATAATTGAAGCGGGCGAGGTGATCGAGCAGGCGTTTGGTGGCGTATTCAACATGGGTGCCAGACTTAAGAATAAACGGCCAGTCCGAGGCTTGCGCCAGCAGTAGAGAACGCGCCGCTTGGCTCAGTGCCCGTTGTTGCAATGGTGTAACGGCCAGACCTCGCAAATCGGTGGCCAGCTTTTCCATTTCCGCTTCGGCCTTGAACAGCAACGGGTAAACCCAGTCATTGCTTGCGTTCAGCCAGTAATCACAATAGCCGTGCTCACCCCAGCTTGAGGCCGACGGTGTCGCCGTTTGATGGTGGCTGATTTGTTTGAGGTAATCGCCGCACGTCCAGGTTTTCAAGGGGTCGCCCGGGTGGTCGGCCAACCTTAGCACCTGCTCTAACCAGTAAGGGCCTTCAAACCACCAATGCCCGAACAGTTCGGCATCATAGGGCGCGACGACGATCGGCGGTCGATCCATGTCGGCGGCTAAGGCGGCAGTTTGCTGTCGCCGTTTTTCAACGAAGTCTTGGGCGTGTAAGCGGGCTTTGGCTAGGGCTTGCTGGGGCTGGTAAAGGGCTTTGTCGCCGTTAGCACCAGTAACGCGGTGGTATTTAATGCCGGTGTTGCTGCGTGTTTCGCCGTTTAAAACGTACGGTGCTAGGTCGTCAAGATCAAGATCAAAACCGATGTCACGGTAGTATTCACGGTAGTCAAAATCGCCAGGGTAGCCTTCTTGGGCACTCCAGACTTGCTTGGAAGAGTGCGGGTCGCGAGCAAAGGCCAGTACGCCGTTGCCGCAATCTAGGGGGGCGTAAACGCCGTTGCGCGGGGCTTGGCTGGCGTCCATCAAGCCATGGCTGTCGACAAAAAAATGATTGATGCCAAAATTCGCTAGATGCGCTTCCACGCCCGGGTAATAGCCGCATTCAGGCAACCAAAAACCGTGCGGATAAAAGCCGAATCGGCCCCTAAACGTATCGAGACCGACTTTTATTTGGTTGTGGACGGCTGTTTCGCTACGGTTGAGCAACGGTAAAAAGCCGTGCGTGGCGGCTGTGGTGATCAAGTCCAAATGCCCTAATTGGTGGTGACGCCCGAACGCCGTCAACAAATCTCCTTGGTAACGTTCTTGGTAGTCGCGTAAGGCGTTTTGGTAAAAACGCCGGTACAAGCGCGCTAATTTTTGCGTGGCCGGCTGGTGTTTGGTGCGGGCGATTTCTTGTTCCGACAGTGCCAAAAGTGTGTGCAGGTGTCGAAGGTAGCGGCTTTGCAGCAGGCTGTCATCCAGCATGATGATGAGGGTCGGCGACAATGACAGCGTTAGCCGAAAATTCACCCGTTCTTGGTGCAGACGGTCGAACACTCTTAACAAGGGCAAATAGCATTCGGTGATGACCTCAAACAGCCAGTTCTCTTCAAAAAACCGGTCATGTTCTGGGTGGTGTACATAGGGCAAATGGGCATGCAAGATGATGCTGAGGAAGGCGTTATTCATGCCAATACATCACCCTTGGCCGGATGCGCTAAATTGCCCGCTTGATAGCAATGCAGAGGGGCGTGGTTGCGTGGACAACCGCACCGGGTTGGTCAAATGCACGACATTAGATTGTGCCAACACAACAAACGGCTTGTCTGGGTGCTGTTGCCCAAGGACGGCGACACACGTTACCTGCTCTTGGTTTTCCGGCCAGGCGATGGTTTGCCGAGGGCCGGCGCGGTGGTTTAGGGCGAGGTGCAGCATAGGCTTGGTACCGGTATCGGCGACGGGTTGGCCGAAGGCTTTAAGGTAGAATGTTAACCACAACGACCGGTCGCAGTCGTTTGGGCCTGCCGCTGTCGGTTTTATGCCCGGACTGTTCCAATAAACATAAGCACGACCGGGGGCTACGGGCAGCAGCAACAACAAGTCTTTGGCAGAATTTAGGGCCGGCCTATGTGTCCGGCTAACCCAGGTGCTAATTTCTAATAATTCACTGGCTGACAACGTGGCCGGGTCACAGACCACGGGTTTTTTCTGCCTGAAGACCGGGGCATAGTCACGGCGTAGTCGCTCGCTGATTTGCTTTAGCTCTGTCGCGGAAAAAAAACCCGCAGCACCGGCAGGCCGTGTTTGCGCCGAGTCGGACGCTAAGATAGGGTGGGTGCCTGCCGCATCAACCGGCTTTTTTAAGTCTGAGTTCATCATTGCTACCCGCCTTAAACCTTAAAAATAAGCCCCGGCGTTTTTCCAATACCGAACCGGGGCTTGCCCCTGAAGTGTTGCTAAAAAGACGGCGTGGATCCCATTTCGATCAACCCCACGCCCTTTGCCACAGATCCGCTGCCAAAAGCCGCACTGTCTTGCCACCTCATTTAAAGCGGTTTCTTGCAACATAGCACCCGATGTGGACTAACCGGCGACACCGGTCACTGGCTAGCGGCGGTCACTGTGTTCAAATACCACTACGGAATGCTGCTTAACCGAATAGGCATTATTGTTTAGAGGGGTTTGTTTATCAAACGGTATTATATCCTCTGGCGAGGGCAGGCCGGTGTCTAGGGCCAGACACCAAAGACCGGCCGGGGGCAGCGGCATTGACACGTCCCGGCCAGACATGTTGAATACGACATACAAATCCGCTTCATCTTCTTCAAGACCTGCCAGGGTATAGGCTAGGACGCGGGCATTAGGGTCTCTCCAGGGCGGCATTTCCAGCTCCACTCCGTGCCAGGTGATGTCCGGCAAATTTTTTCCGGGTACGGTGTTGCCGGTCAAAAATCGACGGCGCATGATTGACGCATGACGCTTACGCAAGGCGATCATCATCTGGACAAAACGAAAAATATCGCCATTGCGCTCTAACAAATCCCAGTTCAGCCAACTTAGCGGGTTATCTTGGCAATAGCCGTTGTTGTTGCCTTTTTGGCTATGTAAAAATTCATCCCCTGACAATAACATCGGTACACCTTGGCTCAACAGCAAAATAGCGTAGGCGTTTTTGACTTTTTTTCGGCGCAGCGCCAGAATTTCAGCGTTATCGGTGTCGCCTTCAACCCCGCAATTAAAGCTTAAGTTGTGGTTGCATCCGTCCCGGCCGTGTTCACCGTTAGCTCGGTTGTGCTTGTGGTTGTAGCTAAACAGGTCGTAGAGAGTAAAGCCGTCATGGCATGTGATGAAATTGATGCTGCTGATGGGCAGCCCGCCCTTGTACTGGTACAAGTCGCTGCTGCCGGTAATACGGGTGGCCAATTCGTCAATGATGTGTTTGTCGCCGCGCA
>DBNW01000047.1:0-5592 GCA_002299425.1 Methylococcaceae bacterium UBA662 | reverse complement strand
CCCGGTAACGGCCATTCCATTCCGCCCAACGGTAGCCCGGGAAGCTGCCTACTTGGTACAGCCCGGCAGCATCCCAGGCCTCGGCAATGAGCTTGGTTTTAGCCAGTTGCTCGGACAGTTCAATGCCCCACAGCACAGGCGGGTTAGCTAGGACATCGCCGTTTTCACCCCGCGCCAAGGCACTAGCTAGGTCAAAGCGGAAGCCGTCGACATGCATTTCCCTAACCCAATACTCCAAGCATTTGATAATAAAGCCCGCCACCAGCGGATGGTTGGCGTTAACGGTGTTGCCGCAGCCGGTGTAGTCGCGGTATACGCTTTTATCATGGCCATCGAGATGGTAGAAAATATTGCCGCCCAGGCCACGGAAATTGATAATCGGCCCATTGCCGCCCGCTTCTGAAGTGTGGTTGAAAACCACATCCAAAATCACCCCAATCCCCGCCTTGTGTAAAGCTTTGACAAGATCGCGGAATTCCTTGATGTGGGTGCCCTGTTCGGGGGTGATGCAATAACTGGGGTGAGGACTGTAAAAACTGTGGGTGCTATAACCCCAATAATTTTTCAAGCCCAGATCGGCCGTGTGCAGCGGCACGTCTTGTTCATCAAACGCCATGACGGGTAGCAGTTCCACATGGGTGATGCCTAACTGTTGCAGATAGGGGATTTTTTCGATGACGCCAGCGAAGGTTCCAGGATGCGACACCCCGGCCGAAGGGTGACGGGTAAAGCCGCCCACATGCATTTCATAAAGAACCGCTTTCTCACTCCTAATGCGTAAAGGCGTGTCGCCTTCCCAGTCGTAATTTTCATCGGCCACTACCGCCCGCATGGCGGTCAGTTTGTTGTCGCCGGGCAAACAGGCGTTTTTACGGCTCCAGTTTTTGTGGCTGATGGCTTTAGCCCAGGGGTCTAGCAGGTGCTTTTCTTTGTCAAAGCGGTAGCCTGCTTCCTTAAGCCTGTCGGGACCCTCCATGCGCCAGGTGTACCAAGTACCCACAGGCAGCTTCACGACATAAACATGCCAGGAAAAAAAGGTACGATTGATTTCTTTTTTTAGCTCAATAATTTGAAAAGGATCAGGGCTGATGGAGCTTTCAAACAGCCACAGCTCAACGTGTTCGGCGTGATGGCTGAAAATAGAAAAATTAACACCCTGAGCGTCAGGCGTAGAACCTGACGGGTAAGGATTGCCGTGCTTAATTTTGTATTTTTTTTCTTCCATCGCTGCTACTACCGGATGGTTTAGGCTGGACAAATCAGTCTCCAACGGCCTGCTTGATGCGGCCTAGGGCCTTTTCCAAATTGGCCATGCTGGTGGCAATGGATATTCGGATGTGGCCTGGGCAACCAAAAGCAGAACCGGGCACTAAGGCAACGCCCGCCCGTTCGATTAAATACTCAGACAGTGCCAGGTCATCGGTAACACCGTCAAGCCGGGCAATCAATTTTTCTACATTCGGAAACACATAAAACGTGCCGTCGGTGGCCAGGCAGTTAACGCCATCGATGCCGTTCAGTTGGGCTACCACAAAATCATGGCGACGCTTGAATTCGACACACATTTCGCCGATAAAGCGTTGCTCTCCGGTCAGCGCAGCTTCGGCGGCCACCTGGGAGATTGAGGTGGGGTTAGAGGTACTTTGCGATTGGATGGTGGCCATCGCCGCAATCAAGTCCGCAGGCCCGGCGGCGTAGCCTATGCGCCAACCGGTCATTGAGTAGGCTTTGGACACGCCGTTTAAAACCACCGTGCGCTCGTACAATTCTGGATGAGCGTTAAGGATGTTAACAAACCGGTTTGGTTGCCAAAGGATATGCTCGTACATATCGTCGGTTGCAATCAAGACGTGGGGGTAAGCCGCTAACACATCGCCTAACGCGTGCAGTTCAGCCAACGTGTATGCGACGCCCGAGGGATTGGATGGGCTGTTGATAAATACCAGCCGGGTTTTAGTGGTGATGGCAGCCTGCAATTGCTCGGGGCTGATTTTAAAATTTTGCGCCTGGCTGGTGCTGATGATGACCGGTACACCGTCTGCTAACAACACCATATCCGGGTAGGACACCCAAAATGGCGCGGCAATAATCACTTCATCCCCGGGATTAAGCAAGGCTTGAGTCAAGTTGTACGCGCTTTGCTTGCCGCCGCAAGACACTAAAATTTGTTTGGGCTGATAGTCTAAGCCGTTGTCTTTTTTAAATTTGGCAGCCACGGCTTGTCTTAAGCTAAGCGTACCCTCGACCGCCGTGTATTTGGTAAAGCCGTTTTCAATCGCCTGGATGGCTGCGGCTTTAATGTGGTCTGGGGTGTCAAAATCGGGTTCACCCGCACCTAAACTCACAATATCTTTTCCGGCGGCCCGAAGGGCTGCCGCCCTAGCGGTCACGGCTAAAGTGGGCGAGGGTTTGACGGACTGGACTCTGTTGGATAGTTTTACGCTCATGTTATGCTGGATTGATTCAAGGTAAAAAAAATGAGCCTGATTGTACACGATACCTCGGCTTTTTTGTTAACCCGGCCACTAGGCTGCACCCGACAAAACCTTGCTTGCCCAGCAACGGGGCTAATCGTAACCGGCCGAGCCGGGCTGGCTATTGACGGGGGGTGCAAAACGGGCCTGATTGGTACGCTTAGGCGAAGGTTACGGGTGGATTTCCGCGTACAAGGCGCGGAACTCATCACTGAGTTTGTGGTTGGGTAGGTAATACACCAGGGGTTGCGACAGCGAATGCGATTCCCGCACCTTCACCGACGGCGAAATCATTGAGGCTAACACCGGCAGGCCTTCGGCCACCAATTCTTGCACCAACTGCCGGGGCAAGTTCGCCTGCCTCTGGTACTGGTTGACGATAATGCCCTCCACCTCCAAGCTTTGGTTGTGGTCGGCCTTAACCTCGGCTACCGTCTGCATCAATGTGTACAGCGCGTCACGGGCGAAGGCATCGCAGTCAAACGGAATCAGGCATCTTTGCGCGGCAATCAAGGCAGACTGGCTGTAAAAATTCAATACCGGCGGCGTGTCAATGTAAATACTGTCAAAGCCTTGTAGTTTTTCTAAGGCTTCTTTCAGCTTAAAAATTTTAAAACGCGATTCTAGACGGCTTTGCAACGGCTCCAACTCAGGGTGGGAGGGAATGACGGACAAATTAGGGAACGGGGTTTCGTGGATAACCGATTCTAAGCCCGTTGCAGTGCTGCTACCGAACAGCGACAGGCTCAAGCAGTCCTTAAAAAACAAGGCGATGGTCTTGTCGCTTTCGGTTTCTTTACGGCCTAACAGGTACTGCGTGGAGTTGCCCTGTATATCCAAATCAATGACCAGGGTTTTTTTGCCCTCGATTGCACTGATTGCCGCCAAATTGCAAGTGATTGTGGATTTACCGACACCGCCTTTTTGATTGAATATCACCCTACGCATGGTTTTTTCTGCTCATCGCTGACTCGGTTGGAATGGTTGCCAAGGGCTTAACCTTCATAAAGACACCTAAAGCCGGACAAAGCTTTCAGCATGGCAGGCCGGACACGGGGGAATTTCACTAGGAGCCTTAAAAGCGATTTCCTTGCCGCAGGCTTCGCAAACGAATGTTCCGGGGCTTACGATGTCGCCGTGTTGATAGCGGTGAGTGATGGCTTTCTGCTGCAATTTTGCTAATTCGATGCGGGTTTTGTCGGCCACGCTCAAAAAAGCATCCAAGGCAAAGTTTTCGATCATTTCAATATCGAATTTCAGCCATTCTTTCAGAGATTCATTATCGGCCTGATGGTCCAGCTGGTGGGCGGCGTGTTCGACATCGCGTTTGACAAAATCGGATAATTTGTTGGCCTCTTCATGCGTTAAACCGTGGCTTTCCCGGGTTTTGTGCTTGGAAATCTCCAGTGCCTCGGCAAACGAATGCAGTGTTTCGTCTAGGGTTGCATGCAATTGCTGCAACAGCTCGCCGTAAGCCTTGATCAGCTTGTTTTTGTCCATCGTAGCTCCATGAAGAAATGCGGCTTTAGATTTAAACGCTCGTGCGGTATTCTAACGCTTTTGATTGCCAAAAGACGATAAGGATGCAAGAAAATTATCACCCCTCAAGCATTGAGCCGGTCGTGCAACGAGAATGGGAAGCCACCGAAGCGTTCAAGGTACGCGAAGATTTGACCCGGGAGAAGTACTATTGCCTATCGATGTTCCCTTACCCTAGTGGCAAGCTGCACATGGGGCATGTTCGCAACTACACCATAGGGGATGTCATTAGCCGCTACCAGCGCATGCAGGGCAAGAACGTGTTGCAACCGATGGGCTGGGATGCCTTCGGTTTACCTGCTGAGAACGCCGCCATACAGAACAACGCACACCCGGCCGACTGGACGTACAGCAATATAGACCACATGCGCGGCCAGCTCCAGCGTTTGGGGTTCAGTTATGACTGGGACCGGGAAATCGCCACCTGTGACCCCGACTACTACCGCTGGGAGCAATGGCTGTTCCTGCGCCTGTTTGAAAAAGGCTTGGCCTACAAAAAAACTGCGCCGGTCAACTGGTGTCCGCATGACATGACCGTATTGGCCAACGAACAAGTCATCGAAGGCTGCTGCTGGCGCTGCGACACTCCGGTAGAGCGCAGAGAGATCCCGCAATGGTTCTTAAAAATCACTGCCTACGCCGATGAGCTGCTGGCCGCCTTAGACACCCTGAACGACTGGCCTGAGCAGGTAAAAACCATGCAGGCCAACTGGATTGGCCGTTCTGAAGGTGTGGAAATGGACTTTGACGTACCCGAGCTGGACTTGCCGGTACGGATTTACACTACCCGCCCAGACACTTTAATGGGAGTAACCTACCTGGCCGTTGCCGCCGAACACCCGTTGGCATTGCGAGCGGCTGAGACTTGCCCAGCAATCGCCGCTTTTGTTGCGCAATGTAAGGTCATGGAAACGGCCGAAGCGGCGCTGGAAACCATGGAAAAACGCGGCATTGCCTCCGGCATCCAGGCTACCCACCCGATTACCGGTCAGCAAATACCGGTCTGGATCGCCAATTTTGTGCTCATGGGTTACGGCACCGGTGCGGTGATGGCCGTACCCGCGCATGACCAACGCGATTATGAATTCGCCAAAAAATACGGCATTGCCATCAAGCAAGTCATTTTCTCAGTGGACCATGACGGCGACCACGGCTGCGCCGAGTGTGCTTACACCGCCGAGGGCGTATTAAAAAACTCCGGGGCGTTCGATGGCCTAAGTTCGTCCGAAGCTTTCGGCAAAATTGCCGAAACCTTAGAGCAAACCGGACAAGGTCTACGCAAAACCAACTACCGGCTGCATGACTGGGGCATATCCCGTCAACGCTACTGGGGCGCGCCAATTCCCATCATCTACTGCGACGACTGCGGCATAGTACCGGTACCCGACAGCGACTTGCCGGTACGGTTACCCTACGATGTCGCCCTAGACAGCCCCGCCCCTTTAGCCACGCACCCCACCTTCTCTAAAATCGACTGCCCGCGTTGCGGAAAACCAGCCCGGCGTGAGACCGACACCTTCGACACCTTCATGGAATCGTCCTGGTATTTCGCCAAGTTCGCCTGCACGGATGCAGGCGA
>DBNW01000036.1 GCA_002299425.1 Methylococcaceae bacterium UBA662 | reverse complement strand
CCAAGGTCAGCGACGTGCGCAACTGGTTTATGTTCGGGGCCAGCGAGCGTTGGCGCGAAGACCGCAGCGAGCATGAGCATTACTCCGATTCCGGCGGCAAATCCGGCGGCCAGAAGGAAAAACTGGCGTATACCATCTTGGCCGCGAGCCTCGCCTACCAATTCGGCCTGGAATGGGGTGCGGTGCGTTCGCGCTCGTTCCGCTTCGTCGTCATCGACGAGGCTTTCGGGCGCGGCTCGGACGAGTCGGCGCAATACGGCCTCCGGTTGTTCGAGCGGCTGAACCTGCAACTGTTGATTGTGACGCCGTTGCAAAAAATCCATATCATCGAGCCGTTCGTCGCCGCCGTCGGCTTTGTGCAGAACGACGAAGGCCGGGCGTCGAAACTACGCAATCTGACGATAGAGGCATACCGCGCCGAGAAGCTGAAGGCGGCCGGATGAGCTGGACTCAAGCGGCCGATTTGCGCGCACAGGCGCAAAAGCTGTGGGACAAGGGCGAGATTCTGACGGCGCTGGTCACGGGCGAGGCTTTTTTCCCGAAACGTTTGTTGTTGAAATCGCCGAGTGCGGCGGACATGACCGAGCGCTTCGATGAGGTACGCACCTGGATCGCCGGGCTGAACACATTAAAGCATTGCCGCATCGTACAGCGCGAATTCAAGCACCGCGTGTTGGGCGTCAACAGCATCCCGGCCGAGGTCTGGCTGGATACGCTGGACGATGCGGCCGCGTTCATCGGCAAACGGCGCGAGCTGGGCCGCTTTACCGAGTTGCTGGAGGAAACCCGCCGAAATCGCCCGCAGTTGCTCGCGTGGCTGGCCAAACGCCCGTTGCGGGCGTTGGAACTTAGCTCGAACTGGACTCGGCTGCTGGCTATTGTTGACTGGTTGGAACAACACCCGCGCCCCGGCGTTTATCTACGGCAGGTCGATCTGCCCGGTGTCCACAGCAAATTCATCGAAGCCCAGCGCGGTGTGCTGGGCGAATGGCTGGATTTGTGCCTGCCGTTGGCGGCTATCGACACCGAAGCGACGAGGGCGGCCGGTTTCGCCCGGCGTTACGGCTTTTGCGACAAACCCCAGCGGGTGCGTTTCCGCCTGCTAGATGGCGGGCACCCGCTGGCGCGGCGACTGCCCGGTCTGGATCTTGCGTTGAACGCGGACGATTTTGCCAAGCTCGATCCTCAAGTCCAGAGGGTGTTTGTCACCGAAAACGAGATTAATTTCCTAGTCTTTCCGGCGCGGGAAAACAGCTTGGTTATTTTCGGCTCCGGCTACGGCTTCGACATGCTGGGCGGGGCGGACTGGCTAGCCCGCGTCGAACTGTTTTACTGGGGCGATATCGACACGCACGGTTTCGCGATGCTGGATCAATTGCGCAGCCACTTTGCCCATGCCGAATCGTTGTTGATGGATAGGCGGACTTTGATGGCGCATCAAGCGTTTTGGGGCGAGGAAGCCCAGCAAACGGTACGGGATTTGTCCCGATTAAACGCCAAGGAAGCCGGACTCTACGACGACTTGCGTGACAACCGCCTACAAAAACAATTGCGATTGGAACAGGAGCGTATCGGCTACGGTTGGTTGCTTTTGGCACTGAAGTAGGCGCGATACGGGCATAGCAGCTACGGGGGTGAGCCGTTTAGGGGGGCACTCAAAACTACCGGCAGTTTCACTTCAGACACCTGCAAACCATAGCGGATAACAGGCTTTTCCACCGGCTCGTCTCTAAACGCCCGCCAGGCCATACCGGCTAAATTCGCACCCGCTAAACAGGCCATGCCGAAGCCGCCGGAAGGGCGCGGGTTTATTTCCAGCAGCCGTGGTCCGTGCGGGCCTGCCTTGAATTGAATGTTGAAAATGCCGTTGAGTTTGAAATGCGCGGTTAGGCGTTCGGTCATGCCTGCAATATCGGGGTGGTTGTCAATTTCTTGGCCGTGGCCGGGTAGCGGGGATTTTTTGCGTTGCACGGCACCTAACAGTTGGCCATTTTTACCCGCGCAATCGACGCTCCATTCCGGGCCTTTAAGGTGTTCCATCACCAGCAAGGTGTCGAATTTGGAGGTGTTGAACAGCCCTAAGCGCAGTTCGGACAGCGGGATTTGGTATTCCACGCCTTTCAATAAATGGGTGATGCTGTCGCGTTTCGTGTCGAGAATGCGAAAGCCTAGGCCATTGACCGAGACGGCAGGTTTTACGCACAGGCTGTCATGGCGATCGGACAGGGCCAGCACGGCGCGGTCGAAAGCGCTCAGGTTATCGACGGCGATGAATTCCATAGTCCGTGCGACATGCGGCGGCAGCGTGGCGTAGCATTCGGCCTTGTTGTCGAGCAGGCTTAAGGTGTGGTAGTCGGCCACTGACAACACCTTAACGCCAATGTTTTTAAAGCGCTTTTGGCGCAGGGTGCTTAACGCAGCTGCCTTGCCCGGCCAGAACACATCAATGTTTTGCTCGCGGCAAAAATCCAGGCACCAATCCAGATAGGCTTCGCTGTCTAGCCCGGAGGGTTCTAAATAGTGTTCGTCAGCGGCTAAGAACGCAGTGGCATTGTTGTGGTTATGGGTACAGACAAGCGTAACCTCGCCAGCCGGAACGGACTGGCGAAGGTTTTGAAAGACTGCGTTGATGGTGGAGAAGGTTTTGTTGAACCAAACGCGCATGAGGGTTAGAGGTGCGGAAGAATTTGCGGCAGCAGGTTTTCGATGGTGCGGCCGGTGCCGTTTGCGCCGATGGCATGCATTTTCCACTCGCCGCCGTGACGGTAGACTTTGGCCATGATTTGCGCGGTGTGTGTGCCTTGGGCGCTGAGTGTGTAACGGGCAATTTCAGCATTGTTTTTGGCATCGACTATCCGGCAATAGGCGTTCTCGACCGAGTTGAAGGTTTGCCCGGTGTAGGAACTGACGGTAAACACCAAGGATTTAACCGAAGCCGGTATTTTGTTCAGTTCGACGATGATTTGCTCGTCGTCGCCGTCGCCGGCGCCGGTGCGGTTGTCGCCGGTGTGCGTGAGGCTGCCGTCTTTGCTTTTTAAATGACCGAAATAAACGGTTTCGATAATTTTATGGCTGTCGTCAAACAGCACGCAGGAAGCGTCCAGGTCGATGGCGTCACTGCCACCGCCGCCAAACAAACCGCCTAACAGCCCGCCACCACCGGTGGACTTTTTTTGATCCCAACCCAAGCCCATAACGATTTTATCGAGGCTGCCGCCGGCTTCTTTGGACAGGGATATTTTTTGACCTTTTTCTAAATTAATAGCCATGTTGCACCTTAGATGTTGACACCAAAATTTTTCGCCAAAGCGCCTAAACCGCCGGCGAAACCTTGCCCTACAGCCTTAAATTTCCATTCCGCACCGACCCGGTAAATTTCTCCGAAAATCATCGCGGTTTCAACGGAGGCGTCTTCGCTTAAGTCGTAGCGGGCCACTTCTTGGCCATTTTCGTCGTTGACGATGCGGATAAAGGCATGACTGACTTGGCCAAAATTTTGTTTGCGCGTTTCGGCGTCGTAAATGGTGACGGTAAAGACAACTTTGTCTAAATCGGTGGGAATTTTGCTCAGTTCAACTTTAATAACTTCGTCGTCGCCGGTGCCTTCGCCGGTGGTGTTATCACCTTGGTGTTGGACGGCACCATCGGCAACCACTTTATTGTTGAAAAAGCAAAAATCAGCGTCGCTGCGGACCTTGCCGTCCAGTTTCACCAAAAAAGCACTGGTGTCCAAATCAAACGCCGCACCATCAGTAGAACGGGCATCCCAGCCGAGACCTACGGCGATTTTATTCAAGCCCGGGGCTTCTTTGCTTAAATTGACGTTACCGCCCTTAGTCAGTGAAATTGACATGAGAATCTCCTTACGGTTGTTGTGTGGGATAAAACAGGCTGCAGCCTGACCGCAAATGATAACGGTTAACGGTCGGCTTGGCGACTGTTGACAGAAAATTTAGGCTTATGGAAGCTGTCGGATGGCGTATAATTTTCAGCCATCATTCATTGCGAACGATTTAGGATAACCCCATGAAATTAAGAAAAATCACCCATCAAGTGCTGGTCGGTCATGTCAAAGTGGGCGGCGGCGCGCCGATTGTGGTGCAATCCATGACCAACACCGACACCGCCGATGCCGCTGCGACGGTCAAGCAAATTATTGAGCTGGCCGATGCCGGTTCCGAACTGGTGCGTATTACCGTCAATACGGAAGCGGCGGCCCGCGCCGTGGCCGACATTCGCAACCAATTGGATGGCAAAGGTTATGCGGTACCGCTGATTGGCGATTTCCATTTTAACGGCCATAAATTGTTGGAAAAATACCCCGATTGCGCCCAGGCTTTGGCCAAATACCGCATCAACCCCGGCAATGTCGGCCGTGGCAAAAACCGTGACCCGCAGTTCCAGCAAATGATTGAGTTTGCCTGCCTCTACAACAAACCGGTACGCATCGGCGTTAACGGCGGCAGCTTGGATCAGGCGGTGTTGACCCGGTTGCTGGATGAAAATCGTGCCTTGAAGGAGCCTAAACCGTTAGCGGCCGTAACCCGCGAGGCAATCATCGTGTCTGCCTTGGAAAGCGCAGCGACAGCGGAGGCATTGGGTCTGAGCCGAGACAAAATTGTGCTGTCCTGCAAAATCAGCAACGTGCAGGATCTGATCGAGATTTATCAAGACTTGTCCAGCCGTTGCGATTATGTCCTGCATTTAGGCTTGACCGAGGCCGGCATGGGCAGCAAGGGCATTGTTTCCTCAGCGGCAGCGTTGTCGGTGTTGATGCAGCAAGGCATCGGCGACACCATCCGCATTTCCCTGACACCCGAACCGGGTTCGTCGCGCACACAGGAAGTCATTGTCGCCCAAGAAATTTTGCAAACGATGGGCTTCCGGTCGTTTACGCCGATGGTGATTTCTTGCCCCGGTTGCGGGCGCACCACCAGCGATTACTTCCAGCACTTAGCGCAAGACATCCAACGCTATCTGCGTGACCAAATGCCGGTTTGGCGCAGCCAATACCCGGGCGTGGAGGCGATGGAAGTTGCCGTGATGGGCTGCGTGGTCAACGGCCCCGGCGAGAGCAAGAGCGCCAACATCGGCATCAGCCTGCCCGGCACCGGCGAATCGCCGGTGGCGCCGGTGTACGAGGACGGCGTGAAAACCGTGACCTTAAAAGGCGATCGTATCGCCGAGGAATTTCAGGAAATCGTCGAGCGGTATATTAAAAGCCATTACTCAGCAAAGGCTTAAATGCGTTTTTTTAGAACCGTGATGGTTAAGGTTGCCCAACCCGGTTTACGCATTGCCTGACTCATGTTGACTGCTTGCCAAGTATTCAAATGCTTTTCCGATGAAACCCGTCTGCGTTGCCTGGTCTTGCTGCATAGGCAGGGCAGGCTGTGTGTTTGCGAGCTGACTCAAGCGTTGGCTGTTTTGCAGCCGAAAATTTCCCGGCATTTAGCTCAGCTTCGGCAAACCGGTTTGTTGCAAGACAGCCGGGAAGGGCAATGGGTGTATTATCAAATCAACCCGGAGTTGCCAGCCTGGGTAAAGGAGATGTTGGATTTGGCGGCAGAGCAAGCGGTTTATGACACAAGTCATCAAGCCGACTTGGCCCGTTTGCGAGCTTTTAGCGGCAGACCGGGACTGACGGCTGCTTGTCGTTAGACAGACGGGCGGTTGGGGGATTGGCGGCGGCAGTTTTTTTGACTAAAATATGCGCTAATCCGTATATTCAAATTAGGAGCATTAAATGCTAAACATTTTGGTAGTCTGCACCGGCAATTCGTGCCGGAGCATTTTGGCCGAGGCCTTGTTCAAGCACTTAGGCGAGGGCCGCGTTAACGCGTTTTCAGCGGGTAGCCAGCCACTTGGAAAAATTAATGCGGATGCCCTGGCCACACTAAAGCGCCACGGCTTGCCAACGGACGGGTACCGCAGCCAGTCGTGGGATGAATTTACCAGCCAAGCGATTGATGTTGTTATTACGGTTTGTGACCGTGCTGGCGGCGAAACCTGCCCCGTTTATCTGGGCCACGCCATTCGTGGCCATTGGGGGGTGGCAGACCCAAGCCATGTCGAGGGTTCGGATGCTGTAAAAAGCGCCGCGTTTGAACAAACTTTTGCCATTCTTAAACGGCGCGTCAGCCAAATGCTGGCCTTGCCTTGGGCAACCCTGACACCGGCGCAACTGGCCGCCGAACTTAACGCGATTGGCGCATTGACCGTTGACAACGGGGGGCGGCATGACTGAAAACAAACGGGGTATGGGCTTTTTTGAACACTACCTGAGCTTATGGGTGGCCCTGTGTATCGTCGGCGGTATTGTGCTCGGTGCTTATGCGCCAGAATTTGCCAAGACGCTCGATAGCATGAGCCTTGAAGTCAATGGTGCCCCGGTGGTATCGGTGCCGATCGCCGTCTGCCTGTTTTTCATGATGTACCCGATCATGGTGAAAATTGATTTTGCCGAAGTCGTGAAGGCGGGTAGAAGCGTTAAACCGGTGGCCTTGACGCTGGTGGTTAACTGGGCCATCAAGCCGTTCACCATGTACGCCATTGCCTATGTTTTTTTAGGTTTGCTGTTCCGGCAATTCATCGGGACCGATGCCACGGATTTAGTGAAAATGCCGTTCGGTTTGGACTTGCCGGTCGGCAGTGATTACGGTTCCGGTACGGTAGTCCTGCACGAAGGAGTAAAAATGCTGGAAATCCCGTTATGGCGCAGTTATCTGGCCGGCTGCATTTTGCTGGGTGTAGCACCGTGTACGGCCATGGTATTGGTCTGGGGTTCTTTGGCTAAAGGCGATGCGGGCCATACCCTGGTGATGGTCGCGGTCAATTCTCTAGTGATGTTGTTTTTGTACGGCTTGATTGGCGGTTTTTTGCTCGGCGTCGGCCAGTTGCCGGTGCCCTGGCAAGCCTTATTGCTGTCGATTGGCATTTATGTCGCACTGCCGTTGCTGGCGGGCTATTTTTCACGCCGATGGCTTATCGCCCATAAGGGGTTGGATTGGTTCGAGCAACGGTTTTTGCACTGGCTGACCCCGGTGACGATTGCCGCCTTGTTGCTGACCTTGGTGTTGTTGTTTTCGTTTAAGGGTGACGTGATTATTGCCAATCCATTGACGATAGTATGGATTGCGATACCGCTGGCGCTGCAAACCGTGTTGATTTTTGCGCTTACTTATTGGGCAGCGAAACAGTGGGGATTTCGCTACGAAAATGCGGCACCGTCGGCATTAATCGGTGCGTCCAATCATTTTGAAGTGGCTATTGCCACGGCGGTGATGTTGTTCGGCTTGTCTTCCGGGGCGGCCTTGGCCACCGTGGTCGGGGTGTTGATTGAAGTGCCGTTGATGCTGGCGTTGGTGGGCTTTTGCCAGCGCACACAAGGCTGGTTCAGGCAGTAAGAGAGACTGGCTGTTGCCGCCGGGCAAAAAAAAGCGGCCGTTTTAAGGCCGCTGGAGAGAAGGATAATAAAACTCTTAAATTCCTTAAGAAGGGAGCGCATTTCAAGAGTCGGGCTTATCATAACGGCTGGGTAGGGCATTGAAAATGTGGCATTTTGCCGCGTGGCAAACGGTCGCAGGTGCGGCGTGAGCGTTGGCCACGCGGCGGTGAGCATCAAACCTAGTACGGGCTTAACCGGGTGTCGCTTCCTGGCGGGTATTCGGTTCTATCGACCATAATTTTTCCAACTGGTACAGTGCCCTAGCCTGGGCGGTCATGGCATGGACGATGACATCGCCTAAGTCCAGCAGCACCCAGTCGGCATTCATACCGCCTTCTAAGCCTAGCGGCGTGACGCCGTGTTCGGCCAGTTTTGCCACAACATGGTCACACAACGATTGGATATGACGGGTGGAAGTGCCGGTGACCAGCACCATGTAATCGGTGAAGCTGGTCTTGTCCCTGACATCCAACGTGGTGATGAACTGGCCTTTGCGTTCGTCCAATACGTCCCGGACGATTTTTAGTGCTGCTTCTGCTTGCATGTGTCTCCCTTTCATTTATGGGCCGTAAAGCCGGTGGCTACGGATAAAATCAATGACGGCGTCCGGTAATAAAAAGCCCGGATCGCGGTGTTTGGCGAATAACGCCCGAATGGCGGTGGCGGAAATGTCCAGTTGGGTGACGGCGTGGAAGTGCAATGTTCCGTTTTGGCTTTGCGCCAAGCGTGTGGAAGCATCGGCCAACCGGGACTGAAAAAATTCCGCCAACGGTTGCCGGGTAACCCCTGGCCGAGTCATCACCACCAAATGGGCAAAATCAAACAGCCGTCGCCAGTGATGCCAACGGCATAACTGATTGAACGCATCGGCACCAATGAACAGCAACACGCTGTCATCGGGAAAATCCTGGCGCAGGGATTGCAGGGTATCGACCGTGTACGATGGCCCCGGCCTGTCCAGTTCGCGGGTATCAACCAACAAGCCGCTGTGCGTGCCAACGCCCAAACGGAGCATGTGTGCCCTCATCCAGCCTGGGGCTATCGGCTGGCTGCGGTGCGGCGGTTGCCCGCATGGCAGCAAATGCACTGCTTCCAAGCCGAAGGCTTCCTTGACTTCCAGTGCGGTACGCAAATGCCCGTAGTGGACGGGGTCAAAGGTGCCGCCATAAACGCCGATCATTATAGGCGAATATGGCCGTCGCCTAGGACGATGAATTTCAGCGAAGTCAGGCCCTGTAAGCCGACCGGGCCGCGGGCGTGCAGCTTGTCGGTCGAGATGCCGATTTCCGCGCCCAGGCCGTATTCAAAGCCGTCGGCGAAGCGGGTGGAGGCGTTCACCAGCACCGAGCTGGAATCGACTTCGCGCAAAAACCGCCGCGCCCGGCTGTAGTTTTCGGTGACGATGGCCTCGGTATGGGCGGAGCTGTACTGGCCAATGTGGGCGATGGCCTGGTCTAAGCCATCAACAATCCGTATCGACAAAATGGGTGCTAGGTATTCGGTATGCCAATCTTCTTCCGTGGCGCGCTGGCAGTCGGGGATGAACGAGCAAGTCTTGCCGCAGCCGCGCAATGCAACGCCCTTAGCCCGATATTGCCGTGCCAATTCCGGCAATACCTTCGGCGCAATCGCCTCGGCCACCAGCAGGGTTTCCATGGCGTTGCAGACGCCGTAACGCTGGGTTTTGGCGTTGACGGCGATGGCGATGGCCTTGTCGAAATCGGCCTGGTCGTCGATGTAGACATGGCAGATGCCGTCTAAGTGCTTGATGACCGGGATAGTGGCTTCGCGGCTGATGCGTTCGATCAGGCTTTTGCCGCCACGCGGCACGATGACATCGACACAGTCTTTCATCGTGATGAGTTCACCGACGGCGGCGCGGTCGGCGGTGGCGACGATTTGCACCGCAGCGGCCGGCAGCCCCGCTGCCTCAAGGCCCTCGGTGATGCAGGCGGCGATCGCCCGGTTAGAATGGATGGCTTCGGAGCCGCCGCGCAAAATGCAGGCATTGCCGGATTTTAAGCACAAGGCCGCCGCGTCCACGGTGACATTCGGGCGCGATTCGTAAATGATGCCGATCACGCCCAGCGGCACCCGCATTTGCCCGACTTGTATGCCGGACGGACGGTAGCTTAGGCCGGTGATCTCGCCGACCGGGTCGGGCAAGGCGGCAACTTGTTGAAGCCCCTCGATCAAGGCACTGATGGCTTTCGGGTTCAACGTCAAACGGTCTAAGGAGGCGGCATCCAAGCCGTTTTGTTGCCCGGCTTGCAGGTCTTTTTCATTTTCTTCGGTTAATTGCCCGGCACGTTGGCCGATTGTTGTGGCAATGGCCAATAGGGCGGCGTTTTTTTGGCCAGATTCGGCCTTGCTTAGGACGGTAGCGGCCCGTTTGGCCTGCTGGCCAAGCTGGCGCATGGTGTCTTTGATGTCCACTGTAATCACCCGATGGTTAATCGACCGGCAATTATAGCCAGTATCGCCGGGCAATGACAGGGCGATGGCAACGGTTTTGCGGGTAAAAATCCGCCAAGGCCAGTCTCTCGGCTTGAGAGGACGGCGAAAAGCTTATTCGATCACCTGGAAAAAAGTTTCCCCTTCCCTAATCATGCCCAATTCATAACGGGCGCGTTCTTCTATTGCCTCGAACCCGCCCCTAAGGTCATCCAACTCGGCAAATAACACCGCGTTACGTTGTTTCTTCTTTTCAGCTTGTTCGGCCAAGCCTGCAAGCCTGGCCTCATAAGCCTTAATTTGCGGGATGCTGCCGTTTTTGTCGTACCAAAGCCGGTATTGCAGATGGGCGGTGAACAATATAATGGCAATGACCAAGTATTTCATGGCGTTAAAAATAAAAATTCCGGGCTGGGACGGTGATGCGCCGTAATATCAGGGCGTAACGGGGACAGCGGCCAGGCGTGCAAGCCGGAGATTGCACGCCCATTGTGAAATCAATTTAACCGCTGGGCTTTCATGGTTTAAATCGTTTTAAAGGCGCTGCGGCCTGCGTAACGGGCTTTCTCGCCCAACTCGGCCTCGATTTTCAGCAGGCGGTTGTATTTGGCAACCCGGTCGGAACGGCTCAAGGAACCGGTCTTGATTTGGCCGGTGCCGGTGGCAACCGCTAAATCGGCGATGGTGGTGTCTTCGGTTTCGCCGGAGCGGTGCGAGACGACTGCGGTGTAACCGGCGGCATGGGCCATGTCGATGGCCGCTAAGGTTTCGGTCAAGGTGCCGATTTGGTTGACCTTAATCAAAATGGAATTGGCGATGCCTTTTTCTATGCCTTGTTTGAGGATGTTCGGGTTGGTGACGAACAAGTCGTCGCCGACCAACTGCACACGGTCGCCCAGTTTTTCGGTCAGCAGTTTCCAGCCGTCCCAGTCGTTTTCGTCGAAACCGTCTTCGATGCTGATGATGGGGTATTTGTTAACCCAATCGACGAAGAAATCGGCCATTTGTGCGGAAGTGTAGGTTTTGCTTTCGGAAGCCAGGTTGTAAATGCCGTCCTCAAAATACTCGGAAGCGGCCGCGTCCAGGCCTAGGCAAATATCGCGGCCGGCAATGTAGCCGGCTTTTTCAATCGCTTCTAAGATAATGCCGATGGCCTCTTCGTTGGACGACAAGTTCGGCGCAAAACCGCCTTCGTCGCCAACCGTCGTCGCCAAGCCTTTGGCTTTCAACACCTTCGCCAGGTTATGGAACACTTCGGCACCGTAACGGATGGCTTCGCGGAAACTCGGCGCGCCCACCGGCAAGATCATGAATTCTTGCAAGTCCACGCTGTTGTCGGCGTGCGAGCCGCCGTTGATGATGTTCATCATCGGCACCGGCATGATGAATTCGCCGGATTGGTTCAGGTATTGGTACAACGGCACGCCGGCTTCCTTAGCGGCGGCGTGGGCGACCGCTAACGAGACCGACAACAGGGCGTTGGCGCCCAAACGGGCTTTGTTGTCGGTGCCGTCCAGCGCGATCATTTTGTGGTCGATGACGGCTTGTTCGGAGGCTTCCATGCCCATTAAGCAATCGCGAATTTCGCCGTTGACGTTGGCGACCGCATTCAACACGCCCTTGCCCAGGTAACGGGCCTTATCGCCATCACGCAATTCAATGGCCTCGCGCTCGCCGGTCGAGGCCCCGGACGGCACCATCGCGCTGCCGGTGGCACCGGATGCCAACACGACTTCGGCTTCCAGGGTGGGGTTGCCGCGTGAGTCTAAAATTTCTCTGGCTTTGATGTCTATGATTTTGCTCATGGTTTGGAGGCTCCAAGGGTTAACAATAAAAACAACGGCTGTTGCTTAGGGTAAAAATTTTTCAGATAACGTTACAAAGTATTTTCAATCAAGGGCTGGCTTTTCACCGCCCGGTCCAATAGCAGTAAGGTTTCCAATAATTCCCGCATCCGCTGCATGGGCCAGGCGTTCGGGCCGTCGCTTTTCGCCTCGGCCGGGTTCGGGTGGGTTTCCATGAACAGCCCGGCGATGCCGACCGCCACTGCCGCCCGCGCCAACACGGGGACGAATTCGCGCTGCCCGCCGGAGCAACTGCCTTGCCCGCCCGGCAACTGCACCGAATGGGTGGCGTCGAACACCACCGGGCAACCGGTATCGCGCATCACCGCTAAGGCGCGCATGTCCGACACCAAGTTGTTGTAACCGAATGAGACGCCGCGTTCGCACACCAGAATGTGCTCGTTGCCGGTCGCCTGGGCTTTTTTGGCGACATGGATCATGTCCCACGGGGCGAGAAATTGGCCTTTTTTGATGTTGACCGGTTTGCCCAACGCGGCCACAGCTTGGATAAAATTGGTCTGCCGGCATAAAAACGCCGGCGTTTGCAGGACATCGACCACGGCAGCCACTTCCGCTAATGGCGTGTCTTCGTGGACATCGGTCAATACCGGCACGCCGATTTGTTGCCGGACTTTTTCCAGGATGGCCAAACCGGTTTCAATGCCTAAGCCACGGAAGCTCTCGTGTGAGGAACGGTTGGCCTTGTCGAAGGAGGATTTGTAAATAAACGGGACGTTTAACGCCGTGGTCAGTTCTTTTAAGTAACCGGCGGTATCCAAAGCCAGTTGTTCGCTTTCGATGACGCAGGGACCGGCGATTAAAAACAAGGGTTGGTTCAGGCCGGTTTCAAAGCCGCATAGTTGCATGTGTGTACTCGCTGTTACAAAAGAATGACGAAACAAATTGTAAAGCGTTTATTGTTCCGCCCAGGTTTCAAATACTTCAATTAGATCAATCGCCAGTTCGGGAAATAAGGCCGGGGTAGCCTTATCGTCCTCGGCATACATGTTTTGCAGTTGATACTGCCCGTTCTCCATCAAGACGAATTGATGAATGGCCCGATGTTCTGGATAAACCAGCCAGTATTCTTGAACGCCGCTTTCTTGATAAAGCCGGTATTTGATTTGCATTTCCCGTTTCGAATTACCCTTGGACAAAATTTCGATAATCCAATCGGGCGCGCCATTACAGCCTTGTTTATCCAGCAAATCGGGGTTGCAGACTACGCATAAATCCGGTTGGACCACTGTGACAATATCTCGATTTTGTAGGATAGATTTCTTGCGATCATACAGGCGCACATCAAATGGCGCGGCAAAAAATTGGCATTTTTTGTGCTTAAAAAAGTTATACAACATACCGCTCAAGTCAGCCGAAATCCGTTGATGGCCTACGCTGGGCGCGGGCGACATCGGCATGATCTTGCCTTTAATCAGTTCAACCGTTTCTTTTAGCCGCCAGGTCAAATAATCGGCATAACTGTAGGTTTGGTTTGCATCCAATTGCGACAATTCGGTAATTTTTGCCATAACCGCCCTCTTTAAGCGGGTTTTACGCACCGCTGTCTTTTTTATGCTGCACGGCAGCGTTGACAAACCCGGAAAACAACGGATGCCCCTTCCTAGGCGTGGACGTGAATTCGGGATGGAACTGGCAGGCTAAAAACCACGGATGGCTGGGTATTTCAAGCACTTCCACCAAGCGGCCATCAATCGATTTGCCGGAAAAACGCATCCCGGCCTGCTCGAGGCGGTCGAAATAGCGGTTGTTGAATTCGTAACGGTGGCGGTGGCGCTCGGAAATGACATCTTTTTGATACAACTGGAAGGCCAAGGACTGGCTTTGCAAACGGCATTGCTGGGCACCTAGGCGCATGGTGCCGCCTAAATCGCATTGTTCATTACGGGTTTCCAATTGGCCGCCATCCTCCCGCCATTCGGTGATCAAGCCGATCACCGGATGCAAGGCGTTGGGCAAGAATTCGGTGCTGTGTGCTCCTTCCAAACCGGCCACGTCACGGGCAAATTCGATCACGGCGGCCTGCATCCCCAGGCAAATGCCCAGGTAAGGGATGTTGTTCTCGCGGGCGTAACGGACGGTGGCAATTTTTCCTTCCACGCCGCGTTCGCCGAAACCGCCCGGCACCAGAATCGCATCGGCCTCTTTCAAACGGGCCACGCCCTCGTCTTCGATGATTTCCGAGTCAATGTAGTGGATGTTGACCTTGGTCTTGGTTTTAATGCCGGCGTGGATTAAGGCTTCGTTCAAGGACTTGTACGCATCGGAATGGTCAACGTATTTGCCGACGACGGCGATAGCGACTTCCTGACCGGGCGCTTGCAGGGCATCTAAGACCTTATGCCAAGCCGTCAAGTCAGCCGGCGGCACGTCCAGGCGCAGGCGCTTGACCACGATGTCGTCTAGGCCCTGTTCGTGCAACAGGATGGGGATGCGGTAAATGGAATCGGCATCGACGGCGGAAATAACCGCTTTTTCCTCGACGTTGGTGAACAGGGCTATCTTGCGCCGTTCGCTGGCCGGGATCGGCTGTTCCGACCGGCACATGAGAATATCCGGCTGGATGCCGATGCTACGCAGTTCTTTGACCGAATGCTGGGTGGGTTTGGTTTTGATTTCCCCCGCCGAGCGAATATAGGGGACTAGGGTTAAATGAATGAACAGCGAGCGGTCCACGCCCAATTCAAAACGCATTTGCCGGATGGCTTCCAAAAACGGCAGCGATTCGATGTCGCCCACCGTGCCGCCGACCTCGATCAACGCCACTTCCTTGCCTTCGGCGCTTTGGTAAATGCGGTTTTTGATCTCATCGGTGATGTGCGGGATCACCTGCACCGTCGCGCCCAGATACTCGCCCTTGCGTTCGCGGCGCAACACGCTGTCGTAAACCTGGCCGGTGGTGAAATTGTTTTTCCGGGTCATGGTGGTTTTTAAAAACCGCTCGTAATGCCCCAAATCCAGGTCGGTCTCGGCGCCGTCCTCGGTCACAAACACCTCGCCGTGCTGGAACGGGCTCATGGTGCCCGGATCCAGGTTGATGTAAGGGTCCAGCTTGGTCATTGTGACTTTCAAGCCGCGGGCTTCGAGGATGGCCGCTAAGGAAGATGCGGCGATGCCTTTGCCTAAGGAGGAGACGACGCCACCGGTGATGAATATAAATTTGGTCATGAGGATTTTAGCGTAAGGGATTCGTGGATACGCACCCACCTGCGGGTCATTTTAATCGACAACCGGAATCCCGTCATGGCTTTTAAGTGCTTCTAGGGCTGTCGGCCAATGCCGTAATAAGTGATGCCTAAGCTTTTCAGCAGGCTGGGATTGTACAAATTCCGGCCATCAAAGATCACCGCGTCTTTCAAAGTGGCTTTCACCCATTCAAAATCCGGACTCCAAAAAGTTTTCCATTCGGTCACAACAATTAGGGCATCGGCGTTGACCAGCGCGGCTTCCGCTGTTTCCATTAAAGCCAATCCGGGTTTATCGCCATAAATCCGTTTGGCTTCGTGCATGGCTTCGGGGTCGAAGGCTTGTAGGCTAGCACCCGCCGCAATCAGGGCTTCTAAGACCACACGGCTGGGTGCCTCGCGCATGTCATCGGTCTTCGGTTTGAATGACAAGCCCCATAAAGCGAAGGTTTTGCCCTTGACATTGCCGTGGTAATGACGCATGACTTTTTCGACCAAGACCTGTTTTTGCCGGTTGTTGACATTTTCCACAGCACTGAGCAATTCTGCCTGATAGCCTACTTGCTGGGCGGTGCGTTCCAACGCCTTGACATCTTTGGGAAAGCAAGAGCCGCCATAACCGCAGCCGGGGTAAATAAAAGAATAGCCGATGCGGGTATCCGAGCCGATGCCGTTGCGGACGTGTTCGATGTCGGCGCCCAGCAATTCCGACAGGTTGGCCAATTCGTTCATAAAACTGATTTTCGTGGCCAGCATGGCATTGGCGGCGTATTTGGTCAGCTCCGCCGAGCGCACGTCCATGATGATGATGCGCTCATGGCTGCGGTTGAACGGTGCGTACAGAATTTTCAATAACTCGGCGGTCCTTGGGTTGTCGGTGCCGACAATGATCCGGTCGGGCTTCATGAAATCGTGGATAGCCGCGCCTTCCTTCAAAAATTCGGGGTTGGACACCACATCAAAGTCAATGCTGGCCCCGCGCCGTTGGAAAACCTCAAGCACCACGTCCCGCACTTTATCCGCCGTACCCACCGGCACGGTCGATTTGTTGACGATGATTCGGTAATCGGCCATATTTTCGGCAATCGATTGGGCCACCGCCAAGACATACTGCAAATCGGCCGCGCCGTCTTCATCCGGTGGCGTGCCGACGGCGATAAACTGGAATACGCCGTGCTTGACGGCTTCCTTGACATCGGTGGTGAATTTTAAATGCCCGGCCTGTTGGTTTTTTTTCACCAACTCCTCAAGGCCCGGCTCGTAAATGGGGAGGATGCCGTTTTTTAAGTGAGCAATTTTGTTTTCATCGACATCCATGCACAACACGTCGTTACCTACCTCGGCCAAACAAACGCCCGTCACCAAACCGACATAGCCGGAACCGAATACCGCCACTTTCATGTGTTTTCCTTAAAAGTTAAGCAATTGATTGTAAATGCCTTGATAACGGCCAACACTGTTCGCCCAATTGCGTTCCTGTTCGACAAATTGCCGCCCTGCCCGGCGCAATGCGGGCCATTGTGCCGGGTTGGCCAATAGGGTTAGAACGGTATCGGCTAAATCTGTGGCGTTGCCCGCTCGAAACAAACGGCCATTATGCCCGTCCGCAATCAATTCGCGGTGGCCGCCCACATCAGAAGCCACCACCAAACGGCCTTGGGCCATGGCTTCTAAGGGTTTTAACGGTGTTACCAATTCAGTTAAGCGCATGGACAATCTTGGATAGACAAAAATATCGACTTGGTTGTAATACGCTTGGATTTGGTCGTGCGGCACACGCCCAACTAACACCACTTGCTTTTTTAAACCCAGTGCCGCAATTTTTTGTTTTATCTCCGTTTCTTGCGGACCGCCGCCCACCAGCAACAGGCGGGTTTGGGGGTGTCCGGCGATAATGTTCGGCAACGCCTCCAGCAGCAGCAGCAAGCCTTCGTAGGCATAAAAAGAGCCGATAAAACCCAATACCGTGCAGCCTTCGAGCTCTAACTGTGTCCGCAAGCTGGCATCAGCGGCTTCTCCAAAAGAAAATTTTTTGGTATCAACGGCATTGGCTATTACCGTGATTTTTTTCTCAGGAATACCCCTGGCCATAATATCGGCCCGCAACCCTTCGCAAAGGGTAGTGACAGCATCGGCTTTCTTAAACACCCAGGTTTCTAACAGTCGGCCCAAACGGTAGCGCAAACTGTTCTCAGAAGTCGTGCCGTGGTCGACCGCCGCATCTTCCCAAAAAGCTCGGCATTCATAGACTAACGGCAGGCCGTACCGCCGAGCAATGGCTAAGGCGGCCAGGCCGTTTAATACCGGAGAATGGGCATGCAGCAAGTCCGGTTGGGTGTGACGCACCACTTCATCCAAACGCAGCGTCAAGCCTTGAAGAATCTGCCATTGCTTAAATACCGGCAGCCGGGCCATAACACCGGTGGCTTTAGGGGTGCGGTAAAACACCAAGCCATCGACAGTCTCGTGGGACGGACAGGTCGCGGTGTGTTTAGCGGAAGTCAGGTGGCAGGTTATTATGCCCATTTGCTGCTGCTGTTCTAAAATGGCTTTGGTGCGAAAGGTGTAGCCGCTGTGCAATGGGATGGAGTGGTCAAGAATGTGCAGTATTTTCATAAAACGGCCAATGGGGTGGCGAAAAGAACGGGGATTAACCTCTGGTGTAGCCGGTGCAGCACTTGGCTTTATGGATGCCTTAAGCCCTAAGTTAAAGCAATTTTAAGTTTGCTAGGGGGCAGATTACTTTAAAAGCATGGCCAAGCATTTTGAAAAAATCCAATCGCCGTATTGTAACCGAATGAAGTTTGGTATTCTTAAAGACCGTATGGACTCTTAACAAACACGGCAGGGTAATTTTTATGCCACCCATCAAAAATAGAAAAAAAAACACACCTCCGTTAATTGCCCATGTGATTTTCCGTTTAGGGACTGGCGGCTTGGAAAACGGTCTGGTCAATTTAGTCAACGGCTTGCCTAAAGATCAATTCCGACACGTTATCATTTGCATGACCGACTTTACGGCGTTTAAGGAACGTATTAACCGTGACGACGTAAACGTGTTTTGTTTGCACAAAAAAGAAGGCAAGGACTTTGCCGTTTACTACCGGTTGTGGGTGCTTTTGTCCAAACTCAAGCCTGAAGTGCTGCACACCCGCAACTTGTCCGCATTAGAGGCACAATGGCCGGGTTATTTGGCCGGAATTCGGTGCCGAATACACGGTGAGCACGGGCGAGACATGGACGATTTGGACGGAAAAAACCGCAAACACAGGCTGTTGCGCCGTTTGTTTCGGCACATTGTGCAACACTATGTGCCCATGTCCCAAAACCTGGAAACATGGCTGGTTCGCGACATTAAGGTCGCACCCGCACGCATCAGCCAGATATACAACGGCGTTGACATCGGCAAATTTACCCCTGCCGACCCTAAGCCTAGAGCAGTGTTGCCAGAATCTTTTCGAGATGAACGACTGACCCTAATAGGCACGGTGGGTCGGCAAGTACCTGTAAAAGACCCGCTGACGTTGTTGTGTGCTTACATACGCTTACACCAGCAGCACCCCGACCTAGCACAGGCGTCGCGTTTGATTTTAGTAGGCGATGGGGTGCTCCACTCCACGCTGATGGAGAAGGCGGTGCAGGCCGGCATCAGCGATTCCGTCTGGTTGCCCGGAGACAGACCCGACATTAACACACTGATGCAAACCTTAGATGTATTTGTCCTACCCTCGCGTAGCGAGGGCATATCCAACACGATTCTGGAAGCGATGGCATCGGGATTGCCGGTGATTGCCACGCGGGTAGGCGGCAACCCGGAATTGGTTGCCGACCAAAAAAGCGGCTTTTTGGTCGAGCAGGAAAATCCGGAGGCGATCACTCAAGCCCTGCTGTTTTACTTAGAACACCCCGTCATCAGACAACAACACGGTGCTGCGGGCAGACAAATCTGTACGCAGCATTTCAGTTTGCAGCGCATGTTGCACGACTACACACAAGTTTACGAGCGCGTATTGGCTAGTTATGGATAATAAAATAAGCGTTGTCATGGCCGGGCCACTGCCCCCTGCTGTAGGTGGCATGGCCACTGTGTGCGCTGATTTGGCAGTGTCGGTACTTGCCCACGAGGTCGACTTGGTTCTTTTTAATACCGCCAAAACCACCCGACCTAACCGCAGCTGGGTTGAAGCTTTCACCTGTCGGGTCGTACTGTGGGCAAAATGGTGGCGGCTGATCAAACAAAAACCCAACACGATAGCCCATGTCCATACTTGCAGCGGACTGACGTTTTTCCTAGACGGTTTTCTGGTTGCGCTGGCCAAAATGTGCGCTGTCCCCGTGGTACTGCACATACACGGCGGCAGGTTCGCCGAATTTTTGGACGGCCTACCCTGGCCATTATTGGCACTAGCGCGCAGCTTTTGTCGCCGTTGTGACCGGGTGCTTGTCTTGACAGAAACGTGGCAAAAAACCTTGGCAACCCGTTTGGGTCGGCAAAATTTCTGCGTAATGGCCAATGGCGTCTCTGTTAACGCCTGCCCTGTCCGGTGCTACGAGGCACACAGCACCTGTAATCTGCTGTTTTTAGGCAGCTTAAGCAGCGCAAAAGGCGTACTTGACCTGTTAGCCGCCCTGCCGCATGTCGACAATGCCGTACTGCACTTGGTGGGTGGCGAAGGCGAGCCAGGTATCCTGGAAAACATTAAAGCCAGCATCAGCCAGTACGCTATCAGCCACAAGGTAAAGCTGCACGGAACCCAAGTTGGCGAGGAAAAACAACGCTTTTTAGAAATGGCCGATATTTTTGTCCTGCCTTCCCATGCCGAAGGCCTGCCCCTAGCACTGCTGGAAGCGATGGCGACCGGACTGCCCAGCGTGGCCACCACGGTAGGGGGTATACCAGAGGTTATGGCGAACGGTAAAGAAGGGCTGCTGGTAGCCCCGGGGCAGCCGAGGCAACTGGCCTTAGCCATCGATACCTTGGTTAAAGACCCCACCATGCGCCGGCGCATGGGCGAGTCTGCCAAACAACGCTGCATAGCCGTGTTCAGCATCGACAGCATCGCCCAGCAACTGGCCGGAATTTACCGGCAAGTGTCAGGACATTAACTCCACGGTTTTGGAACCCCCCTATGCACTCTATTATCCACAACGTATTGATGCGCTTGGCGGTTCCTACCCGCCTTCGATTAATGACCCAAGTAAAGGCCCAGCAGCACTGGGATAGCAGCAAAATACAGCCGTACCAAGAATCCCGTTTGCGCAAAATGATACGTTATTGCTGGAACAATGTGCCGTTCTACCGGACGCACTGGCAGCAGCACATCGCATCGCCCGATGCAATACAGACCTTGGCAGACTTGCAAAAACTGCCCCTGCTGACCAAAGCGGATGTGCGTATGCACTATCATAGCCTCATGACCACCCAATCTAACGTAAGGGTTTCTCAGGCGCGCACCGGCGGCAGCACCGGCCAACCGGTTCTGTTTGCTATCACCCCGTTCGATGAAGAATTAGGTTGGGCGTTGATGTACAGCGGCTGGTACCGGGCGGGCTACCGAATTGGGCATCCCTTCTTGGTGGTGGGCGGTGAATCGATTGGTGTTGGCACGGGCGACCGGCGCACGTGGAAAGATTTTGTCGTTAACCGCTGGGTTACCAGCGGTTCAAACCTAAGCCGTGAACGGGTACAGCTGCTAGCGGCTAGCCCTGCTTTCAAAAAAATACGCTTTATTTATGGCTACCCTAACGCAGTCAGGGAATTAGGCGAATGGCTGGTCGCTTTAGGGAGCAGCCCGCCACCGGATTTGCGCGGCATTGTCTGTACGGCTGAAGTCATGCTGCCGGAAGTGCGCCAGCGTATCAAGCAGCTTTATGGCAGTGTGCCGGTATTGGACCAATGGGGCTTAAACGACGGTGGCCTGCAAGCGTGCGAGAGCACAGCAGAAGACGGCTTTCATGTTGGCTTTCAGCGTTCCATTTTAGAAATAGTGGACGATGCCGGGCAACAAATTTTCACACCTCAGCAAACAGGTCGGGCCATCGCCACCAGCTTAACCAACTTTGCGTTTCCCTTTATTCGTTATGAAACCGGCGACATGGTGCACTGGAAAAGCTTTGAGCCTAGCCCGTCGGGCGTCCATTGGCCCCGGCTTGGGCCTATAGACGGCAGAACCGGCGATGTTATTTATCTCTCCAATGGGCGGTGCATCACCATGCCAGGACTTACCTTGGTAATGCGCTGGATTGACCGGCTGTGGCAATATCAATTTATCCAAACCGGGCCGGACGCAGTGACGGTCCGGCTTGATTTTGGCACAGAGAAGGCCTTGTCCGAAACCGAGGCACTGTCGTTTCTGCAAGAAAAAATAGGCCGGGACATCAATTGGACCGTATTGTTTGCCCCGGTCGAATTCACCCTAAACGGCAAGCTTTTGGTCATCCGCAACGATTGGTTACGCCAGCAAAACCTAACAAGACCGACCGTATCACCTAGCGCAACCGCTTAAGGTGATGCAGTGCCTAGGCAGCTCACCTGTTGCCGGAAAGCGTTAGGCTTGCCTTCGGGTACGCAATTTTCGCCATTCCTTACGCCACAAATGCGGAACCAAAAGATGCAACGGCATACGCAACCCATGCGAGCGTAGGTACAACACCCAACAGGCCAGCTCTCGCGTCCTGCTGCGACAACTGGGGTGGTTAGGTTGCAAGGCTCGCTCGAACAGCCCGTCCATCCAACGTACTTGGAGGGGCGGGTAGCCTGCGGGGCGGTGCCGGGCGGCGGTCGGGACGGGAGTTTTCAGTAGGTGTGCGGTATAACGCAGGGCGTAATACAAGGGGATTTGCAAATTCAGCTCGACGGCCCGCTGGGCGAGTCGACACCAAAACTCTGGTTGCCCAGAAAACTCCCTCAGCAGCAAATCCAAGTCTGATAAATCGCGGAAACCATTATCCCACTCCCCGCCGTAAAACAAATGCGCGGCACTGTGCAACACCCGGTCTTCGGGTGCCAGCACCCAGTAATCCGTGCCGGGCACTTGCTGGCTATTGGCCAACAACAAACTGGCGTCGGGGCAGGATGTTGTGGTCTTGGGCAAGATGTTGTGGTGTACGTCAAGGGTGGTTTGCCGCCGCAGGTGGCGCATCGGCGGGATTTCGTGCATCCATTGGCGGTAGTATTTTTGGTCGTACGGGTCTAGCGTAGTGGTCATCCAGCCGGCCTTAGTCAAAGCCGCTTCCACGGCCGCTAAACACGCTTCCGGAACCAGAATATCAATATCGGAAAACAACCGTCCTAGCCCGGCGCGGTTGCCTGCTGCAACGTAGGCGGCACCTTTCAGACAAACCAGCGGCAACGCTAAGGCACTTAACACGGCGTGGATGCAGCGTAATTCGTGGTGTACGGCTAAATCAAAACGGTCCGCACAAACCAGTGCCGAATCCAGGTGTTGCTTTGGTTTTGTGGGTACGTTGTCGTAGCTGCCGGCCGCTTTCAGCAAAAACCCTAAACGGGCGAGTGTGTTGGCGCGGCGAGCTTGGGCAATCAGCAAACTCCATTGCGGCAAATCGAGTGCTAATGCCGTGTTAGGATCGGCGAACACCGCCGCCAGCAGGCTTCGCCCCGTCTTTTTCATGAACACAGCCCCGCAAACAAGGCCACCGCTTCCTCTAACTGGCTGTAGCGGAATGCATGGCAATCGGCCCCATCGCACAAATCCCCGGCGGCGTTAAAACCATGTACCCCTAAGATAGAGTAATTGAAGCTGTTGTCGGCCAATTTCAGCAAGCCGTAGCCCTTGCTTAAGGTGCTCAGCTTAGTGACGGCTCCAGCTTGGTATTTAGGGAAAACAATGTGGCGGATTTTAACCGGCACCTGCGCCTGAATAACGCTGGCATCGGGCGGGCGTACATGGCCTACCGTGCCTTTGCTGGTGTCATAGACCACCGGGCCTATCACGGCATCGGGACAGAAGGCGCGGATCACGGCCAACGATTGGTTTTTTAGGCTAATCGGGCGCGGCACCGGAGTCACCAGGCCGTCGTCTAGTGACACCAAGGCCAGTTCGTCGGACAACAGCCGCCAGCCCCGACCGACTAACGCCGCACACAACGTGCTTTTGCCGCTGCCGGGAGCACCGGCCAACAACAAACCGCAGCCTTGCCACTCAACCACAGCGGCATGAACCATCAAATAGCGGTGTGCATGGCTGGCGATGCACCAGTTTAGGCCCCACTCAAAAAATGCGGCGGCTTGGGCGAAGGGCAGGGGTTTGAACGGGGTATGGCCCTCGAACAAGAACAACACTTGCGCCCGGTAGTAACGGCGCAGGGATAAAGGACGAACCAGGGCGATGTCAAAATCAATAAAATCGTCGTCGCCAACCACGGGGAAAGCCCCGTAATGGACGGCTAAATGCTGTTGCACCGAGGCGATAGTGGCGTACAAACGAACGTGAAAAGGCCCGACTGCTAATTGCGCAGGCTGCTGGCGCAAAGCACGCGAAAAAGCGTTTGGCGATAGGCTAGATAACGTCAAGTGTTTTTCATCGGGCTAATTTCAATCAATGACAAGGCTTGGTATTCAGCCAGCAAGGTGTCTAACTCTCGCAACTCGGTCAGCATACCCCCCGCCAACAGGTGCTGGTGCAGCGCTTGCTTGGTGACAGCGTGTTGGCTGACCCGCTCAAACACGATCGCCCCAGCACCTTGCAGCCAGTGCGTTTCGCCGCTGTAGACGTGGTAAACCGCGCATCCATCCTGCCAGATACGAAACGCCAGCGAACCGTCTTTAGGCAGGTTAACAAGAACGTTAGTGAACGTTAAGGCCATGCTTACAGGCCCACAGAAGCCCTGACATAGAGGTAATTTAAGCCGATGGCCGGGTTTTGAGTCCATATCGCCAAAACCTGCGCTGTTGACAAAGGATAACCCCCGGGTACTGCATAGAAGTGCTCGGCATTAAGATACGCCGCCGCAAAAGCGGACTCGTCGCTGCTAGCATACTGGGTGAACAAGCTGCTGAAGCTGTCATCCATAATCGACGTGTGGGGCGTGAATAAACTGTTGAAGGTAACGCTAAGGCCGCCGGGCGGTGGCGTAACTAGCCAATCAGCCGGGCTTTTGCCTATCGTACACGATTGGTGCAAATCACCGGACAAGTTGCCTGAAAGCTGCTCCGACGGACAATTGAAGCCGCCTAAAACCCCTTCACCTAAAACCGGCCGGGCCGCTAGAGTTAGCACCACAGCAACCCCGGTGCCTTTGATGAAACCGCGTCGGTTTTTTAGGTTGAGCAAAAGTGGGGTTGGCTGTGGCAATTCGGGCTTTCGCATAACAGTCTCCTTAAAGGTTGATTGGTGTGCTACCGGCTTAAGCGCGGCGCAAATGCGGCGTACTGGCGGTAGCAGAGGTTTTTTATTGTACACTGGGGGCGTTTTTTCTTTAGCAGTGTTAGAGTAAAAATGCGCTGTATAACCGATTAACCACGCTTCATGCCACCCATCCCATCAGGAAAATACCATGCCAAAATATGTAATAGAACGCGAAATCCCCGGTGCCGGCGACTTAACCAGCGAACAACTTAAAGCCATCTCGCAAAAATCCTGTGCCGTGTTGCAGGGCATGGGACCGCAAATCCAATGGCTGCACAGCTATGTCACCGGCGACAAGGTGTATTGCGTTTATAGCGCACCGGATGCCGATAGTATCCGCAGTCATGCCGAACAAGGCGGGTTTCCAGCCAACAGCATTGCCGAAGTCAAAACCGTTATCGACCCGACCACGGCGCACTAATCGGTTGCGGCGTAAAACCTGGGAGATTCAGCCCGCCCCGCAAAAACCTAGCGGCGGGCTTAGTGTTAAGAGTCGGCCGCTAACCGGTTTAGCGGCTGACTGCCCCGGCAAAGCCCTGTTGCCGCCAGGCTTCATACAGCACGATGGCGACGCTGTTAGCCAGGTTGAGGCTGCGGCTTTGTGCCTGCATGGGCAGGTACAGGCAAAATCCCGGATCTACCCCGGCCAGCACGGACGCCGGCAGGCCCCGTGTTTCCGGGCCAAACAACAAGGCATCGCCGGCTTGGAAGGCGGTATCGCTGACTCTGCGAGAACCTTTAGTAGACAAGGCAAACACGCGGCCTGGCGTTTCTTTAGCCCGGTAATCGGCCAGGGATTCATGCACCTGAACATTAACCCATTCGTGGTAATCCAGTCCGGCGCGGCGTAATTTTTTGTCGTCCAGGACAAAACCTAAGGGCTTCAGCAAGTGCAGCCTAGCCCCAGCGTTAGCGCACAAGCGGATGATGCTGCCGGTGTTAGAGGGAATTTCCGGTTCGTACAGAACAACATCAAATAGGGCCACAGCTTAGATCAAGTCAATTTTAATGTTCGCCAATTTCCAGATTTCGCGGTTGTATTCGCCGATGGTGCGGTCGGTGGAAAACTTACCGCTAGCCGCTGTGTTTAAAATGCTCATGCGGGTCCACTGCTCGCGGTCTTGGAAGGCGGCCTCGACCCGTTTTTGGGCGTCGATGAAGCTACGAAAATCCGCCAGAGTTAGCCAGGGGTCGTTCGAGCTTTTTAGCCCGGCCAGGATGGGGTCAAAAATGCCGGGTTCAAACTGATTAAAGTGGCCGCATTCCAAAAGCTCTAGGACGTTTTTTAAGTCCGTGTCTTGGTCGATGTAAGCGTGCGGGTTGTAGTGTGAGCGCAACGCCTCGACTTGTTCCTCGGTTAAACCGAACAAGAAAAAATTCTCCTCGCCCACTTCCTCGCGGATTTCAATGTTGGCCCCATCTAAGGTGCCAATCGTTAGGGCACCGTTCATCATGAACTTCATGTTGCCGGTACCGGAGGCTTCTTTGCCGGCGGTGGAAATTTGCTCAGACAAGTCCGCGCCGGGGCAAATTTTTTCCATGGCCGAAACCCGGTAATTGGGCAGGAACACCAATTTCAGTTTATCGCTGACATCGGGGTCGTGGTTGATAACGTTGGCGACATTGTTGATGAGTTTGATAATGCGTTTGGCCATGAAATAGCCAGGGGCGGCCTTGCCGCCAATTAAAACGCAGCGGTTGGTCCAGTTTTGGCTGTCGCCGCGCTTGATCCGGCTGTACAAATGGATGACATGCAGCACGTTCAGCAATTGCCGCTTGTACTCGTGGATGCGTTTGACTTGGACGTCAAACAAAGAATTGACGTCTAAATCCATGCCCAATTCTTGTTTTTTGTAATCAATCAAACGCTGTTTGGCCAGTTGTTGAACCTCATGCCAACGCTGGCGGAACGTGTGATCGTCGGCCAACGGCACCAGTTTTTTTAGCTGGGACAAGTCCGTCAACCAACCGTCGCCAATGGTTTCGGTGATCAACGCGGCCAGCTCCGGGTTGCAATTGGCCAACCAACGGCGCGGGGTGACGCCGTTGGTTTTGTTGTTGAATTTTTTCGGCCACAACTCGTAAAAATCTTGAAACAAGCCTTGTTGCAACAATTTTGAGTGCAATGCGGCCACGCCGTTGACAGAAAAGCTGCCGACAATGGCCAAATAAGCCATTCTGACCATTTGCTCCGGCCCTTCTTCAATCAGCGACATGCGCCTGATCCGGTCTTTGTCGCCCGGCCAATGTGCCGACACTTCGGCTAAGAAGCGGGCATTGATTTCAAAAATGATTTCCAAAAGACGCGGCAGACATTCCCTAAACAAACTAACCGACCAACGTTCTAGGGCTTCTGGCAGCAAAGTGTGGTTGGTGTAGGCCATGGTGTGGCGGGTGATATTCCAGGCTTGATCCCAAGGTATGTTGTAACTGTCCAGCAACAAGCGCATCAGCTCGGCTACGGCGATACTGGGGTGCGTATCATTTAACTGAAAACAGTTTTTGGCGGCAAATTCAGAAAAATCATGGCCATGCCGCTCGATCCAGCGCCGAATAACATCTTGCAGGCTGGCCGAGGCCAGCAAGTATTGTTGACGCAAACGCAGTGCCTTGCCGTTTTCATTGGCATCGTTAGGGTACAGCACCATGGTGATGTTTTCAGCCGTGTTCTTCGCTGCCACCGCCTCAGCGTAATCGCCGGCGTTAAATTCCTGCAAATCGAACTCTTCGGTGGCGGCGGCTTTCCATAGTCTTAAGGTATTGACTGTGCCATTGCGAAAACCGGGTACGGGGGTGTCGTAGGGAATAGCCAGCACGTCGTGGGTGTCCACCCAATAGACTTTTTCATGACCGCTTGGGTCTTTGTGGCGTTCGGTGCGGCCGCCAAACTTGACCCGGCAAATGCGCTCAGGACGTTCAACTTCCCAGATGTTGCCGTTGCGTAGCCAATGGTCCGGTTTTTCTACTTGCTCGCCATTGGCAATGGCTTGGGTAAACATGCCGTATTCATAACGCAAACCGTAGCCGGTAACTGGTAATTGCAACGTTGCACAGCTGTCAATAAAACAAGCCGCTAGACGGCCTAAGCCACCGTTACCCAAGCCGGCGTCCGGCTCGCTTTCGACCAGTTCTTCCAAATCCAAACCCAGTTGGTACATCATGGCCTTAACACTGTCATCGACGCCCAAATTCAAGATGGCATTGCTGAGGGTACGGCCCATCAAAAACTCCATCGACAAGTAATAGGCGCGTCGGCAATCTTGGTCGTAATAGGTGCGTGAGGTTTTTTTCCAACGCTCAACCAAACGGTCAAAAACGGTCAAGGCCAGCGCCTCGTAGGCGTAATGGGGGGATTTGCAATACTCATCCCGGCCCAGCCGGTGGCTGTAATTGCGTTTGAAATCGGCGGTTAAATCTTCAACGGATAAGCCAAGTGGCGGTAAGTGAGTTAAGTCACACACGGGTTTGCTGGCAATAAACTGTTTGTTTAGCATGGTATTGTCCGGGGTTGTTGATTTAGTTGGCCGCAAGTTGACGGTAGCCGCCACGGTAGTACAAAACGGGTTCTCCCGGGCGGCAATGGCAAGCGTGGACTGCGCCAATAATGACCCAGTGGGTACCCGCTTTCATTTTACCAGCCACGCTGCATTCTAAAGACACCAGTGTGTCGGTTAAAATCGGGATTCCAGCCAAGCCGGGTTGCCAAGGGTTGTCGGCAAAACGCTGTGCTTGGTGGGTGCCGCCGGAAAACTGGTTGGAAAGGTGTTGCTGGTCGGCGGCTAGGATATTCACAGCAAAATGGCCGCTGGCGGCGATGCCTTCGCCGGTGTCGGCATTTTCGTTGAGGCAGACTAGAATTTGCGGCGGCTCTAGGGAAACGCTGGCGAATGAGGTCACGGTCATGCCTTGGAGTCCGAGCGACTCTGATTGGGTGGTCACCACCGCTACGCCACTGGCCCAAAGCTGCAAGGCTTGTTTGAAATCATCCGCGCTAACAGTCATTTAGTGTTCCGGTTGAAGGGTTTGGGGACGGCCAGTATAACAAATCGGGGCAACCGGACGAACCTTAAAAAAAGCATTTTATTCTTTGCTGAACGGGCAATCAGGGTACGCTGCGGCGCCTTACCACTGCTTAAGCGCGCGTAGAATCGCCGATTTTCGTGGCGGCGATGATCGAAATTCCGCTGATACGTCGTGCAAGTGACTCGCTAAAGCCGTTGCGTTACGGTAGGCCACGAAAATTACTGCCTGCCCTTTAATTTTTTGCAGACTCATCTACTCTTTGCGTGTTCACCGTACGAGTTAGAAGCTACAGAGGCTTATTCTAATGGCAAAGGCGCGCTGCTTGCCAATACCATGCCCTGGCGAACTTGACGGTAACGGACTCAATAACTATAACAATCGCAATGAGGAGATCCAAAATGAATGAGTTATTTCGGCGTTTTGTGGGCCAAATGTTGGACCAATACGCCACGGTTTTGTTGATTTTAGGGGTGGTGTCGACGATCGCCTACATGATTTTAATCACCGATCTGCGTCACCAAGAGGGTAATGCCCGGATTGTCAAGATGGGGGCCGAACAAGGTATGCTGGTGCAAAGCATCAATGTTTTGCTGGCCCGCAAAAGCCAATCCCACGATGCCGATGAGCGGCGCAAAATTGACGCCCAAATCATCTCCCACATGACTCAGTTGGATGAAGCCCATACCTCACTGCGTCAGGGCGACCGCTTCATCAAGGACGGTGAACGCCTGATTCACTCGGCCGGCCATTTGTCTTACAAGCTGCGGGAAATCTACTTCGACAGCAAGAAGCCGCTGGATGTGCAAATGCGTAATTACCTGGCCACCGTCCGGCAACTGTACCGGATGCCGCCGAATGAGCTTGCGTTTAATACCGAGGAGCTGCAAAAGCTGTTTCTAAAAATTACCCCACGGCTGTTAGATGACCTCGGCTGGGCGGCCCTCACGCACCAGCGCGAAGCGGAAGCCATGCTCAGTGGCACCATCAACAAGCAAAATTTGATGTTCGGTATTTCGATCGCCTCATTAAGCTTGGTGGGTTTGTTGATGCTGCAACCCTTGGTTTTGCGGCTCAAAGACAGCGTTTTGAAGATGAAGCAAGAAAAAGCGTTTGCTGATAACGTCATTAACACGACACAAGCGTTGATCATCGGTCTGGACACCCAGGCGCAGGTGGTCCTGCTCAACGAGTACGCACAACAAAGCAGCGGCTGGTTGGAACAAGAGGTGCGGGCCAACGGCAAAGACTTTTTCACGCAGTTCATTCCTAGCGACGAACAAGCCGGCTTGCGCCGCTTATTCAGCGAAATGATGTCGGGAGCCATGACCTTTGCCGACCCAGTAGAGACCGCCATGATGACCAGCACCGGCGACCGCCTCAACATTGTCTGGAATCCGACCGTGATCAAGGATTCCAAAACCGGCGAGCCGCTTATGTTTCTGGCCACCGGCCTTGACATTACCGAACGTAAGCAAGCTGAGCGTCAGGTGCAGCGCACCAACCAAGAGCTGGCGCAACTGACCTCGCGCCTGCAAGACGAGGTCAACTTAGCGGCGACCTTACAACGTGCAATTTTGCCGAAGCCACAAATCGAGTTGCCGGGCGTGCAAGGCCTAGCCGACCTGCTGACTTCCAGCGAGGTCGGCGGTGACTACTACGACTACTACAAAGTTGGCGGCCACCACAGTATTTTGCTCATAGGCGATGTTAGCGGCCACGGTGTAGCAGCCGGCACCATGGTGGGTGCGGCCAAGGCGGGGGTTTACCCGCTCATCCACGAAGGCGTGACCAGTCCCAGCGAGATATTAAATTCGTTAAACGAAACCATGCGCGCTACGGCGCAGCAATCTTTGCTAATGACCATGGCCTGCCTGAGCTTAGACGCCCGCACCGGGCGCTTGATTTTTGCCAACGCCGGACATGTGCTGCCTTATTTGCTGAGGCAGCAAGCGTCTCATTGGGTCATGCTGGAAGCTTACGGGCTGCCCTTAGGCAAAAGCATCAACTCCGACTATCTGGAATCGGCCATAGACATCACCCTGGAAGTCGGCGATCGGTTATTCCTGTTCACTGACGGCCTGATTGAAGAAGAATCCCCTAGCGGCGAGGCGTTCGGTTACGAGCGCCTGGAACAAATTTTGAACGCCCACCGTGATGCCGACCCAGAAATCCTACGCGACCGCATCCTGGAGGCGTTGGCCCGGCATTGCCGCAGCACCGCCTTCAGCGATGACGTGACCCTTGTCACTGTCACCCATACTGACCGCGTCAGCCAAGCCACCAGCGGCGGCAGCAATGAAGTGAGCGACATCATCCGCATTTCCGAAAACTTTTACCGTCACGGCGACCATCCCATCCCGAGAATTTCCAAGGAATACATCGTGTTCCTCGCCGAACAAGGCTATGCCGACCTGTTAAGTCGCTTCAGCCAAGACGGCATTTGCCGGATTTTGCCGCGCCATGACAGCTTGTGCCATAAGCTCGGTTGGGAGCATCTGTTAAGCCAGCACCATGAAAGCCCCGATGACGATTTGTACGCGCTGATGCCCGGCCAACCCATTTACCGGCAATTTCATATTACCCACACCGAGGACAAAGCTTTTATCATGGAGGAAATTTACGCTTGGCTGAACGACCAGGGCACTGTCCCTAAAGAACATGTTGACGCTTTAATGGTAATTTTGGACGAGATGTCGGAAAACAGCCTGTATGCCGCCCCTAGGGACGGCAAAGGGGTGGCTTATTTCCGTAAGGGTGAGGAACGGGCACTGTCCGCCCATGAGGAGGTGCGCATTGATGTTGCCGTCGGTGACGGCCTACTTGGCCTGATGATCACCGACAACTGGGGTACGCTGAACCCGGCCGTGTTTCTGAAAAACATCACGCATGCTATGGAGCAGGGTGTCGAGGCCGGCCTAGGTGGAGTTGGTCTGTACATGATGTGGCGTTTGTCAGACTACCTGCAAATCCGGGTGCAGCCGCAAAAACGCACTCAGGTTACCACGCTCTGGGACATCAACAGCTCCATCGACATGAACACCGATTCCGGCATCCAGTTCATTTACCATAATGAATACGAAGCGGTTGCCTATCCGCTGGGAGTATGAACATGGCCTTGTCATCGACATTTTCTTTCCAGAAAAAAAACAACGGCGATAGTCTTCATTTTGTCTTGGCCGGCTCGATTGATGCCAACGCCGACAGTGTGTTGCAAACCTTAACCGGGCAAGTCACCGCTAACAGTGATGTGCTGCTCGATTTCAGCCAGGTTGGGCGGGTCAATTCGATGGGGTTATCACTGTTGTTGCAGGTATTTGAAGAATGGGAACGGCAACGGGTTCGCATCCAAGTGCAAAACCTCGACCGCATGGTCAGCATGTTGTTCAAGATCACCGGCCTAGGCCGTTTTATTAAGGCTGACGGCAACAACGTCGAGGTGACCGGCGCGGTGCCGAATGCTGCGGGTGCGAGCCGCGACGCCGCCGTTAAAGCGGCGACCGGCCCTGTGGCGCATGACAAGCTTAACTTTGTTGCCAATCTGCAATCGGGGCAGCAATTGACCGGCTGGTACTTGCTGAACACGTATTTGCAACGGCGTTTGAAAAAAGCCATTCATTTTGAGCAGGCGACCGATGCGGTCAAGGCAGGTACCACCGACTTGCTGTTTGCACGCCCGTTCGAGGCCTGCCATATGATGGCCGCGCACGGTTTCATTCCCATGATGCGCCCCGTCCATGAAGCGGACGAGGTGGTTATTTTGACCCGCTCGGATGACACTCGGGCGTTGTCGGACTATGCCGGGACGACCGTCGCTACCGCCAGCCAAAACAGTTTCGTCTATCTGTTAGGGCGGTTTTTGTGCGATGACCAAGGGCTGGATTCTGGGCACTTAACGTTTGATTTTTGCGGCAATGAAATCAAAGCATTGCAGTCTTTGTTGCGGGAAAAATGCGAGTTGCTGTTCATGCTGAAAAAAACCTATGACGGCCTGTCGTCATTCAGTCGCAACAGCATTAGGAAATTGGACGAAAGCCAAACCGACTTTGCCTACCATTTGTTCTGCGTCAGCCCGTACCTAAAAGACAGCTTGGAAAATAGCGACACGCTGTTGACGACTGTCTTAACAGGCATGACAGAAGACGAGCAGGGCAAAGCAATATTGCGGGAAATCCAAATCAACGGCTGGGTCAAGCCGGAACAAGGTGAGCTGAAAATGCTGGAAATGGTCTACAACCGGTACCTGTCCTAAGCCATGCTGCGAAGTGGCCAGGTTTTCTCAACGGGCCACTTCGCTACGGTTACGGTGTCTGCGGCTTCATGCAGGCTATCAAGGCATCGCCAAACTCGCTGCATTTAACTTCTTCCGCGCCGTCCATCAAACGGGCAAAATCATAGGTGACGCGGCGGCTGGCGATGGTGGCGTCCATGGCCTCGATGATGGCGTCGGCCGCTTGCGTCCAGCCTAAATAACGCAGCAGCATTTCCCCCGACAAAATCAACGAACCGGGGTTGACCTTATCCAAATCGGCGTATTTCGGTGCGGTGCCGTGGGTGGCCTCAAACACGGCGGTACCGGTCTGGTAATTGATGTTGCCGCCGGGGGCTATGCCGATGCCACCGACTTGTGCGGCCAACGCATCGGACAAATAATCGCCGTTTAAATTGAGCGTGGCGATCACGTCAAAATCGCCGGGACGGGTCAGCACTTGCTGCAAGGTAATATCGGCGATGGCATCCTTAATCAAAATCCGCCCCGCCGCTAGGGCTTCCCGCTGCTCGCGGTTGGCGGCCTCTTCCCCTAATTCAGCTTTGGTTTTTTCCCAGTGCCGCCAGGTGTAGGTTTGTTGCGGGTAGTCGCGCTCGGCCAGTTGGTAGGCCCAGTGGCAGAACGCTCCTTCGGTGAACTTCATGATGTTGCCTTTGTGCACGAGGGTCACGCTCTGACGGCCATTGGCCAAGGCATAATCAATCGCCGCCCGCACCAGCCGTTCGGTGCCTTCTTGCGAAACCGGCTTGATGCCAATGCCGCAGGTTTGCGGGAAGCGGATTTTTTTAAATTGTTCGGGGAAATGTTCTTGCAGCAAAGCCAGGAAACGCCGGTTGTCATCGCTGCCTGCGGCAAATTCCAGGCCGGCGTAGATGTCTTCGGTGTTCTCGCGGAAAATCACCGTGTCCACCGCTTCCGGGTGCAACACCGGGGACGGCACGCCCTTGAACCAGCGCACCGGGCGCAGGCAGACGTACATATCCAGCAGTTGCCGTAACGCCACGTTCAACGAGCGGATGCCGCCGCCGACGGGGGTGGTCAACGGGCCTTTGATGGACACCAAATAAGTGCGGCAGGCTTCGACCGTGGCATCGGGCAACCAGGTGCCGAAGTGCTTGAATGCCTTCTCGCCGGCGTAGACTTCCAGCCATTGGATTTGCCGTTGCCCGCCGTAAGCCTTAGCGACAGCGGCATCCAACACCCGGACGGTCGCCCGCCAAATGTCCGGGCCGGTGCCGTCGCCTTCGATGAACGGGATGATGGGGCGGTCGGGCACCTGCAAACGGCCGTCTTGCATCGTGATGGCCGCGCCGTCGGTGGGAGGGGTGAGGGTGAAGTCGGGCATGGTGTGGCTCCTTTGGATTTAAGGTGAAAGCGATTCAGGTTTGCTTAGCCGTTAGTAGGTGTTGCCGCCTGAATTCATTACTATCTGGATTATCGACCCGGTCATAGACCGCTGCCACTGGCAAAGTCAAGCCAATCGATTCCAGCGTGACTTCATCGCCTAAATAAAAAAATTCAGATTGCCAATGTTTTCTTCTTCTTAAAACTTGTATCGAGACAATATCTTGTTCAATCAAAACATATTCTTGTAATGACGGCAAATTAAGGTAGCGTAGCAGCTTGCTGGTGGTGTCAGCTTTCCGGGTCGTTTTGGACAACACCTCGACAATAATGACGGGCGATGAAGAAAAATAATCGTCGCCGCCCATCTTGGCGCAATCCACCAGCACATCGGGATAAAAAAATGCGTCCCCTGCTTTTACCTTAATAGCGGCAATAAACGTGGCGCACGGCGTTCCAACGAGATGGTTGCCGAATAGCCGGGCAATACTGGCGGTGATGCAATTATGGTTATAGCCAGCACCCGCCATGGCATAAACTTGGCCGTCAAGGTACTCGCGCTTTACTTCAGACCGTAACTCGCTTCGCAAATAGTCTTCCTCAGACAGGAAAGCGGATTCCGGTTGGTACGCTTGGGACATAAACCCTCCCTAATCGGGTTCTAGCTTTAGGCTCAAGGCCAATCAATCCACCGTCCATTGCACCAAGCCGCTGTAGGCCGTGGCGATAACAACCAGGCCGAAGACAATCCGGTACCAAGCAAAAACGATGAAGTCGTGTTGGGAAATGTAACGCAACAGGCCTTTAATTGCCAGCAAGGCACTGGCAAACGCGGCCAACAAACCGACGGCGAACAGCGGTGCGTCGCCGGCGGCATCGAGCAAATCCCAGTGTTTGTAAACATCGTAAAAACAGGCGGCGGTCAGGGTGGGTATTGCCAAAAAAAATGAAAACTCAGTAGCCGCCTTGCGCGACAGGCCTATTAACAAGCCGCCAATAATGGTCGATCCGGAACGTGAGGCACCGGGTATTAGCGCGAACGCTTGAGCGAAACCGAGCTTTAAGGCATCCCAAGGAGTCAGTTCGTCCACGGTCTGGATGCGGGTTTTGTGTTCGCGTTTTTCTGCCCAGATAATCACCAAGCCGCCGATAATAAACGCTAACGCCACGGGTATTGGCTTGAATAAAAAGGCTTTAATGTGCTTGCCGAAGAGCAGCCCTAAACTGGCCAGTGGGATGAAAGCGATGGCTAGGTTCAAGGCGAACTGTTGCGCCGCCCGCTCTCTGGGTAAACCGACGATGACAGCGGTGATTTTACTGCGGTATTCCCAGCACACCGCCAAAATCGCCCCGACTTGGATGACCAGCTCAAACAGCTTGCCTTTTTCGTCGTTGAAATGGAGCAAATCGCCCACTAGAATCAAATGCCCGGTGCTGGAAATGGGCAAAAATTCGGTTAAGCCCTCGACCAGGCCGAGAATGAACGCTTTTAGCAAAAGAACAAAATCCATGGAGCAGTTCCTGTGGTTTAAGGGGTAAAGCGGGCGAATGGTGGCTGTTTTAGACGCACGTGTCTTAAGGTTTTTCTTAAAAAACTAGGGCAATTCCTCGGCCATTTTAAACGACTGAAGACGGTTGTTGTGCCATTAATGCCGGCGCTGCGTCAGTGGCTGCAATCATTCAGTTTTTTTAGATAAAGCCAACTACACTTGAAAGCCGATGTTTTGGGGCGAGCCATGCCATCGCAGCGTCCGTTAATCATCAATCATCAATCATCAATCATCGCCAAATTAGGAGCCGGTCATGCCCAGTACGCCACTTTCAAACGACCCAAAAATTAACGCCTTGCTCAGCTCTTACCAGTGGGGCAGCCAAAATGGCCAAGGGGCAACCGTCAGTTACAGCTTTCCGGAGAGCGGTTCGGTCTGGACCGCCACTTACGGCAATGAAGTCACGCAAGGCTGGTCAGGCCTAGATAGCACCGTGCAAAGCTATGTAAAAGCGGCTTTAGAGGCCTGGGCTGAGGTGGCCAATATCACTTTTTTACAAGTACCGGACACTGCGCTCGGCCAAGGCCAAATCCGGGTGACTTTCAGCAATGCGGTGCAAAATGTAAATTCCGGGGGCTGGGCGTATTACCCAACCTCGCTCGCCTCGGCCAAAGCCGGTGACGTGTGGTTAAACCCAAGCCACGACTACTCGACTAGCAACCAAGGCTTCCAGTTGTTGCAGCACGAGCTAGGCCATGCCTTAGGCCTTAAGCACCCGTTCGAGCCGTTAGGTACGGTCAGCACCGCCGTGCTGCCAGAGGCTGAGAACAACCACCGTTACACCACCATGGCGTACAACACCCATTCTGGCGCCGGGGTTTTATTCACGGCTTTGGGTGGCGGGCGTTTCACCTACACCGCCGTGCTGCCGTCAACACCCATGCTGTACGATGTTGCCGCTATACAGTTTCTTTACGGTGCCAACCTAACAACACGAGTGGGTAATGATACCTACACCTTCAGTAACCGTCAGGGCGAAATAAAAACTATTTGGGATGCCGGCGGTAGAGACACTCTGGATTTGTCAAACCAAACCGTTAGCCAGACCATCGACCTAAACCCCGGTCAGTTCAGCTCCCTAGGTGTGCGCCAAGAGACCTTCAACGGGCCGTTGCTGCCCGCCTATGACAACATCGCCATTGCCTTTGGCGTCTTGATAGAAAATGCCAGGGGCGGGGCGGGCGATGATGTGATCCTCGGCAATGACGCAAGAAATAACCTGAGAGGTGGGGACGGTCATGACAAGCTGTTTGGCCACAACGGCAACGACACCCTATTCGGCGGTGTCGGTGCGGACGTGCTGGACGGCGGTGCCGGTGCTGACCGGCTGGACGGCGGGCCCGGCTCTGACACGCTGATCGGCGGGCTTGGCAACGACACCTATGTCGTTAATATTGCAGGCGAGAGTGTTATTGAGGAAATCGGCAGCGGCCTTGATACCGTGCAATCGACCGTTAGCTGGACTTTGGCGGCGAATGTAGAGCGCTTAGTCTTGTTGGGCACCCGAGACATCCACGCTACCGGCAATGCGCTGAACAACACCTTGACCGGCAATGCCGGCCACAACCGGCTGGACGGGGGTGCAGGCAACGATATTTTGGTGGGCGGTGCAGGCAACGACCGCTTGACCGGCGGCAGCGGCAGGGATGTTTTTCTGTTTGATAGCGTGTCGGGTACCGATACCGTCAGCGATTTTGTCGTGGCCCATGACAGCCTGCGTTTTGTTCAATCGGTGTTTACCGCACTCAGTGGTCCCGGGCGGTTGGCGGATGGGCAGTTTGTGTGGGGCGAGGCGGCGTTAGAGGCTGACGATTACCTGATTTACAACCGGGCCACCGGTGCCTTGTATTACGATGCCGACGGCCACGGTGCCGACCCGCAGTTGCACGTTGCCCTACTCGGTACTTCGTTAGCGCTGACCCACGCCAGCTTTTCGGTGGTTTAACCGCCGCAAACGAGGCGGGGTTTTTTGTCTCAAACCCAACCCCTTTAAGCAATTAAGGGGTTGGGCTGCCCGCAGGTTAGAGCCGTATTCAACGGCTGCCTTAGCTTGCCTTGTTTGGGTAAAGCAGGGGTAAGCTTTTACGGGCTTTAAGAACTAACAAACCGGCCAACACATAACACAAGGCAGCGGCCAGATAAGGCGGGTAATACGGGGCCACCGCAGCGGCGTAATCCAGCGTGGGCATTGGCCCGTAACGGCCGGAAAACAGAAAAAAACTGGCGTTGGACATGACGAAAGCCGCCGAAGTGGCCAAACCGGCGACCACTGCGGTCGATACCATCGAACAGGACAGGTGCTTCGAGTAACGGCCTGCGAACCACATCGTGGCATAAGTTGGGATGAGGAAAACATAGGCCGGGGAAATGCAAAAATCGCTAACCCCAAAGTAATTAATGGCCCAATAATCCAGCAAGCCCGCCTGTACCAGCAGAACGAGCAGCAACCGGCGGTTGCCGCTTAAAAGCCCGGCTAAGAAAAATGCCGCCAATGACGCATCCGGCAACGACACGGCCGAGCCGAAATGATGCACCCGGGTGGCCGCCATCAGCACAATGGGCGCAAGCAGGAGGTAATTGTTTTTTAGGTTCATGGTGAAGACTCTAATGGAATGTTGTCGCCGGTTCAGCGGTAACGGCTGCTGCCGGTCAGTGGGTGTAGCGCATAGAAAGGAAAAAATTGCGGTCGGGCATATGATAACCGTATACCGTTTGGTAGTGCTCATCCAATAAATTATTCAGCTTGGCATCGACCGACCAGCGTTTGTCGATGGCATAAGCGGCTCTTAAATCCACGGTGACAAAGCCCTTTAGGGTGACCGGGGCTGCCGGGAATGTGTTGAAATCCCGATCCGGCCGGTCGCCTTGTGCCAGCACCCGTGCACCCAGGTTGAAGTCACCCAGTTTGCGCGACACATCGTAAGTTAACGAGCGGTCAAAGCGCCGTATTAGCCGCTCGCCAGTTTGTAAGTCTTCGGGATTTAATAAATTTAAAGCCAATTGGTTGTGCCAGCCCCATAAATCCATACTGATCTGCGATTCTAGGCCCTGAATGCGGGCTTTTTCTGCGTTGACCGGCGGCCAGCCGATAATCAGTTGCTCGGCATCGGTGTGGTAGCCGCGCAATTCCCAGTGCAATCCGTTATGGTCGCCTGCTACACCGACCTCGTAGGTGTGCGCCTGCTCCGGTTTCAGGTTGGGGTTGCCGCCGCCGAAACCGGTGTTCGGCCAGTACAGTTCGTTGAAGGTGGGCGCCTTGAAGGCGTTGCCGAAACGGGCGAAGGGGCTAATTCCGATGCGGCTGTTATAACGCCAGCCGACGTTGCCGGTGACAAAATGGCCGAAGGCTTGGTTTTTGTCCCAGCGCAAGGCGGCGTTAAAAAAATGGCGCTCAAACGGTTGGCTGTGCAGTTCGGTAAACACGCCGGTATCGTAGCGCGATGTTTCGGCATAGCCGTTAAAACCAGGGCTGAAAGCAGCAAGATCGCCGCTGTCCACGGTATCGAGCCGGTAATCGGCGCCAATGACGGCACGGTGCCGGTCGTGCAGTTGCACTGTGTTCAGCCAACTGGCATTCCAGCGGGTGGTGTTGAAGCGGCTGTCAAAACGGCCGTCACGCAGGAAGGTGTCTAGGTCATTGCGGCTTTGTCCTAGAATCAGGTTGCTGTGCCAGCCTTCCATCACTTGGGTGTTGCCGGTGATGCCGACTACCTGGTTGACAAATTGTGAGTGGTCGCTGCCGCCGAAGACGGGGTGGGCATCGAATTCGGTGCTGCCTTCGGAGAATAGAAAAAAAGCTTCAACATCGGTATTTGGGTTAAAACGGTGGCCAACACGGGCGTTCAGGCCGGTGTTTTGGTGGCCGTCAGCGTCCGGGTCGGCGTTGGCGCGGTTGTTAAAGCCTTGGGAATTCAAATGCGAGACACCCAGATTGTACCAAGTGTTGCCCGCTTGCCCGCTGACGCTGCCGGCGGTGTGGGCGGTGTCCCAAGAACCGCCACCGGCTTCAAGGGTGAATTTAGGTTGTCGGGTGTGCTCGCCTTTGCGGGTGAAAATTTGGATGACGCCGCCGATGGCTTCCGAACCGTACAGACCCGATTGCGGGCCGCGGATAATTTCCACCCGCTCGACTTGGTCGATGGGGATAAGCTCAAACGGCGTGGTGCCGACCGTGATCGAACCCACTTTGATGCCGTCAACCAATACCAATACATGGTCGGTTTCGGCACCGCGCATGAACAAACTGGTGACTTGGCCGTACCCGCCGGTTTGGGCGATGTCCACGCCTAGGCTGCCTTTAAGCAGGTCGGGCAGGGTTTTTACCTGCAAGCGTTCGATGTCTTGCCGGGTGTAAACCGTGGCCGCCGTGGCCAACTCGGTTGGTGCAAGCGGCGTTCCCCGGCTGGCAGTGACTACGGTTTCAGGAAGTGTGACGGCCGTCTGGCCAGTGGCTGGTCCGGCCCAAGCAGGAGCCGTGGTTTGGCTGAGCAGTAAAGCACTAACAATTATTTTTTTCATGAGATCCCCTGCGCCGCCCGCGCAGTTTAGTCGGTGTGATGGCAGCAGAGGAGAAACGACAAAACGCCGGGTACGGGTTTCCCCGTCGGCTTTTCGCCGGCAGCCCTCCGCTGCCGCGATGATGCTTTCGGGCCGGTCTCCGGGCTTAAATAAGCGGCGTTCGCCGAATCCGTCGCCTTCCCATGCCATAAGCACAGTGGCGTTGTGACGGACCTTAACTTATCTACCGTTGCGGGGGCAGCGTCGGATTTTCACCGACTTCCCGTTTAACCGGCGGCGATGAGACCGCCGGAACCTGAAAGCAAGGTGCGATTATAGGGGGTTGCAGGAGCAATGCAAGCACTCTGCGGCAGAGGATATTCAGTCATCGTGTTCCTGAGTCTGTACGGGAATCGGTAACAAGGGGATTTGATAACTTTTGATAAGGGTTGTTATAGTCTGGGCGTGGTCGGTGATGAGGCGATTTAAAACGGCTTGCCTGTCTTTATCACCACGGCGCACACCCATCGCCATCGAATAGTCAAATTTCATGCCGGGGGACGATGGCATGGGCAGCAGGGTGTAGCTGCCTTTGGGTGCTTGGTTGAGGATGTGGCCGGCGACCGGGCCCCAGAGGATGGCCATGTCAATTTTTTGGGCTTTCAAGTCGCGGTCCATTTGCATAGCGACATTACTGGACTCATCCCCGGACATGGATTGATACGGGATGCCTTGGTCAAGCAAGCCGACTTTTTGCAGCCAAGCGGTGCCGGGGCTGCGGTCAAACATGGCAATTTTTAGGGTCTCTTGGCGGGCTAGCGGCAGGTTGGCCAGTTGCATGGGGTCGGTGATGTCGTCAAAACCGCGCCCTTTGGCGATCAGCAGCACATAGGTGGAGCGGTAATAAGGCTGCGTGGTCATGACCATGTCAAACCCCTCGGGCACGCCCATGATGACATCGCATTTGAACTGCGTGCTGTCGACTGCTTTTTCATCCACCGGCGCGGTCAGCGTGTTGCGGACGAAACCGATGCGTTGCGGGAACCAGGTGTATTCTAATTTTTGCCCGAGTTTTTGGGCGAACAGTGCGGCGATTTTGTTTTCAAAACCGTCTTGGTTTTTGGTTGAATAAGGCGGGTTCATAGGGTCGGCGCAGACTTTAAAAGATTCAGTAGCGGCGGCGTTGCTGGAAAGTATGGCCAGGTACAGGCCGGTTAGAGCGTGGCAGATTTTCATGGCGTGGTGTTTGAGCTGGGTGGTCTACGGGTGTTGGGTTGACAACCAATTTTAAAATACATTGCCTATCAAGCCACATCTATTTGCCTACCAGCAGCCGTTGCCACAAAACTTCGGGGAAGCCGTAGCGGCGCATTTTCTCCACCACCGGCTGTACATCGTAAGGCAGACTCAGGAAGCTGACGCGCTGTTCTTGCCGGTCATAAACGGCAAATTGGCTGTCCGGGCGGCCGTTGCGGGGTTGGCCGACTGAACCTGGGCAAACTAAGGCTTGTTGATAGGCGGCTAAATCCACCCGCGCTTCGGTCAGGTGCCAGTCCAGGCCGCGCCGGTCGCGGCCAAACACCCCGGCCATGTGCGAGTGGCCGTGGAAACAGAGCCGCATGTTCTGGTCGCGCATGTAATCTAAATTGTCGGTAAAGGTCATGGCGTAGACGTAGCCGTAAAAATACGCCGGGTCCATCGGCGCACCGTGCACCGCCGTCCAGTCGGCGGTTTGCGCTAGGGCCGGCAGGTATTTTAACCAATCGCGTTGGCGGTCGGACAACTGCTGGACCGTCCAGTCAATGACGGCTGCAGCAGTGCTGGAAAAGCTCGGGCCCGTTTGGCCGATGGCGGCGGCGTGGTCGTGGTTGCCTTTAATGACCTGAAAACCGCTGTCTTGCAGGCGTTCAATGCACTCGACCGGTTCCGGGCCGTAACCGACAATGTCGCCTAACACCAGCGCTTCGGTGATGCCCTGCGCACGCAAATAGTCGAGCACACAATCGAGGGCGGCACTGTTGGCGTGGATGTCCGCTAACAAGCCGAGATAACGTTGCGGTGGCTTATGGGCGTGGCGAGGTTTTAGCGGCGGCTGCGCCAACCCTTGCAGCACGGCGTGTTTTAAGGCTTCTTTGGGCCCTTCCGGCATAAACACGTTCTGCAAGTGCCGGGCGAGGATGAGCGGGCAGTGGGAGTCCTGAAACGCCTCGTTTAAGCAGGCATTGAGGATAGCCGCTAAATCCCGGGCAAAATCCTGATCCAGCCAGTCGAAGGTGCGGATAACAACACCCAGCATGGCCGCTAAGGAGACGAAGTGGTCCCACCGGTAATGCTCGTCGTCCAAGTAATAAACCAGCCCGTCTGGACACACGCCAAAGTTAGACAAGCCTTCATCCAACTTGGTATCGGCGGTTTTGCCGGTTTTTAAGTACAGGGTTAACACGGCTTTGAACAGGTCAAGATGGCGCTGCCTGGCTTCGGCTGAATCCGGGGCGGGCCTTAGCTCTAGGTGTAAGGGCTTTAGACGCGGACAGATGCTGCCAATTTTACGGGCGTTTTCGCCGTTAGCAGGGGCAGTTGTGGCGATAAACCAGGTTTTATGGGGGTGGTGTACGCCCAGCTCGCGTTCTTTGGCGAGGGTTTGCCCTAGCCACGCTACGGCTTGTCTGTTGTTGAGGTTAAGGTCGGTGCGAATTTTAACGACATCGTGCTCGTTGGCATGGATGCGTGTGCCGGGGCGTCCGGTAAAGGCGTGGTTTAAGGCCAAGGCCTGCACCGGTGTCTGCAATAGCGCGTTAAGGTAATCGATTGAATAATGATGCAGGCCATCAACGGCTGCGATGATTTCGACGTTTGCCATAGGTAGGGGTGCAAGCTAAGTGCTGAATCTGCGCCGCTAGGTTCGTGGTTGCAGCGGCGCAGGGTAAGGCCAACGTTGTTTACGGACAGAGCGGTGCCAAAATGGGCATGGCCCTGCGAACAGCGCTCCAACCCATGCCCAAGTTGGTTTTTTTATGGGTGATCAAAACTATCAAGCTATCGTCTTTGCCCGGGATGACGGCCATAAAATGGTAGGTGTTCTCGGTGGTCATTTGCACTTCTTTGATCATATTGACCACGGGCTTGCCGCGTTGGCTGGACAACAGCGACTCCACCGCCCGCACGTTTTTGCCGCGCATCATGTCCACGGCCGCAGCTGCCACCGCATCCAAATAAGAGGTGGTGAAGTAAGGCACGTTGTGCGCCACGGCCAACAGCAGGCCGCTGCTTAAATCCACCACCGCGCAACCTAGCGCGCCGTCCACGTCTCGTAAAACACCTGCCAGTACATCGTCGATTTTTGCCATATTGATGGTCTCTTGTTGAAATTTAGGGGATAGATTGAATGGCGTTAAAAAATTGGTTCAAAGCTAACGTTTTTGCTTGCGGTGTTGCCTCATAAGGGTTGGGTTGATAACAAAGGTCTAGCCGTAGGCCAACAAGGCCAATAAGGTGTCCAGCAGCAGGATGACATCGTTCGGTTTGCGGGCGTCGGCGTGTACCACCGGCCAGTTATCGCCGCGTTCTTGCAGGGCACGGTAATAGGCGTCCACACTGGGCGAAGCCGATTGGTCGTAATGGGTGACGCCGATGACTGCCGGGTTTTTCAGCAAGAATTCGGCGTTTAGGTTCAGGTAATAGTCCAACTCCGAAAGCGGGTCGTCGTGGCTGTTGTCAATCAGAACGATTAGCCCTAGTGCCCCCCGGATCAGGATATGGCACATAAAGTCAAAGCGGCGCTGGCCGGGCGTGCCGTACAAATGCAGCTTGTTGCCGTCTTCCAGCGTCAGCTCGCCGTAGTCCATGGCTACCGTGGTGGTGGTTTTGTGTTTTAGCACATGGCCTTCGGAGGGCTTGGCTTCGGTGGAGATGGGCTGAGTCTCGCTGATGGCGGCGATGGCTGTGGTTTTGCCGGCACCGACTGAGCCGGTAAAGACAAATTTAACGGGGGTATTGCTGGCTTGCATGGCTTAGGCGTCCCGGTTAGTTTTTTAAACGCCGGGCTATTTTTTCCAATAAGCTTTGGCTGGGACTGTCCCGGTTTTTTTTGTGGATCGCTTCTGTCGCCGAGGTGGCGATCAGCCCTAGCAAAGAGCAGGCGTTGTAAAAATTATGGATAGTTGCGATGTCCATACCGGTCTTGTCGGCGATAGTCGTTAGCGACGCCGCGTTGTTCTGCATAAATACCGCCACTTTGATGTACGGGCGGCATTCGGCACTGGCTAAGTTCGGCCAACGGGTCAGGTAAACAAAATGGCTGGCACTGTGGCCTGCTAGCAACCGGCCTTCGGATAGGTTAAAGGCGGCGTGCCAGATGAGGTCGGGCAAAGGCCGGGCCTTAAGGCCCAGCTTTTTCACCCGGAGGGTCAAAGCTTCGGCGGTCAATGCCTGCGCCCGCACAGCACTGTCGCCTTGGGCGGCGAGGTAGCCCGCTAAAGGTTCAAGCTCCAGGGGGCAGTAATACTGTTTTTTCTCCGGGTGCAGGTAAATGATGCCATCGCTTTTGAACAGCAGGGCCTGCGGGACGGTTTGCAGCAGGTAGTGCAGGCAGGTGGCGGCAGGGTCGAAAACCGCAGCGGCCTGAACAGTTGGTGTCGGGTGGGAATAGCTAAAAACAGCGGGGGCAGGCGGTGTGGATGTCGCTTCGGGTGCTACGGTTGTTGCGGGAGGGGGGGGGGACTGCGTGCGGGGGGGGCGGGTGCGTGGGCGGGC
>DBNW01000067.1:1060-8446 GCA_002299425.1 Methylococcaceae bacterium UBA662 | reverse complement strand
GCGGCAACCGCCACACCAAAACCCCCGCACATAAAAAAACCACCCGAACCGAAAGGGTTGGGTGGTTTTGATGGATAAGCCGTAGGGTGGGCAGGCGGTTTTGCCCACCGGTTTATCCGTAAATGGTGGGCAGAACAGCGTTGCCCACCCTACACGGCTTACCGTGCCGCACCGATGGGCGGCAACCGCCACACCAAAAACCCCCACGCATAAAAAAACCACCCGAACCGAAAGGGTTGGGTGGTTTTGATGGATAAGCCGTAGGGTGGGCAGGCGGTTTTGCCCACCGGTTTATCCGTAAACGGTGGGCAGAACAGCGTTGCCCACCCTACACGGCTGCGATTAGGTGGGCAGAACAGCGTTGCCCACCCTACACGGCTGCGATTAGATTAGGTACGGCACTCGGCAGGCACAAATCTTGGCTCACTGGGATTGGTGCAGTTCCACTCAACCCCACCCGTGGTCGGGTTGAGCGTACCGACTAAATCGAACGTGACATTGGTAGTGGGGTTGGCTTGCACACCAACGCTGATTGTGACCGGTCCTGCTCCGCCACCGGCGTCCGCACACGATGCCAGGGTAGTTTTGCCTATTAAACCACCTGTCTGAACTCCAATGCAGGCATTAGGGTTAGCAGCATCCGGAGCTGCCAGGTTTTCAGCGACAGTCACTTTAGCCGCACCGGCTTGCACTAAGCCTTCTGATACGCTGGCCCGGATGGTGTAATCCTGATAAGCCGGCAGGGCGATGGCGGCCAAGATACCAATGATGGCGACCACAATCATTAACTCTATTAAGGTAAAGCCTTGTTGCACTTTTTGCAGGTTCATAATAAGCCTCGGTGTGGTTTGTCGGAAAAAATATCCGAAAAAAGTAAAGCAGTTGCCGTGCCAACCTTGTATTTTTAGCGACCCCCCGGGTTTTTTTTACAAAAAAACACAAGCTTTTGTTTTTATTGGCTAATAACTTCAATCAAAAAATCGGCCAAAAATCGTTTTTTAGTCTAACCCGCTTTAGACGGGGATTTTTTAAATCGGCTTACCCCCTACTCCGTCCATTTGTGGCAAAAATTGTCACCTCTGGACAGCCCACCAGAATCCCGCCCGCTTACTGTAAATAAATAGCTTTCTGCGTTTAACCGGTGTGGAAACCGGCTTAAAATGCGCTGTCGCGATCATCATGTTTTAGCAATTTTTACCCTGCCGGCATGAACCGCCAACGCATTGCTTGCATACCAGCGCCAAAAATGGCATTAACTCACTGCACACTCACGTCTTAAGGAACCCGTTATGCCCACCTGGGAAACCGTCATCGGCTTGGAAATCCATAGCCAGTTGTCCACCCAATCTAAAATTTTTTCCGGTGCCGCGACGGCTTACGGCACCGAACCGAACACCCAAGCGTGCGCCGTTGACCTGGGCCTGCCCGGTGTGTTGCCGGTGCTGAACGCCGAGGCGGTGCGTAAGGCGGTGCTGTTCGGTCTGGCGATAGACGCGCACATTGCGCCGGTTTCGGTGTTCGCGCGCAAAAACTATTTTTACCCGGACTTGCCCAAGGGCTATCAAATCAGTCAGATGGATAGGCCCATCGTCGGCCACGGCCATTTGGATATTGAAGTCAATGGCGAAACCAAACGCATCGGCATCACCCGCGCCCATTTGGAGGAAGACGCGGGCAAGTCGCTGCACGAAAGCTTCCACGGCATGAGCGGCATCGACCTGAACCGCGCCGGCACGCCGCTGCTGGAAATCGTCTCCGAACCGGACCTGCGCTCGGCCCAGGAGGCGGTCGCCTACATGCGCCAGTTGCACGAACTGGTGCGCTATCTGGGCATTTGCGACGGCAACATGCAGGAAGGCTCGTTCCGCTGCGATGCCAACGTGTCGGTGCGCCCGGTCGGGCAACAGGTGTTTGGCACACGGGTTGAAATCAAGAACATCAATTCTTTTAAGTTCGTCGAAAAAGCCATCGGGCATGAGGTCGGGCGGCAAATTGAGCTGATTGAAAACGGCGGCACGGTGGTGCAGGAAACCCGTTTGTACGATGCGAACAAGGACGAAACCCGTCCCATGCGCAGCAAAGAAGAAGCCAACGATTACCGCTACTTCCCCGACCCGGATTTGCTGCCGGTGGTCATCAGCGAGGCGTTCAAGGCCGAAGTGAAGGCGGGGTTGCCGGAATTGCCGGAGGCGAAAAAGCGGCGCTTTAAAACCGACTACCAACTGGACAATGAGGCAGCAGCCCAGCTCACGGCCTCGCGGCCGCTGGCCGATTATTTTGAGGCGGTAGCTAAACGGTCTGGCTGCGAAGCCAAGCTGTGCGCCAACTGGATCAACGGCGAATTAGCGGCTGCCTTGAACAAGGAAAATAAAGACATCAGCGAGTGCCCGATTGCCCCAGAAAGGCTGGCCGGTTTGCTGCAACGCATCAGCGACGGCACCATCTCGGGCAAAATCGGCAAGCAAATTTTTGAGGCATTGTGGCAAAACCCGGTTGCTACCGCCGATGCCGTCATAAAGGCCGAAGGCCTGAAACAAATCAGCGACACCGGTGCTATTGCGGCGGTTATCGACCAACTTATCGCCGGCCATGCCAAACAGGTGGCGCAATACCAGGCGGGTAACGAAAAAGTGTTCGGCTTTTTCGTCGGCCAGGTGATGAAGGCGATGCAGGGCAAGGCAAATCCGACGGAAGTCAACCAGATGTTGCAGGCTATGTTAAAAGCCAAGTGATTGCGTGGTGTCCGGGCCAGGCCGCCGTTTCTTCTGTTTCCTGCTCCGGGTAGTCCTGCCATCGAAACGGTGATTCTAATGGCTCATCCCTGCACGCAAGGATGGCATTGGCCTTTGTAGGAGCGGCTAAATCCGCTGCCACCACTGCGCTTGCAGCCCTTTTGTTCCGCCCTAAAAAAACCCCGGTTGCAGGCTCACAACCGGGGTTTTAAAGACCGATTAGCGGATACGGCTAATTCAAATCGGGCAGAGCAAATACAGTCAAAGTACCGCCCAGTTTGGTGTAAGAGCCCAAACTTCTGTAAGCACCCACCGCACCCAGACCTTCGGAGCCGGAAGATTCCGTACCGTCATCTAAGCCGGCGGCGATACCGATACCGGCCCAGCCGCCAATACCCGACAACACACCGACGTATTGTTTGCCGTTGTATTCCCAAGTGTTAACGTTGCCGATGATGCCGGATGGGGTTTTGAATTTGTACAATTCCTTACCCGTTTTGGCATCGACCGCTTTCAGGTAGCCTTCCAGAGTGCCGTAGAACACCACACCACCGGCGGTGGCCACAGACCCTGACCAAACCGAGAATTGCTCTTTATTGGACCAAGCGATCTTGCCGGTTTTGGCATCCCAGGCGGTGAATTGGCCTAAGTTGGTGGTGCCGTCTTTTTCGCCGGTGATGACATCAGCGCCGGCCGGCATCATCGTCAAGGTGGCGCCTACATAAGGTTGGCCTGCGGTGTAGGAGACTTCAAACGGTTCGTATTCCATGCACAGGTGGTTGCCTGAGATGTAGAACAAGCCGGTTTGCGGGGAATAAGAAACCGGTTGTTGGTTTTTGGCGCCCAACGCAGCAGGACAGGTGCCTTTGGTGTTAACGTCTTCGCCGTTGTGCTCGGTGCTGAATTCAGGCACCAATTGCGGACGGCCGGTTTTCATATCAACGTGGGTGGCCCAGTTGACGGATTTATCGAATTTCTCCGCCACCAACAGTTCGCCGGTTTCGCGGTCCAATGTGTAACCGAAACCGTTACGGTCGAAATGCACGACGGTTTTGTGCAGTTTGCCGTTGACTTCTTGGTCAACCAGCACGGTTTCGTTGATGCCGTCATAGTCCCATTCGTCGTGCGGGGTCATTTGGTAAACCCATTTAACCGCACCGGTGTCGGCGTCACGCGCCCACAAGGACATCGACCATTTGTTGTCACCCGGACGTTGCACCGGATTCCAAGTGGAGGGGTTGCCTGAGCCGTAATAGACCAAGTTCAGTTTTGGGTCGTAGCTGTACCAGCCCCAAGTAGTGCCGCCGCCGATTTTCCATTGGTCGCCTTCCCATGTCGCCAAGCTGGATTCGGCTCCAACCGGAGTCACTTTGCCGTTTTCCCAGGTAGTGGTTTTGCCCGGTTGGATCAAGGTGTCTTTGTCCGGGCCCATGCTGTAGCCTTTCCAAGCCAATTTTCCGGTTTTCATGTCGTAAGCGGCCAAGAAACCACGGACGCCAAACTCGCCGCCGGAAATGCCGGTGATTACGTTGCCTTTCACCACCAACGGCGCGTTGGTGTTGGTCATGCCCAGTTTTGGGTCGCCGTTTTGCACGCTCCACACCCGTTTGCCGGTTTTAGCGTCCAGGGCGGTCAGGACTGTATCGGATTGTTGCAAGAAAATTTTGCCGTCGCCGTAAGCCAAGCCACGGTTAACGGTGTCGCAGCACATCACCGGGATGGTCACGTCCGCATCTTGGCTAGGGGTGAATTCCCAAATAACGGCTTTGGTTTCTTGGTCGATGGCGTAAACCGTGTTGGGGAAAGGCGTGTGGATGTACAACACATTGTCAACCACCAAGGGTCCGCCTTCATGGCCGCGCAGCACACCGGTTGAAAAAGACCAGGCCGGTTGCAGGCTTTTTACGTTACTGGTGTTGATTTGTTTGAGTTCGCTGTAACGGGTACCGGCATAGTCACCGCCCCAAGTGGCCCAGTTGGCTGGGTTTTGCGTTAATTTCTCAACACCGGTGTTAGCCGTTATCACCGCCGGTGTTGCTAAAATAGCAGCCACACTGGAAGCAAGCAGCCAACTTTTAAAAGGCTTCTTCATAGTTGTTTCTCCTGGATATTCTGTTTGCCGACAAAATATTGATTGTGTTTTTTGACTAATTAGGTTTTGGCAGAATGGTTTATCCTGGCGTGCGTTGGGAAAATTTCCTACCAAGCAGCTAGATTTAATGATTTTTGAAGAAAAGTCAACTGTTAATGGCTGCGGTATTTTTTGGCGAGAATACCGGTACCGTACCCGGCTTTTTTCATGCTAAACAACTTCTCTATGCCAACCGGCGGTGCGCCAACACAACACTTCGCCGGCATGATTGTTCCAATCGGCTAACACGAAGCGTTCGGCGGCTTGCTGGTCAATGGTGAACGTATGCCGTGCAGGGCGGTGGGTATGGCCATGAATGAGTCTAAGGCAGTTGTGCGCCCGCATCGTAGTGATGACGGTGTCCGGGTTGACATCCATGATGTCCGGCGATTTTTTTCGCTTATGCCAAACGCTGCGTAAGCGATACCCGCGTGCGGCTAGGTGCCTCAGCCACAGCGGCTTACCTAGCACGTTTTGTCGCCATTCGGCAGTGCGGGACAGACTGCGGAAGCGTTGATAAGCCACATCATCCGTACACAACAAATCCCCGTGCATGAGCAATGTCGGCGTACCCAATAAGTCAATCACGGCGAGGTCTGGCAACAAGGCAATGCCGGTTTGTGCAGCAAAGTGCGGCCCTAGCAAAAAATCCCGGTTGCCTACTTGCAAAAAAATCGGCGTACCCTGTCCAATAACAGACTGAATCGCGCTGCGAATGGCCGGGTTAGGCGGCGTGTTGTCATCATCGCCAATCCACGCATCGAACAAATCGCCCAGAATGTACAAAGCCTGGGCACTGCGGGCGCGGGTGGCAAGAAAATTCAGAAAACGCCGGGTGATGGCGGGCTTGCCTAGCGACAGGTGCAAATCGGAGATAAACAAAATGTCTTGATTCATTGCAAAAGACCCTGGCTGTTAACAGCACCTGTCTTGTTTGCAGCACCCCGTGCTGGCTGTGGTAAAAACAGGTTGGGGCGACTGCTCTAAAATCCAGCAGCGTGAGGGGTGTTGTACTTTGCCCAGCACCCGCTACACCAGATACTTTAATTTATTCCAGCACTTCTGCTTTTTCGATCACGATGTCGGTTTTCGGCACGTCTTGATGGCCGTTACGGCTGCCGCTGGCCTGTTGGGCCATGGCATCAACAACCGCCATGCCTTCGATGACTTCGCCAAACACCGCATAACCCCAGCCATTAGGGGTAGGTCCGGTGTGGTTTAGAAAAGCGTTGTCTTTGTAATTGATAAAAAATTGCGCGGTGGCCGAGTCCGGCACGTTCGTGCGCGCCATAGCGACCGTACCACGGTTGTTGAGCAAGCCGTTGTTCGCTTCGTTTTTGATCGGTGCACGGGTCGGCTTTTGTGCAAAGGAAGCATCAAAACCGCCGCCTTGCGCCATAAAGCCCGGAATCACCCGATGAAAAATGGTGCCGTTGTAAAACCCTTCTTGCACATAGGCCAAAAAATTGGCACTGGAGACAGGGGCTTTTTCGGTATTCAGTTGCAGGGTGATTTCGCCTAGCGAAGTGGTCAACTTGACTTTAACAGGGTTGGGCATGATGGTTTCCTGAGCAAACGGTGTAGCGCTAGTCAGCGCAAGTAAAAAAGCGAACACAAACGGACGCATGGTTTTCTCCTTAAGAGATTGGGAGCCGGCAATTCTAGGTGGTTTTATCTTGAAAGAAAAGTAGCTGCTTGATACATTGGCGCGCTTTGTTGACCACTTTGTCACGCCCCGCGCATGTTGAAAATTTATAATACCCTGACCCGCAAAAAAGAGCCGTTCCAGCCGTTAACAGCGGGCAAAGTTGGCATGTACGTCTGTGGCATGACGGTCTACGATTACTGCCACATCGGCCATGCCCGGGTGATGGTGGTGTTTGACACGGTGGCTAGGCACCTGCGGTATTTAGGTTACGATGTGACCTATGTCCGTAACATCACCGACATTGACGATAAAATTATCCAACGCGCTCACGACAACGGCGAAGACTTCACCGCGTTAACGGAACGCTTCATCGAGTCCATGCACGAGGACGAGCGGGCATTATCGGTGTTACCGCCGGATTTAGAACCCCGGGCAACGCACGCCATCGACGCCATCATCGCCATGATTGCCAAACTGATTGACAATGGCTTAGCGTATGTCGGCGGCAACGGCGACGTTTTTTATGCGGTTAACCGGTTTAAGAATTATGGCCGTTTGTCCGGCAAAAATTTGGCCGATTTACAGGCCGGAGAACGGGTGGACATCGACTCTGCCAAGCAAAACCCATTAGATTTCGTACTCTGGAAAATGGCCAAAGCAGGCGAGCCGGCTTGGCCGTCACCCTGGGGCATGGGGCGTCCGGGTTGGCATATTGAATGTTCGGCGATGGCCACTGGCTGCCTGGGCAACCGTTTCGACATTCACGGCGGCGGCATGGACTTGCAGTTTCCGCATCATGAGAATGAAATCGCCCAATCGGAAGGCGCAACCGGCGAGCCGTTCGTCAAGGTATGGATGCACAACGGTTTCGTGCG
>DBNW01000067.1:0-709 GCA_002299425.1 Methylococcaceae bacterium UBA662 | reverse complement strand
TGTCCAAGTCCTTGGGCAATTTCTTTACCGTTCGGGAAGTTCTTAAGCGCTACAAACCGGAAATTATCCGCTTTTTCATTCTTTCCAGCCATTACCGCAGCCCGCTAAACTACTCCGACGAACAACTCGACGAAGCCGCTACGGCACTGACCCGGCTGTATACCGCGTTGCGCGGCGTCGCACACACCACCGCTGCCACGGACAGCCATTTTCTGGCGCGTTTCAAGCAGGCCATGGACGATGACTTTAACACCCCGGTGGCACTGGCGGTGCTGTTCGACGTGGCCCGGGAACTGAATACCGCCAAATCTGCAAAGGATGCCCAAAAAACCGCTCTGTTGGCGGCAACCGTGCGCTGTTTGGGCCAGTTGCTGGGCATTCTGCAACAAGACCCGGATGCCTTTTTGCAAGGTGACAGCGAAGACGGCGACATCCAAACGCAAATTGACGCCCGCATCGCCGCCAAAAAAACCAAAAACTGGGCTTTGGCCGACCAAATCCGCGACCAACTTAAAAGCCAGGGCATCTTACTGGAAGACACCCCCGACGGCTTAACGGCGTGGCGGCGGGAATAAACACACCTCACACCCGCGCCGCCCGCCGTGTGGCCCTGCTGTGGCCTCTTTTTTCCGCTCAACATCTTCTGCGAGCATTCTAAAGAGCTGTAGGTCGGGCATGGTTTTTATGCCCGACATTGCCAAGGTCAAAT
>DBNW01000034.1 GCA_002299425.1 Methylococcaceae bacterium UBA662 | reverse complement strand
GCCGGCGCCGATGGTGTCCTGTGCGCTGGTGGCGGCTAGGTTGACGCTGAAGCCGGCGAAGGCGTTGGCGTAGGAGACGGTGTCGTTGCCGACTAAGCCGTCGATGTAGTCGTTGCCGTTGGTGGCCAGCAAAAGGTTGGCGTTGGCGTCGTTGGTGGTGCTGGTTAGGCCGTCGCCGATTAGAACCCGGCCGCCGTCGCTAAAGACCAGGGTGTTGGCACCGATGTTGCCCAGCGTGATGCCGGTGAGATTGAGGGTTCTGTTGTTGGCGGTGCCGGACTCGGTGAAAGCGATGCTTACGTTGGAGGACGCTGTGGCAATAGTTAAATCCGAGGCAGTGACGCTTTCGGCATTGCCGTTAAATTGGAAAATGTTGGCGAGGCCCCATGCTGTGGCACCGCTTGCTAGTGGGGTGGCGGTGGTGGCGATGCCGTTGTTAAAGCCGGTGGAGTCGGTGTATCTAAAAGTAGCCATGAGCGTGTTCCTAAAGTGGTTAAAAAAAATAGACAGCGGGTTTGTGTTGCGGTTAAAAACGTGAAGCGTGGTTAATTCTAGGCAGGTTTTTGATTAGTACAACGGCGGTTATGCAATTTTTAATCCATTTTTTGAGTCTTGAGGCTTTTTGTTAAGGGTTTCAAGGTTTTGTTTTTTAAGGTGCAGGCTGGTGACAGGCTTAAGGGAATGGCAGGCGGGGGGGTATTGATGACTTTTTTTGTCACTAATGGACCAAGCCGGTCTGCCGGGTGCGCCCGCAAGCAGCGGCTGTGGCAGGGTGTTGGCAGCCTTGCTATTTTTTGCGCTGCCCCCATAATCGCAGTTTGCTAGTCATTTGTCGGAGAATGCCGTGATGGAAACGTTGGAAAAATCAGAGTTGCAACAAAGCCATGCCGGGGTGCCGGTTTTGCCGCTTAGGGATGTGGTGGTGTATCCGCATATGGTGATCCCGCTGTTTGTGGGCCGGGAAAAATCGATTGATGCCCTGGATGCAGCCATGCAGGATAACAAACAAATTTTGTTGGTGGCGCAGCGGGAGGCGGAGGTTGACGAGCCGGTGTTCGAGGATTTGTACACGGTGGGAACGCTGGCGAACATTTTGCAGTTGCTAAAACTGCCAGACGGTACGGTGAAGGTGTTGGTGGAGGGCGGCGAGCGAACGGTGGTGTTGAGCTATCAGGAAAGCGGCCGTTTTTTTTCCGCTTCGGTGGCGCCGCTGGATGAGCAGTTGGCGTTTTCTGAGCAGGAGCAGGAGGTGTTGCAGCGCACGGCGATTCATTCGTTTGAGCAGTATGTGAAGCTGAATAATAAAATCCCGCCGGAGGTGCTGACGTCGTTGGCAGGCGTGGATGATTTAAGCCGCCTGGCCGATACCATGGCCGCGCACATGAGCTTGAAGGTGCAGGAAAAACAGTTGATTCTGGAAACCGCTAATGTCGGCGAGCGGCTGGAAAAGCTGATGACGCTGATGGAAGGGGAGATGGATATCATGGAGATGGAAAAGAAAATCCGCGTGCGCGTCAAACAGCAAATGGAGAAAAACCAGCGCGAGTATTATTTGAATGAGCAAATGAAGGCGATCCAAAAAGAGTTGGGAGAAATGGAGGATGTGCCGAATGAGATCGATGAGCTGGAGCGAAAAATCAATGCCGCCGGTATGGCTAAGGAAGCGAAAACAAAGGCCGATGCCGAGTTAAATAAGTTAAAGCTGATGTCGCCGATGTCGGCCGAGGCGACGGTGGTACGCAATTACATCGATTGGATGGTGAGCGTGCCGTGGAAAAAACAAACGAAAGTCCGCCATGATTTGAAAATAGCCGAGCAGGTGTTGGAGGCTGAACACTACGGGCTGGAAAAAGTTAAAGAACGGATTCTGGAGTATTTGGCGGTGCAGCAGCGGGTAAAGCAGTTGAAAGGGCCGATACTGTGCTTGGTGGGCCCGCCGGGCGTGGGTAAAACTTCGTTGGGCGAGTCGATTGCTAGAGCGACTAACCGTAAGTATGTGCGTATGGCTTTGGGCGGCGTGCGCGATGAGGCCGAAATTCGTGGTCATCGGCGCACCTATATCGGTTCTATGCCGGGTAAAATTTTGCAAAATCTGGCTAAGGTAAAAACACGCAATCCGCTGTTTTTGTTGGATGAAATAGATAAGATGGCGCAGGATTTCCGGGGCGATCCGGCATCGGCCTTGCTGGAAGTGCTGGACCCGGAGCAAAACCATGCCTTCGCTGATCACTACCTGGAGGTGGATTTCGATTTGTCTGATGTCATGTTTGTGGCGACGGCGAACACCATGAATATCCCCTCGGCGTTGTTGGACAGGATGGAGGTCATCCGGCTGTCAGGCTATACCGAGGATGAGAAAATTAATATCGCGTTGCGTTATTTGATTCCTAAACAAATCAAAAGCAATGGCTTGAAACAGTCGGAGATTAACCTGACTGAAGAGGCGGTGCGCGATACCATCCGCTACTATTCGCGGGAGGCGGGGGTTAGAAATTTGGAGCGCGATATTTCTAAAATATGCCGTAAGGTGGTCAAGCGTTTGTTGCTGACTAAAACTCTGGGCGAGGTCAATGTGACGCCTGAAAACCTGTCGGATTATCTGGGCGTTAGGCGTTTTAGTTATGGCATTGCCGAGCAGCAAGATCAAATCGGCCGCGTCACCGGCTTGGCCTGGACGCACGTAGGCGGGGAGTTGTTAACCATTGAAACCGCAGTCATTGCGGGTAAAGGCAAGCAATTGGCTACGGGTAAGCTGGGCGAGGTGATGAAAGAGTCTATCGAGGCGGCTATGACGGTGGTCAGAAGCCGGGCTAAGGTGTTGGGCCTTAGCGAGGATGTGTTCCAGCAAAACGATATTCACATCCATGTGCCCGAGGGCGCTACCCCAAAAGACGGACCGAGCGCCGGCATTGGTATGTGTACGGCTATGATTTCGGCGTTGACGAAAATTCCGGTGAGGGCGGGTGTGGCTATGACCGGGGAAATTACTCTGCGCGGCGAGGTGTTGCCCATCGGCGGCCTGAAGGAGAAATTGCTGGCCGCGCATCGCGGCGGCATTACTACGGTGCTGATCCCCATCGAAAACGAAAAAGACTTGGTGGAAATCCCTGATAACATTAAGGCTAACCTGGATATCCGGCCGGTGCAGTGGATTGATGAGGTGTTGGCAGTGGCGTTGCAGTATCTGCCGGTACCGATTGAAAAAGTAGCCGGTGATGAGCAGGTGGCCAGTGATAAAGAGGCCGCGAAGGCAGTGGGTAAAATTGTCACCGCCCATTGAGAATGGCTTGACAGCGTGTTAGAGCGGTTGTTATAAGTCGCGCCCTGATGTTTGCGGCGCGATCGCCGGGCCGATAAGGCTTGTGGGCATTTTGCATAAAGCATAAATCATAAAAAAATAATTTTTTCAGGGGGAATAATGAATAAATCGGAGCTTATCGATGCCATGGCTGAATTTTCTGGCTTGTCAAAAGCGGACGCAGGGCGGGCACTGGAAGGTTTTTTAAACGCGGTAACCGTGGCATTGAGCCAGGGCGATTCTGTGGCTTTGGTGGGTTTTGGTACGTTTTCAGCCAAGCAACGGGACGAGCGTAAAGGCCGTAATCCTAAAAACGGGGAAGAAATAATTATCAAAGCGGCAAAAATTCCTGCATTTAAGGCTGGCAAAAGCTTAAAAGATGCGCTAAACTGACTTTTATCAGTCGGGTGCTTAGCTCAGCTGGGAGAGCATCGCCCTTACAAGGCGAGGGTCGGGGGTTCGAACCCCTCAGCACCCACCAGACTTTGGAGTGGTAGTTCAGTTGGTTAGAATACCGGCCTGTCACGCCGGTGGTCGCGGGTTCGAGTCCCGTCCACTTCGCCAAACCAATCAAAAGCCCCGGGCCAATTAGGCGCGGGGCTTTTTTTTGTTCCATTCTTTTTTGTGCTATTCGGCTATTGCTTTGGGGTGTTTTTATGCTGACAAAAATACGGGAAAAAACGCAAGGGGCTTTTGCCGCTGTTATCCTGTTGATGATTGCCGTGCCGTTTGCGTTGTGGGGCATCAACAATTACTTAGATGGCGGCCGCGAACCGGTGGTCGCATCGGTTGGCAGCAAAGAGTTTTACCAGCGCGATGTGCTCAGGGCTTACGAGCAATACAGCCAAGAACTGCGCGGCTTAGGTATTGACGAAGCACAGTTAAAAGCCCAGGCTTTAGACAAATTGATCCAGGATGAAGTGTTGTTGCAGTATGTGCATGCCCGGGGCTTAGCGGTGACAGACGAGGATGTGCGTACTTTCATCAAAACTCTGCCGTATTTTCAAACAGACGGCGCTTATGCCGAGGAAAAATACAGGGCGTTTTTGGCGGCACAACGGATGACATCGGCGGATTTTGTTGACCGCGTTAGACAAGGAATGCGGATGCAGCAGTTGCAGGACGGTGTTGTCAACAGCAGCTTTGCTACCACGTCTGATGTGGAACGCTTTTTTGCCATCCAAAATCAGCAGCGCAGCGTCGAATACCTGACCATCCCCGTGCAAAAAGTTAGCGCTCAGTTGTCTGACGAACAAATCGCCGCGTATTACCAGCAGCATCAGGCTAAGTTTGAGACCCCAGAGCAAGTTTCGGTGGCGTATGTCGAGTTGTTGTTAACCGACATGGCCAAAAAAACACCGGTCACTGAAGACAGTCTGAAAGCGTTCTACGAGGCGCAAAAAAGCCAGTACAGCACGCCCGAACGCCGCAAAATCAGCCATATTTTATTTTTGGTGAATGCACAGAACCCTGCCGAGGCCGCTTTGGCGAAGGCTGAAAAAGCTAAGCAAGCGGTGTTGGCTAACCGGGACTTTGCGCAGTTGGCGGCGGAGCTGTCAGAGGATACGATAACCGCGAAGCAAGGCGGGGATTTGGGTTTGTTTACGCCGGGGGTGATGGAGCCGGCTTTTGATAAAGCGGCCTTGGCATTAAAACAAGGTGAGGTGTCCGAGCCGGTGCGGTCGGCGTTTGGCTATCATCTGATCAAAGTAACCGAGTTGACCCCTGAAACGGTGAAAACCTTTGCCGAGGTCAGGGACGAGCTGCTTAAGGAATACCAAAAAAACCAGGCGGAGACGGCGTTTTATGAGTTGGCGGAACGCTTGTCTGGATTAAGTTTTGAACACCCGGACACGCTGCAAACGGTCGCCGAAACCTTGGCGGTGCCGATCAAAAAAACAGCGTTTTTTACGCTGGACCAGGGCGAGGGTTTGGCGGCAAACGAGAAGGTCAGGGCGGCGGCTTTTACCGACGAGGTGAGGCAGGGCAATAACAGTGAGGTAATCGAGCTGGAAGCCGGTCATGTGGTGGTGTTGCGGCAAGTAGAGCGCAAACCTGCGGCAGTTAAACCGTTGTCAGAGGTTAAAGCGATCATCAGTGCCGCTTTGATAGCAGAACAAACCTTGGCGGCGACGCAGGCTAAAACCGAGCAAATTAAAGCCGCTGCGGTGGCCGGGCAGGCTCTTTCAGAGCTGGCTTCGACGCACCGCCTGATACTGAAACAGGCTAAAGCCCTACAACGCCGAGACGTGACCCTGCCCCCCGCGTTGTTGGCGGCAATTTTTAGGGCCGCTAAACCGGCAGCAGAAAAACCCAGCTATTTTGCGGTGCCGTTGCCTACCGGCGAACAGGTGCTGGTTCGCTTAACTGAGGTGGTTGAGGGGGTTATGTCCGAGCAAGATAAAAAAGCTATGGATTTGGCCTTACAAAACTTAGGCCAGGCATGGGGCCAGGCGGAATTCAATGCCCTGTTGGGCAGCCTTAAAGCCGGTGCCGATATAGACATTAACCTGCCGCCCATTGCAGCGGCGGAACAGCCCTGATGGTTGGGCAAACGGTCAATTTGGCTTATGAGGTGTACGGCGATACCACTGCAAGCGGGCCGTTGATCATTCTGCATGGCTTGTTCGCTTCCTCGCGCAACTGGCGTGTGCAAGCGCAAAATTTGGCGGCCAAGCACCGGGTGTGGGTGCTGGATTTGCGCAATCACGGACGATCACCGCACCATCCGCAAATGGATTATCCGGTCTTAGCGGGCGATGTGTTGGCCTTTATGGCGCGCCAGGGGTTGGCTAAGGCCAGCCTGTTAGGCCACAGTATGGGCGGTAAAATAGCCATGTGGCTGGCTTTGAATTACCCAGAGGCGGTGGATAAATTGGTGGTGGCCGACAGTGCCCCCGTGAGCTATCCGCATTGTTTTGATGGCTTAGTGGCGGCTTTAAAGGCGTTGCCGTTGTCGGAGTTGCGCAGCCGAAAACAGGCCGAAGCGTTGTTGCTTGAGACCATACCCGATAAGGCCTACCGACAATTTTTGTTGCAAAATTTGGTGCTGCAAGAAAACCGCTACCAATGGCGCATTCATTTAGATTTTTTTAAGACAGCCGCACCCGCCATTGCCGCCTTCCCCGATGCCAGCGCGTTACGGCCTTTTGTGGGCAAGGCTTTGTTTTTGGCGGGTGCCGATTCCGGCTATGTTCAGGCTAAGGATGTCAGGCCGTTGTTTCCCGATGCCGATTTACGCTACTTAAAGCAGGCAGGACACTGGCTGCATGTGCAGCAGCCAGAGGCTTTTACCCAGCAGGTGGAGTCGTTTTTGGCCGCTGGCGAAGGCGCTACAGAAGCCTAAGTCGGCACTTGTTCAATAGGCAGTGCGTGTTTTAAAACACGCCCAATAACCCAGCAGGCATTGCACTTATGGTTGTTTTGTGGACCGACGCGTTGGTGTTTTTATTGGTTTTTCTGGTAGCGCTATGGGCTGTGGCTGTGCGCGGCAACGTTCATTTTCGCAGGCCCTTGCACTATTTTGCAGGCAATACCACGGGGATGGTGTCCTCGGTGGTGTTGCTGTTTTTTGTGTTGGTGGGATTGTTGGACTCGGTGCATTTTTACACCGACAAAAAAAATACGGCTGAAATCGTCAGTGCCTTGGATGTGATGGCCGCGCCGTTGCGCGAACGCAGTGAAAAAACCTATTCCGCACCGTTTGCGGCCACGTTGTACAGCCGGGAAATGATGGAGCTGCCCGACGGCAGCAGCTATTGGGGTTATCCGCGCTTGCTGTTCGGCGGAGCGCATTTGCTTGACCCAGAGCGCGAATGGGCGGCTGATGTGGCCAAAAAAACACTGCTGGGCCTGCTAGGCGGAGCCGCTGTCGCGGTTTTGGTGCTGACGGCGGGGGTGTTTCTCATGCGCCTAAAAGGGCTGGATGGGACGCGCAGCAAAACTGGCAAGGCGGTGTTGGCGACGCTGTTTTGCTTGCTGACGGGCCTGTGGTTGCTGGGTTATTTGTCGGGTTATTACCATGTGTTTGGCACCGACAAGGTGGGCGAGGATGTGTTTTACCAGGCCATCAAAAGTATACGCACGGGCTTGGTCATTGGCACTTTGACCACTTTGGTGATGTTGCCAATGGCCGTTGTTTTCGGCCTGTTGGCGGGGTACTTTCAAGGTTGGGTCGATGATGCCATTCAATACCTCTACACCGTGTTAAATTCCATTCCCAGTGTGTTGTTGATTGCTGCGGCCATTTTAGCGGTGCAGGTGTACATGGCTAACCACGAGCAGTATTTTGCCAGTGTGTTGCTGCGCGCCGATATTCGTTTGCTGTTTTTATGTTTGATTTTGGGCATTACCAATTGGACCGGCCTGTGCCGCTTGCTGCGGGCGGAGACGCTGAAATTGCGGGAAATGGAGTATGTTCAGGCCGCTAGGGCTTTAGGGGTTAGGCAAAGTTCTATACTGAGGCGCCATATTTTCCCTAACGTCATGCACATCGTGTTGATTTCCGTGGTGTTGGATTTTAGTGCTTTGGTGCTGGCCGAGGCGGTTTTATCCTACATTAACATCGGTGTTGATCCGGCCACTTACAGTTGGGGCAATATGATCAACGGTGCCCGTTTGGAGATGGCACGCGAGCCTTTGGTGTGGTGGTCTTTGACGGCTGCCTTTGGTTTTATGTTTGTGCTGGTGTTGTCGGCTAATTTGTTCGCAGACGCGGTCCAGGCAGCGTTTGATCCTAGGCGTGTGGGCGATCGTTAGTCGGGCATAAAAAGCATGTCCGACCTACGGCTTGCTTATTAAGCTGATCTTTAAAGAGGTGGCTGCATGCACATTGTTTTAGTCCACGGCATCTACAATACCGGGCGCCGTTTTAGGGTGATGCAGGCGGCGTTTGAAGCCGCCGGGTATCCGTGTCTGGCCCCTTCGTTAAGCCCTAATAGCGGCCGTAACGGTTTGGAACCTTTGGCCGAGCAAGTTAAGACGGCTGTTGACAGTATCGGCGCTGGTGAAGCTATTGGTTTGCTGGGGTTTAGCATGGGTGGCCTGATTGCTCGGCATTACCTGCAAATTTTAGGCGGCTGTCAGGCCGTTAAGCTTTTTGTTGCCATTGCGACGCCGCATCATGGCAGTTATTGGGCGCATTGTTTGCCAACGCAAGGGGGGCGGCAAATGCGCCCTGGCAGTGGCTTTTTGCGTGCCTTGCAAGAAAATTCCGCGTGTTTGGAGGGTCTGCCGTGTTACTCGTATTGGACTCCGTTTGATCTGGTGGTTGTACCGCCTGCGAGTGCGGTTTGGGAGCAGGCTGAGAATATCAGGGTGGATGTCCCGGCACATTATTCAATGGTCAAGGATGCCCGCGTGATCGGCAGTATTTTGCAAAAGTTAGCCGCTGCTGGGTAGTTCTTGGGCGGGTTTGTGGGTATGGGTAGCCATTTTAAGGGGCTGGACGGGTAACGGCTTACGGCCGGTTCAGGTTGCCAGGCTGATCGATTAATGGCTGCAACTGTTGGTTCAGTCGGCCCAATTCAGCGTTCAACTGAAATACGGTGTAGCCTAAAAAACAGGTGCTAGCAAGTAGAACAAAAACTGTAAAGCCGATCACATAAAGCAAGCGTGGGGTGCTGGGTGCTGGGGCTTGAGTTTTGTGGGGGCGGTGTGGCTGGGCTGAGGGGCGTTGGGTGCTTAGTGAGGGTTTTTTAAGTACCGCAGCACGCAGCGGTTCGGTTGTGTGCTGGAAGGGGATGGGCTTAATGCCATCGCCCGGTGCACTGGCCGGCTCGCTGGCTGCCGTGTGGTGGTGAGGCAAGTCTACGGTGGGTTGGATGCGTGCCCAAAGTTTGCTGTCCTCATCGGGGGCACTGGCCGGCTCGCTGGCTGCCGTGTGGTGGTGAGGCAAGTCTATGGTGGGTTGGATGCGTGCCCAAAGTTTGCTGTCTTCATCGGCTGCAAGGGCATTATTTTGATGCCGTTCGCTTAAGGGATTTAAGTCGAAGTTGGCATGGCTCAATAGCCGGTCGAAGTCATCCGGGTGGTTTTTGCTGGGGATAATCGGCAAGACGGCGGTCTCACCTGCGGCAACCGGTAAGGCCGCAGGTTCCGAGCCGTCATGCCAGCGTTCGCTGTACGCAGTCTGGCGGTGCTTTAAAGCGCGTTTGGTGGGTTTTCTCATGGTGGCTGTGCAAATGGGTTGGTTTTTTTGTTCTGATTGGGTATTTTATCATGCTACCCAGGCTTGCCGCTTAGGCTAAGCCTCTCCATAAAAAACCAAACAAATTTATCATGCAACTGGCAATTACTGCGCTGGGCAATAACCCTATTAACTTTATGGCCGAAATTTTGGCAGCCGTAGGGGACTGCAAATGCAATATCTTAGAAATTCGCTCCACCTGCCTAGCCCAGGCAACGGCGGCCTACTTACTGGTGCAGGGCAACTGGAATCAGATTGCTAAGCTTGAGGCGGCGTTAGAGTCCATCGAACGGAAGCTGGCGATTAAGGTACACAGCCTGCGTCCAGAACCACGCAACAAACAGGGAGAATTCATTCCGTATTCTCTGGAAACCCTTTCTTTGGACAGGGACAATGTGGTGGAGTCAATCACGACTTTTTTGTTGGCGCGCGACATTGCCATAGAAGAAATCATTGCCAGTTCTTACCAAGCACCGTACATTCAGAATACGGTGTTCTCTAGCAAGTTTGTTATTTTAATCCCCCCACAACAGCATTTGTTGTCACTGCGCGAAGAGTTCATGGATTTTTGTGACCAATTGAACATCGACGCGATCCTTGAACCCATAAAACGATAGGCGTACTTCACTATGAACCCCTTAGCACTAGGCAGCCCCGTGCCCGATTTTCAGGTTTTATCGACGGGCGGAAAGACAGTGAGTTTAAGCGATTTTTCCGGCCAGTGGCTGGTGCTGTATTTTTACCCCAAGGACAATACGCCGGGTTGCATCGTCGAGGGGCAGGGTTTCCGCGACCGTATTGACTTGTTTTCAGCCGTTAATGCGGTGATAGTCGGCGTCTCACGCGACAGCATCAAGAGCCATGACGGCTTTAAGGCCAGGCAGCAGTTGCCGTTCGATTTGTGGTCAGACCACGATGAAGCCCTGTGCCAGTTGTTTGGGGTAATCGCCACGAAAAACTGGTTTGGCAAGTCCCTGCTGGGGCTGGTCAGAAGCACTTTTTTGATCAACCCTCATGGGGTGTTGGTGCATGAATGGCGCGCTGTTAAAGTGAAGGGCCACGCCGAGGCGGTACTCGCTAAACTCACGGAGTTGGCTGGGACGCACCCTTGAATATCCAGACCACCCCGGATAAAAAGCTGTTCGTGCTGGACACTAACGTGTTGATGCACGACCCTGCCTGCATTTTTCGCTTTCAGGAACACGATGTTTTTATCCCCATGGTGGTGTTGGAAGAACTGGACCACGGTAAAAAGGGCTTGACTGAAGTAGCCCGCAATATCCGTCAAGTCAGCCGCTTTTTGGATGAGTTGATCCGTGGTGCCAACCAGCAAACGCTTAATGACGGCCTGCCATTGACGTATTTCCCGCATCGGCTGGCACAGGAAATGGCTGAAAGCAGCGGTCGTTTGTATTTTCAGACCAGCACCATGAACGCTTTGTTGCCCGAGGGTATGCCCGGTTCTACCGCCGACAACTCTATTCTTAGCATTGTTCTGGCCTTAACCAGCCGGTTTCCTGCGGTTAACGTCATCTTGGTGTCTAAGGACATTAACCTGCGTATCAAAGCGGCTATTTTAGAATTGGTAGCCGAGGACTACCATAATGACCAAACCCTGGATGATGTTGATTTGTTGTACAGCGGGGCCGTGCCGTTGGAGAGCGATTTTTGGCAGGAACACGGCACTACGATGGAATCTTGGCAAGATCGGGGGCGTACATTTTACCGTTTGCAAGACCCTTTAGTGGGCGAATGGTACCCCAACCAATACGTGTACATGCAGGATGATTTTAATTTTGAGGCCATCGTCCGTTCCTGCGTCGGCGATATCGCCGTGCTAGAACTGGCGCGCGATTACCGCAGCAAGCACAACAACGTCTGGGGCATCGGCGCGAAAAACCGCGAGCAAAACTTCGCTCTGAATGTTCTGCTAGACCCCGACATTGATTTTGTCACGTTACTGGGCACCGCAGGTACCGGTAAAACCTTGTTAGCGTTGGCGGCCGGTTTGGTGATGACGCTGGAAAAAAAACTTTACAACGAAATTCTCATGACCCGGGAAACCATGCCCATCGGCGAGGACATCGGGTTTTTGCCCGGCAGCGAAGAGGAAAAGATGGCGCCGTGGATGGGGGCCTTGATGGACAATCTGGAGCTGCTAGGCAGCCGTTCCGGGCAAAACGAATGGGAGCAGGGCGCGACCCGAAATATCCTCATGAACCGGGTCAAAATTAGGTCGCTGAATTTTATGCGCGGGCGCACTTTTTTAAACCGCTATTTGATTATCGACGAGGCGCAAAACCTGACCTCCAAGCAAATGAAAACCCTGATTACCCGCGCCGGGCCTGGGACAAAAATTATTTGCACCGGCAACTTAGGGCAAATTGATACCCCGTATCTGACCGGCACCACGTCGGGCTTGACCTATGTGGTGGACCGCTTCAAGACGTGGCCACACGCCGCCCATATCACCTTGCGCCGGGGCGAGCGTTCGCGGCTGGCCGATTTCGCCTCAGAAACGTTATAAACCGTCACCAGACAAGCACCAATAAAAACGGGTGCTTGCTGGCTGCACCCGTTTTGTTTTTCACCAAACGGTACGCTGGGCCGGCTACAGGTGGTAGGCGGTCTCGCCGTGTTCGGAGATGTCCAGCCCTTCGCGCTCGACTTCTTCGCTGGCTCTAAGGCCAATGGCTGCGTCCACCAGTTTGTAAGCGACGAACGATACCGTACCCGACCACACAATGGCAACGCCGACCCCCCACGCCTGGCTGCCTAACTGCGCCATCGTGTCGTATTCGGCTACGCCATTGGCGACGTAATCCCAAACTCCCGTGCCGCCTAGGGCCGGATTAGCGACGATAGCAGTACCTAATGCACCGATGATGCCGCCGATACCATGGACACCGAATGCGTCTAGGGAATCGTCATAGCCCAGCATGGCTTTCAGGTAGGTGACAGCCCAGAAACAAGCCGCTCCAGCCACTAAACCTAAGAAAATTGAACCCATAGGGCCGGCCCAACCGCAAGCGGGGGTGATGGCGACCAGGCCGGCGATGGCACCGGAGGCGGCGCCCAACATACTCGGTTTGCCGCGCACGGCCCATTCCGCGCCAACCCAGGCCAAGGTGGCGGCGGCGGTGGCCAGCAAGGTGTTGACGAACACCAGAGTAGCCAAGCCGTTGGCTTCCAGGTTAGAGCCGACGTTAAAACCGAACCAACCCACCCACAGCAAGCAAGCACCTAGCATGGTCAGGGTTACGCTGTGCGGGGCTAGGGACTCTTTGCCAAAACCGATGCGTTTGCCGATCAATAAGCAGCCTATCAAACCGGCCACGCCGGCGTTGATGTGTACTACGGTGCCGCCGGCAAAATCCAAGGCACCTTTTTGGAACAAGAACCCGGCGGTTGCGCCTGCGGCTTCCGCAGCGGCGGCATCGGTGTAGGCATCAGGGCCAGCCCAATACCAGACCATGTGCGCCATTGGCAAATAAGCAAAAGTGAACCAAAGCAAAATGAACAACAATACGGCAGAGAATTTAACCCGCTCGGCGAAGGCACCGATGATGAGGGCGGGAGTGATGCCGGCAAACGTTAACTGGAAGGCAACATAGGCGTATTCGGGAATGTAGATGCCCTTGCTGAAAGTTGCCGCTAACGATTCCGGGGTGATGCCACTTAAAAAGACTTTGCTTAAGCCGCCAAAAAAGGCGTTGCCTTCGGTAAAAGCAATGCTGTAGCCATAAACGGCCCAGAGTATGGCTGTCATGGAAAAAATAACAAACACCTGCATCAAAATGGACAGCATGTTCTTAGCGCGTACCATGCCGCCGTAAAACAAGGCCAAACCGGGGATAATCATCAGGATGACCAATACCGTTGAGACCATGACCCAGGCGGTATCGGCCTTGTCGACGGTCGGGGCGGGTGCGGCCGCAGGTGTTTCGGCCAGGGCCGTAGCTGCCGGTACAACAGTAGGTGGCACGGTTGCCGTAGCCGGTTCGGCCAAGGTCAGCCCGGCCCAGGCCAAGAGTAGGAATAAAACAAATGCGCTCGTTAAGGGTTTCATTTTGTATCCTCGATACGGAAAGGTGGTTTAGAGTGCTTCGTCGCCGGTTTCGCCGGTGCGGATGCGGATGGCTTGTTCCAATTCGGTGACAAATATCTTGCCGTCACCGATTTTGCCGGTATTAGCGGCCCTCGTGATAGCTTCCACCGCCTGGTCAAGCAAAGCATCACCTAAGGCGACTTCCACCTTGGCCTTAGGCAAAAAATCCACCACATACTCAGCGCCACGGTACAGCTCCGTATGACCTTTTTGCCGACCGAAACCCTTGACCTCGGTCACGGTTACGCCAGACACGCCAATATCTGAAAGTGCCTCGCGGACATCGTCTAATTTGAACGGTTTTATAATTGCAGTGATCAGTTTCATGGTTTCCTCTTCGTTTTCGTTTTGGTGATAACCGGAGTAAAAAAAGCACATAACGTGCCAACAATGGCACGCTTTTGCACTGTTGAAAGCGGGGCGGAATGAAAGGGCGTTTGCACCAAATTAGTGCGATTTTTTGTTTTTTTTTGGTGCAAACAGCCGTCAGTGCACGGGTGCTTTACGCCGGGTATGGTGACGTGCTGCGGCCAAAAAAATGCGCCTGACGGGCGCGTAGCAATGGCCGAAAAAAGCGGCGGGCGTCCTTGTCCGCCTGTTATCGGTGGGTTAAAAAGTGACCGTCATGTCGGTTGAGAACAAAAATTGGTCGTCATTTCGGCCAATGCCACCGGCGTCAACATCAAACGCATCGATGCCGTCCGACCAGTCGTAACGGATATTCGGGCGCAGGGTCAGCCAAGTTCTCGGTTTCCAATTGAGCCCGGCGGTGACTTGGTAATAACTGGCACCGACGCAGGTGTTGCTAGGGCCTGGGCAGTTTAAAGTACGCGCGGGCGAAAACACGCGCACGCCGTCGTCATCCCTAAACCATTCGGCCCGGATACCGGCGGTTAAGTCATCGCGGATGTCGTAATAGAAATGGCTGTTGATGCCGTACCAGGTGGCATCCTCACCGCTGGACGCCGCTCTCCCGGCGAAGCCGTGGTCGTGCTGCAACACAGCGTGAAAGCGCTCGGTTACATTGTGTTTAAGAACCACGCTGTACAGGCCCCAGCCGGCGGAGTTGGTTTCCGAGGTGGCGCCGTAAGTGCCGCTGACATTGAGCGAGGTGTCCCCGTCGTTGCTGGTCCAGGTAGCCCCGCCAATACCGGACCAATTGCCTAAGCCGTCTTGGAAGTTACCGTCCCAGCCGCCAAAGTGACTGCCGGTTACGACACCCCCCATCAGTGCCCAGTTTTTGTCCAAGGTGTAGTTACCTAGGAAGCCGGTGTGGGTGAACGGTTCGCCGAACTGCATGGTGTAGGCGTGGCTGTAGAAGAAATTGTCAGGTGCAGGGACTGTTTCGTAGCCGATGGGTGTGTAAAAACGACCGATTTTAATGTTCAGGCCATTGCCGAACGGGGCGTAGATTTCCGCGTATGCCTGCGGGACAGCAATGTTGTAGAAGCGGTCTCCGCCTAGCAGGCCGTAGTCCCAATTGCCGACATTGCCGCCGTAGGCTTGGGTGAATACGGCGTCGGTGCCGAACAGGGTATCAAAACGCATGCCCCAATCCCAGGCACTGCCTTCGGTCGCCGCCGCACGTTGCAGGTAGCCGTATAACTGGTTAAGCTGGAATTCACCAGAACGGTCATTAAACGTGACCGGGCCGTTGAAGTTGTTTTCTGGATCGGTGGAATTGTACGTGATGCCGGCATTGGCCCAGCCCCCAAATTTAAAGCCGTAGCGTTTAATTTCCTCACTCAGGCTTTCTGCGCCGGCTGCGTTGACGCTAGTACCCTGCAATAAGGCTACAGACAATAAGCCGCCGGTTGCTAGGTAAATGAGCCTATTTTTACGGTGACATGTATTCATGGATCGCTCCTAAAAAAACCGGGGTGCGTAACAGATTCCGGCTGTTGTTATAAGAAAACATTTTTAGCGTTTTGGTATAAAACACTAAAAGCATATAAGCATTATTCGGGCCAAGATTTATATTTTATTTAAATCAATAGGTTAAAAAAAAATAAAACTATGGCTAGGTTTTTGTGAATTAAAAAAGTGCGTAAAAATAGGCTAATGAACGAATTTAGTGCGTAAGTAGTTGCTAATTTGCAACAAAATTGTGCGCAAAAAATCAGCCGTAGCGTGGCCTAGAGGGGGGGCGGATGGCAGGCCGTTTTTTTGTTGGCTTAGCGGGTAAAAAAAATGGTATGTTTATAAACGGTATAAAACACTGAGTCAAAATACACCCTCAACATTTAGGAGACAATTAATGTCTGTTGAAAACGTACTGAAAATGATCCAAGAAAACGATGTGAAATTCGTCGATTTCCGCTTTTGCGACACCCGTGGCAAAGAACAGCATGTCACATTCCCCGCCCACAGCATCGACGAGGACACCTTTGAGGAAGGCAATATGTTCGATGGCTCCTCGATAGCCGGTTGGAAACACATCAACGAGTCGGACATGATTTTGCTGCCGGACCCGACCACGGCGGTTTTGGATCCGTTTTTTGACGACAACACCTTGGTTTTGCGTTGCGACATCATCGAGCCAAAAAACATGCAAGGTTACGAGCGTGACCCGCGTTCCTTGGCCAAGCGCGCCGAAGATTATTTGAAATCCACCGACATTGCTGACACGGCGTTCTTCGGCCCGGAAAATGAGTTTTTCATTTTTGACGACGTGCGCTGGGGCAGCGACATGGGCGGCTCTTTTTACAAAGTCGATTCGCAAGAAGCGGGCTGGAACTCAGAAAAAGTCTATGAAGACGGCAACATCGGCCACCGTCCCGGCGTCAAGGGCGGCTATTTTCCCGTCCCGCCGGTCGATTCCTTCCAAGACATGCGTTCCTCCATGTGCCTGACCTTGGAGCAAATGGGTCAGGTCACGGAAGTGCACCACCACGAGGTAGCCACTGCCGGACAATGTGAAATTGGTGTTAGATTCAACACCTTGGTGAAAAAAGCCGACGAAGTGTTAATTTTGAAATATGTGGTGGCCAACATCGCCCACGCTTACGGAAAGACCGCCACTTTTATGCCCAAGCCACTGGTTGGCGATAACGGCAGCGGCATGCATGTGCACCAGTCGTTGGCAAAAAACGGCGTCAATCTGTTCGCGGGTGATTTGTACGGCGGCCTGTCCGAGATGGCGTTGTATTACATCGGCGGCATCATCAAGCACGCCCGCGCCGTCAATGCCTTCACCAATGCCTCCACCAACAGCTACAAACGCCTAGTTCCCGGTTTTGAGGCCCCGGTGATGCTGGCTTATTCCGCGCGTAACCGCTCGGCGTCTATCCGTATTCCTTTTGTCAGCAATCCGAAAGGCCGCCGTATCGAAGTGCGTTTCCCAGACTCAACCGCCAACCCTTATTTGGCGTTCGCGGCCATGATGATGGCGGGCTTGGACGGCATCCAAAACAAAATCCATCCCGGCGAAGCCATGGACAAAGATTTGTACGACTTGCCGCCGGAAGAGGAAAAGGCCATTCCGCAGGTTTGTCATGCTTTTGATCAAGCCTTAGAAGCCCTGGATAAAGACCGTGAGTTCTTAACCCGTGGCGGTGTTTTTACTGATGACGTGATCGACGGCTACATTGCCCTAAAAATGCAGGATGTGACCCGTATGCGCATGAGTACCCACCCGGTTGAGTACGACATGTACTACAGCTTGTAAACACACGCTGCCCTACCCGCCAGAAAACGCCCCAATTTGGGGCGTTTTTTTTATGGCCAAGATTTTCTGGTCAATGCCGATAAAGGCATCGGGGCAGGGATAAAAACTGGCCCTTTTTTTGCTTATATTATTTTTGACCTTATCGTCCTGCCCGGGAACCGGGGGGGTTAGAGGTTCCTTGTGGCCCAGGTTCATGAAAGGCTTGCTACTACCCACACACCATGCATAAACAAATACTCGACAACCTTAGCACCGCCGTATTGCTGTTTGATGGCCAGTTGGTGCTGGTTTATATCAACGCCGCAGGCGAGGAATTGATGGCGGACAGTGCCAATCACTTGCTGGGGCAACGTGCGGCTGATTTGTTCCGCGCCTCTGATCCGAGCTTGCTTTATAACTTACGGCAATCGTTGTCTTCTCGAAATCCTTTGGTGGAGCGGTTGCTCAATTTAAACCGGATTGGGCAGAGCATTGCAGTAAACGTAAGCGTGACCCCAGTGCTAAACCGGCAAAAAAATACCGAGCTGCTGGTTGAGTTCCAGCAAGTAGACAATCAATTGCGGATATCCAGGGAGGAGCGATTGATCATGCAACAAAACACCGCCCGCTTATTGGTCAGGGGCTTAGCCCATGAAATTAAAAATCCACTGGGCGGACTTCGGGGCGCGGCGCAACTATTGGATTTGGAGCTGGACGAGCCGGAACTCAAAGAGTACACAAAAATTATCATTGCCGAATCCGATCGTTTGCAGAGCTTAATGGACAAAATGCTAGGCCCTAATAAACCGCCCAACAAAGCACCCATCAACATCCATGCAGTGCTGGACCGGGTGCGGCAATTGGTGCAGGTAGAGTCGAGTGGTGTCTTGTCGGTGAAATCCGATTACGACCCCAGTATCCCGAATGTGTGGGCGGACCAAGATCAATTGATCCAAGCCATTTTGAACATTGTGCGCAATGCCGTCCAAGCCACGCAAGGCAAAGGCAATATCGTCATCAAAACCCGTATCCATCGGCATTTGAACGTAGAACGTATCCGCCATAAGTTGGCGGTTAAAGTCGATGTCATTGACGACGGGCCAGGCATTGAGCCGGATATGATCCAACAAATTTTCTACCCTATGGTCACTGGCCGCGCTGAAGGCACCGGCCTCGGTCTGTCGATCGCGCAAGCCTTGGTTAACCAGCACAACGGCTTGATTGAATGCGTTAGCGAACCCGGCCACACGGTTTTTTCAATTTACCTGCCGATCATCAGCCCAGGGGGTACCTAATGAACCCGCCCGAAACCGTTTGGATAGTGGATGACGACAAGTCCATCCGTTGGGTGGTGGAAAAAGCGTTGCAAAAAGCAAGCATTGTCACCCGCAGTTTTTCTGGCGGGAAAGAGTTTTTAGCTGCCCTTAAAGAGGGTTTGCCAGATGCCTTGATCACCGACATCAGGATGCCGGGCATTGATGGCTTGGAGTTGTTGGAAAAAATTCAGCAAAGCCATCCCTTGTTGCCGGTTATTGTCATGACCGCCCATTCGGATTTGGAAAGTGCCGTTTCCGCTTTTCATGGCGGTGCTTTTGAATACTTGCCCAAGCCGTTTGACATCAACGAAGTCGTCGATCTAGCCCGACGGGCGTGCAGCCACGGACGGCAACAAAATCAGCGTAAAGAACCTGAAGAACCTGTCCCTCAGGAAGCTACGCCCGAAATCATCGGTGCCGCCCCGTCCATGCAGGAGGTGTTCCGTGCTATTGGCCGCTTGGCGCGCTCGCACATCACGGTGTTAATTAACGGTGAATCCGGCACCGGCAAAGAATTGGTGGCCAAGGCCTTACACCGGCACAGCCCCAGGGCAAAAAAGCCGTTTATCGCCCTCAATATGGCCGCCATCCCCAAGGATTTGATGGAGTCAGAGCTGTTCGGGCATGAAAAAGGCGCGTTCACGGGTGCCGCCAGCCGCAGGTCCGGGCGGTTTGAACAAGCCAATGGCGGCACCTTGTTTCTGGATGAAATCGGCGATATGCCGGCCGAGTTGCAGACCCGCTTGCTGCGGGTGTTGGCCGATGGTGAGTTTTATCCGGTTGGCGGCTACGCTGCGGTTAAGGTCGATGTTCGCATCATCGCCGCCACCCATCAAAACTTGGAGCATTTGGTCAGCCAAGGTCGGTTTCGGGAAGATTTGTTCCACCGCCTTAACGTCATCCGCATCCACATCCCGCCACTGCGCGAGCGCAAACAGGATGTGCCGTTGTTGCTGCGGCATTTTTTAAATCAAGCGGCCCGTGAATTAAATGCCGAAATCAAAGTGCTTAAGCCGGAGGCGGAAGCGTTCCTAAGCGGTCTGGATTGGCCGGGCAATGTTCGGCAATTGGAAAACTGTTGCCGCTGGTTGACAGTAATGGCATCCGGGCGGGAAATCCATTGGCATAACCTGCCGCCGGAGCTGCTTAATGCAAGCCCGGAAAAACCAGCGGCCAGCGGTGACTGGGAAATTTTGTTCAGGCAATGGGTGGACCGGCAACTGTTGGCAAAAGAAGAAAAAATTGCCAAACAGGCTATTGCCGAGGTGGAAACTGTGTTGATTAAAGCGGCTTTAGATTTTACCCGAGGCAGGCGCCATGAAGCTGCGCTGCTGTTAGGCTATGGCCGCAATACCTTGACCCGCAAAATCAAAGAATTGGACATGGACATCGCTGAGGAGTGAGCCCTTACAAAGGCAGCCATTGGCCAATTTGCTCATACCAAAAAGGCAGGGTTAACAGGCTTAACACCGTGGTTAGAGTGACTGTCATCGCGTATAAACCGCTGTCTAGGCGGTACCGGTCACAAAAAACCACGCCGAAAATCATGCTGGGCATGGCTAAGTTTATGATGGCTGCTGCTTTATGCAGGTTGTCCAAGCTAAGGCCTGCGCTTAAGGTAAAGGCAACCCACGGCATCAGTAGCATTTTAATCACAATCACAGGTACTGCATAAGGTAGGTTGCGCCAGCGCATGGCCTGCCAGTTTAAAGCCAGCCCTAAGGAAAACACCATCAGTGGCACTACCGCTAAGGAGAGTGTTTGCAACAAGTCTGATAACCAAACGGCAGCGTGCACACCGCTTAGGTTTAACGCGACTGCGACTGCCGCCGCCCAAAATGGCGGCGCATTCAAATAGGCTAGCACCGGCGGGTGCGGGGTGTTGTCTTCATCGCCGTAATGACGCGCCAGCATCAAGCCGACCGTGTACAAAAACGGCGAGGCGGCGAATAAGTCCATCTGGATGGCCACCGAACGCGCCCAATCGCCAAAAGTTTGCTCCAACACCGGCAAACCCAGATAAGTCACATTCGGGAACACCGTCAATAACAGGGTGCCCAATTGCCGCCGTGGTATCCGGCACAGCGTCCCGATTGCCCACATGCACAACAGGCAGAAAGCGATGCTGGCTATGCCCAGAAACGTGTATTGCAAGGATTGACTGCCAATGTCCGCTGCCCACAGCACCTGGATGATCAAGGCGGGCAGCAAGAGGTAGTACACCACGGAGGTTAACACCCGGCGGGTTTGGGCGGCATCCAAGCCACCCGGCTTGAGCAGGCCCCAGGCTACCCCAAAAACCATTAACAGAGTCATTTGCAGCAATGTTGCGTTCATGTACGGGTAGGTTAGTTGGTCGCCGGGTTAATTCTCGCACAGTTGCGTTGCTGGACGTACCTATGAACAAGGCCGAAGCTGGGCGTAAGCGAGTCCAGCACTCGGGATACCCCCGATTTTGTTCCTGTACAAAACCGGGCTACTCAAGCCGTTATTCGGGTACAGGTGCCGACCGCCAATGCTAGGGAGGGCACTGTGCCGACTTCATTAACGCGTAAGGTTTGGCCACAATACCCGGTTTAGCTTCACGTTCCTGTGCCTAAACGCAGGCATCGGTGCCTGCATGACGGTGTTTTTATAAAGCGCGATTAAGTTTGCCTAGGGTAGGCAAGCCCTTTGATTTTTTGCCAGTAGCGTTTTTTTTAGTTGTTTGCGGTTACGGCCTTTTTCGGCTATGTTGGAGACCCTTGTTTTGTCGGGTGTGGTTTGGGTACTCGCCCGGCGACATTGAATTTTAACTGTCTAACGTAAAGCTATAAAACCTTAGGACTTAAACCATGCTTCTGCTTACAACCATGACACCTACGGAGCGGCGTTTTTTTTGCGGATTGTTGGTGTTTGCGGTCGTTATGACGGTGGCTTTTTTCTTGCCGCCTCTGGCTCAGCCGCAAATTTACCACGGTTTTGCCGATAGACGCGCCTGGTTAAAGGTGCCCAATTTTCTCGACGTGGCGTCCAATGGGTTTTTTTTTCTAGTCGCCCTGCTAGGGCTGGCAACCCTGCACCGGCCTGGCCCGGGTGCCTTCACTGAAGCGCAGGGGCGGTTGCCGTGGGCGGTGTTTTTTCTTGGCCTAGCAGCGATTGGTTTCGGTTCGACCTGGTACCATTTGGCCCCAAACAACGCCAATTTGTTTTGGGACCGCCTGCCCATGAGCCTGTGTTTTAGTGCGCTTCTGGCCGCACTGGTGGCTGATCGCGTGAGTGTCCGGGCCGGACTGCTGGCGTTAGCCCCCCTGATCGTAATCGGCACTGGAACCGTGCTGTACTGGCGCTACAGCCAAGCCTTAGGCGCTGAAAACGTGCTGCCTTATTTCGTTTTTCAGGCCGCTGCGTTTGTGTTTGGCGTGTTTCTGATGCGTTTTTTTCCGCCTGTTTACACCGGGGGCGAGTACCTGGCGCGAACAGCAGCGTGGTACGGTGCTGCGTTGTTTGCCGAATTTTTTGATCGCGCCATCTTCGCCATCGGCCAGGTGCTGAGCGGACACACGGTAAAGCATATGCTGGCTGCGCTGGCTGTCTACCAACTGGTGCAGATGCTGCAAGTACGCCGGCCGCTGGCATGAACACTGCGCTAACCCCAACAACAATACAGACAGATTTTTCTGGAGATTGCCCATGAACCCGTCCGATAAGCCCCGTGAGGCCATTCTTAACCCTGGTGTAAAGCCCTACGAGGCTTGGGCTTGGACTATGTACGACTTTGCCAACTCAGGCTACACCACGGTAGTGATCACCGCCGTTTTCAATGCCTATTTTGTGCGCGTGGTGGCCGGCGATGCCGACTGGGCAACCTTAGCCTGGACGACAACCCTTTCGGTTTCGTACCTTTTGATGATTGTTCTGGGACCGCCAATGGGTGCTTGGGCCGACCTGCACGCCCGCAAAAAGTGGTTGCTGGTTATTACCACGCTGGGTTGTGTGATTTTTACTTGGGCCTTGGCTCTGGCCGGTCCAGGGGATTGGGTAGTTGCTGTGATCGCTCTGGTGCTATCAAACTTTTTTTTCTCGGCCGGCGAAAACCTGGCGGCGGCTTTTTTGCCGGAACTGGCCAAACCGCAGCACTGCGGCAAGTTGTCCGGCTGGGGTTGGGGGGTGGGCTACCTGGGCGGGCTGGCTACCTTAGGTTTATGCCTTGGGTACATCCAGTGGGCTCGCGGCCAAGGCTATCCGTCCGAGGTGTTTGTACCGGTCACTTTGCTTATTACGGGTGCGGTGTTTCTGCTCGCCGCCTTGCCGACGTTGCTGTTACTGCGTGAACGCGCCGTCCCGCACCCCCCGACAGGCACCGGACTGGTACGCGAGGCTCTAACCCGGCTGGCTCATACTTGGCGTACAGCCGAGCGTTACCAAGACCTTCGCCGCTTGCTGGGCTGTATTGTGCTGTATCAAGCGGGTGTGGCCACCGTGATCGCGCTGGCCGCCATTTATGCCCAGCAGGTGCTGGGTTTTGGTGTCGAGGACTCGCTGCATCTGGTTTTGGTGGTCAACCTGTGTGCGATTCCAGGCGCGGTGGCACTGGGCCATTTGCAAGACCGCATCGGTCATGTACCCGCCTTGGCACTGACGTTGTTGGGATGGTTGGGAGCCATCGGCATGATTTGGGGTGCACAGGGTGCGACGTGGTTCTGGGTGGCCACCGGCTTGGCGGGTGTTTGCTTAGGTGCTTCCCAGTCAATTGGCCGGGCTTTTGTTAGCACCTTGATCCCGGCTGCACGGTTGGCCGAGTTTTTTGGTTTATGGGGGCTTGCGACCCGGCTGGCGGCTATTTTAGGCCCTATGACCTACGGCTTGGTGACGTGGTTAACCGCCGGCGACCACCGGCTCGCTCTGTTGCTCACGGGCGTGTATTTTATTTTGGGCCTGGCGGTTCTGGTAACAGTGGACGCAGCGCGCGGCCGCCGTGCTGCTTTGGATGCCCCGTAACAAAAACAGGCGCTGCGAAGGCTGTCGTGGGTGTACTCGCTGGATGCAGGCGGTCAGAAAAAGCCGCTGTTGCGCAAAAACGCTTCGGTCACGCCGCCGTGCTGGTTTTGCGCTGTCTCGCCTTGCATCAGGCGTTCTAGGTAACGGGCTAGAATATCAACTTCTAGGTTGACTTTTGCACCCACGGTTATGCCGCCTAGAGTGGTTTCTTGCAAGGTATGCGGGACAATGTTGACACCAAAACGGTTGCCCTCAACCGCATTGACAGTGAGGCTGATGCCGTCAATGCAGACAGAACCTTTTTCAGCAATGTATTTGCTTAATTCGATCGGGGTGGCTACGGTGAGACGCACCGAGCGGGCGTCGGTTTTTTTTTCGACCACATGGCCCATGCCGTCCACATGGCCGCTGACTAGGTGCCCGCCTAGGCGGGTAGTCGGGGTGAGTGCCAGTTCTAAGTTCACCGGTGTGCCGACGGTGGCGTGGCTTAACGTGGTGCAAGACCAGGTTTCGTTAGAGACGTCGGCGCAAAAATAGCGGCCACCTAATTCGACAGCGGTCAAGCAAACGCCGTTGACGGCGATGCTGTCGCCCCGTTGTACACCGTCTAAGGATAGTTTTCCGGTGTCTACAGTGAGTGTGAAGTCGCCGCATTGGCGCTCGATAGCGGTGATTTTGCCAAGGGCTAGAATGATGCCTGTAAACACGGTTCTTTATGAGAGGTTAAGTGGATGGGTTAAGGTTAAGCAGGCGGCTTGCACCCCTTGCAAAACCTGAGCGTGTAGCGCAGGTGTGGGTAACACAGAGCGCATCAGCCCTCGGTATAAACCCCAAAACTCATCAGCCGCTGGTAACGCTTTTCCAGCAGGCAGGCTACGTCAAGCTGCTTAAGTTCTCGCAAATGGCGCACTAAAGCTTCCTTTAGATGGCTGGCCGTGGTTTTAAAATCACGGTGACTGCCGCCGATGGGTTCGCGTACTACTTCGTCTAATAAACCCTGTTCCCGGATGCGGTCAGAGGTGATAGCCATGGCCTCGGCTGCTAATTGCGCCTTGTCCGCGCTTTTCCATAGGATGGAAGCGCAACCTTCCGGGGAGATCACCGAATAGGTGCTGTATTCCATCATAATGAGCCGGTCGCCGACGCCAATGGCTAAGGCTCCGCCGGAACCGCCTTCGCCGATAACAACGCACAGAACCGGCACTTTTAGCGTAGCCATCGCAAACAAATTGCGGGCTATCGCCTCGCTTTGGCCGCGCTCTTCGGCACCGATGCCAGGATAGGCACCGGGGGTGTCGATCAGGCACACAATCGGCAGGTTAAAGCGTTCCGCCAATTTCATCACCCGCAAGGCCTTACGGTACCCTTCAGGCCGTGGCATGCCAAAGTTACGGTAGATTTTTTCCTTGGTGTCGCGGCCTTTTTGATGGCCGATGAGGACTATCGGCTCGCCCTCTAAGCGCGCTAAGCCACAGACAATGGCCGGGTCGTCGGCAAAGGCGCGATCGCCATGCAGTTCATGGAATTCGGTGAACAGATAGCGGACATAGTCCAATGTATAAGGCCTTCCAGGGTGCCGTGACAGTTGGGCGATTTGCCATTCGGAAAGCTCGGAAAAAATGCTTTCGGTCAGGGCTTGGCTTTTTTCTTCTAATTGCTTGATGGCATCGGAGATGTTGATATGGTTATCGAACTCGACATTACGCAGTTCTTGTATTTTGGCTTCCAGCTCGGCGATGGGCTGTTCGAAATCGAGAAATTTTAAATCCATATAATGATGCACGGCGTGACTTGAACGGGCTGTCGATGGTATCGAAAATCGCCAGCCAATGCCAGTTGAAAAATTTAACTCAAACCCGTCACAAACGGCCAATCGGGCGAACGGGCCAGTCTGCACCTAAACCGCCGCGCCCGTTTGCTCCCCGTCAGCGCAGTAGCTGGTTTTTTCTGGCCAACAACAAAAGCCAGCCTAAAGCCATTAAGGCTAGGGTGGGCGGCAACGGCACCGTTCCTGATTGGGCCACATTCCAGCCAATAACATCCAAAGCCAACACATCCCAAAAACTGACCTCACCGGGTATGCCAGGGGCCAGCGTCGGGTCTAGTAAGCCGATGTTTTGGCCGTCTTTCCAGTGGCTGGCTTGGCGGCCATCGCCAAAATTGATCCCGGTGGCAAACTGCACCGGCAAGCTGGCGCAACGGTCTATGGAGAAATACTTGGCTCGGTTGTCGGCTGACCAGTCAGGGACTTTGCCGTTGCCATCCAGACAACTGTCGGCGGAATAACGAAACAAATCGAGGATGGAGACAGCCGCGCCACGATCAGCAAACTGGTCGCCGGTAAAAGGGCCGTTATGCGGTGGGCTGTTGCCGTCTAATATGTCGACGTTGCTGATAAAGCCTAGGGCATGGCCGATTTCATGGATGGCGACCGCCACAAAATCAAACGTCGCTGGGCTGATGCCGTTACTGGCATCAAAATCCCAAGCGAAAGCGGTGTTGAAAGTGATGGCGGCATCGGCCGCCGGGTTGTTGCCGGCTAACAGCCCCAGTGCCTTAGCGTTGGCGGTGGTCATCGATACCCGTGCATTGTTTAAGGAGCTGTTGTTGTCTAGGTACGGGATGGGGCTGCCTGAACCGTGTGGGTTGTCCGCCGTTCGGTTCAGCATAAAATTAAAGTGAGTGCCCGTTTGCAAGCTAGCGACGGCGGTGCTGTCGAATGACGAGCTGGCATCGTTGTTTAAAGCTTGGCGTACAACGGCGTAGGCAGCGGAGCCTGTGCTGACATTGGCTTGTCCTAAGATGCCGCTGCCTAGGGTTGCCATCGCAATGTTAATGTTGATGGTGACGGGGTCGTTAAAGGTGGTGCTCCAAAAATTGGCGGCACTGATAAAGCCAGTTAAGAAATTGCCGGTGACGCTGTTATTGAGGTTGTTTAGGCTGAACGTTAACGCGGCATGGCTGGTCGGCAGCCAAGCCAGCATAAGAATAGCCGTCCAGCGTATGATGGTTTTCATGTCGTAACTCCTAAGGTTTTGCCAGTGAGGATGGACAGCCGTTTCAGGGTCTTTTGGTGGATGGCCACCGAACGCGGCAGAGTTCGCAACTATAGTTGAAAAAAGCAAAAAAAGAGACGTTGTGGGATAATGCCGGGTTTTTATTTGGCCTGCGCCACCTGTTTTTAAGGAGCTAACCTTATGAGCGCATTAGTCGGCATTATTATGGGTTCCCTGTCCGATTGGGAAACCATGCAGTTTGCGGCGCAAACCCTAGATCAGCTCGGTATCCCCCATGCAGTGGAAGTGGTATCAGCACACCGGACTCCGGATAGGCTCTTCGATTATGCTGAAAGCGCAGAGCGCAACGGCCTGGAAGTTATCATTGCGGGTGCCGGCGGTGCTGCGCATTTGCCGGGCATGACTGCGGCCAAAACGGCACTGCCGGTATTGGGCGTACCGGTGCAATCGAAGGCCTTAAATGGTCTGGATTCGTTGTTGTCGATGGTGCAAATGCCTGCCGGCGTGCCGGTCGGTACTTTGGCTATCGGTAAGGCCGGGGCGGTGAATGCGGCCTTGTTGGCGGCGGCCATCATCGGTAACAAGCACCCTCAATACAAAACCGCCGTGCAGCAATTCCGGCAGGCCCAAACAGACAGTGTGCTGTCGCGCTCCGACCCACGCGAGGAAACTTCATGAAAATTGGCATACTCGGTGCCGGGCAATTGGCCAGAATGCTTGCCTTGGCCGGTTATCCGTTAGGTTTGGAATTTATTTTTTTAGACCCGGCCGCCGATGCCTGTGCCCACCCATTAGGCGAGCACTTGCAAGGCGATTACGACGACCCGCGTTTGTTGGCAACGCTGGCTGAACGCGCCGATATCGTCACCTATGAGTTTGAAAACGTCCCCGCCCAGGTGGCTGAGTTTTTAACTGCCCACACCCAAGTTTTCCCGCCGGCTAACGCCCTAGCCGTCGCCCAAGACCGGCTTTTGGAAAAAAACTTTTTCCAAGCTTTAGGCATTCCTACTCCAGCCTATGCACCAGTCGACTGTTTGCCCGGACTAAGACAGGCAATGGACGCCATCGGCTACCCGGCCATCCTCAAAAGCCGCACCCAAGGCTATGACGGCAAAGGCCAGTCAGTGCTGGCAACGGCCGCCGATTTGGCCGCCGCGTGGCACAAACTGAACGGCGTTCCCGCCATTGTCGAGGCATTCGTGCCTTTTACACGCGAAGTTTCCATAATCGCAGTGCGTAACCCAAACGGCGCAGTGGCCTTTTATCCGTTATCAGAAAACCGCCACCGGGACGGCATTCTGCGTGTGGCTGAATGTAAAGTCGGTGACCGGCTGCAAGCGCAAGCCGAAAGCTACGTCGGCAGGTTGTTGACCGAACTCGATTATGTCGGCGTCCTGGCACTGGAATTATTTGAGGTGGAAGGGCAGCTCATTGCCAATGAATTCGCCCCGCGCGTGCACAATTCCGGCCATTGGACTATCGAGGCTTGTCAAACCAGCCAATTTGAAAATCACTTACGCGCCATCCTTAACCTGCCGCTAGGCAATACCGAAGCCATCGCTTACGCCGCCATGATCAACTTTATTGGCGGCCTGCCTGCCTGTGCTGAGGTCTTGACTATCGCCAATGCACATTTACATTTGTATGCCAAGGTATCCCGCAAAGGCCGGAAAGTAGCCCACGCCACCGCCCTGGCCAACGATTTTGATCGGTTTTCTGATTGCCGGGATGAACTCATTGCCTTGGCGGAAAAAACCGACTGTAGCTAGGGGTTTTTCATTTTTTCTCTTGTTATGCTATGCTAACTGCCATTTTTTAGCCGAGGCGGCCTTGAAAACAGGCTGTTTTTTTCTAACCTAAGAAACACACCGAGAACACTATGACCGAAGCCAGTGGCACCCAACCCGTCGTGCACGATATTATCGCCCGCCTCAAGGACAAACCCGGTGCACTGTTGCCAGTATTGCACGGCATTCAGGACGCCTTAGGCTACATTCCTGCTGACTCGGTACCCAGTATCGCCAGGGAGCTTAATTTGTCGCGCGCCGAAGTTCACGGCGTGATCAGTTTTTATCATTATTTTCGCCAAACCCCGCCCGGCAAACACACCATCCACGTGTGCCGCGCCGAATCCTGTCAAGCTATGGGCGCTAGTCAACTGGAGGCGCATGTCAAAGCCACATTGGGCATCGATTTTCACGAAACCACCGCAGACGGCCAGTATTCCCTGGAAGCGGTTTATTGCCTAGGTTTGTGTGCCTGCTCTCCCGCTGTGCAAATCGACCATGATCTTTACGGACGGGTCTCACCCGGTACATTCGACCGGATTATCAACGAACTGGAGCCATCCGCATGAGTATCACTGTCTACGTCCCCTGCGATTCCGGTGCTATCGCCTTAGGCGCGGATCGCATTGCTGCGGCTATTGCTCAACAAGCCGAACAACGTGGCTTGGCTATTACGCTGGTACGCAACGGCTCGCGTGGCCTGTATTGGCTGGAACCCATGGTGGAAGTCGCCACCGCGCAAGGCCGCATGGCTTACGGTCCGGTGCAGGCCGGCGATGTCGCCAGTTTATTTGCTGCCGATTTCCTCAACGGCGGTGACCACGGCCTGAGCCTGGGTCTGACCGAAGCACTGGATTATTTACAACGCCAACAACGTCTGACTTTCGCCCGGGTCGGCATCACCGACCCCGTGAGTTTGGACGATTACCTCGCCCATGACGGCTACAAAGGCTTAAACAACGCCATCAGCATGATCCAAGCCGACATCGTCAAAGCCGTCACCGATTCCGGCCTGCGCGGGCGCGGCGGCGCGGCGTTCCCGACCGGCATCAAATGGAACACGGTGCTGAACACGCCCTCGGAGCAAAAGTACATCATCTGCAATGCCGACGAGGGCGATTCCGGCACCTTCTCCGACCGCATGGTCATGGAAGGCGACCCGTTTGTTTTAATCGAAGGCATGACCATCGCCGGTTTAGCGGTCGGCGCGACCGTAGGTTATATCTACTTGCGCGTCGAATACCCGCATGCCCACAAAGCCCTGAACGCCGCGATCGACAAAGCCTACGCTGCCGGTTACTTAGGGGATGACATTTTAGGCAGCGGTAAAGCCTTCCATGTGGAAGTCCGTTTAGGGGCCGGGGCCTACGTCTGCGGCGAAGAAACCTCGCTGATGGAAAGCCTAGAAGGCAAACGCGGCCTGGTGCGATTCAAACCGCCCCTGCCCGCCGTGCAGGGATTGTTCGGCAAACCCACCGTCGTCAACAACGTAATTTCCTTGGCGTCGGTGCCTATTATCTTGGACAAAGGCGGCGATTATTACCGCGATTTCGGCATGGGCCGCTCGCGTGGCACCTTGCCCTTGCAACTGGCCGGCAACCTAAAACACACCGGCCTGATCGAAGTGGCCTTCGGCTTGAGCTTACGCGAGCTGCTCTATGGCTTCGGCGGCGGTTCGGCTTCCGGGCGGCCTATCAAAGCCGTGCAAGTCGGCGGCCCGTTAGGTGCGTATTTGCCCGAATCGCAATTCGACACCCCTTTAGACTACGAAGCGTTCGCTGCTCTGTGGGCGGTGCTTGGCCACGGCGGCGTGGTCGCCTTCGACGATACGGTGGATATGGCGGCTATGGCCCGGTACGGCATGGAATTTTGCGCCATTGAATCTTGCGGCAAATGCACGCCTTGCAGAATTGGCGCTACCCGTGGCTATGAGTTAATGGACGAAATCATGCAGGGCAAAGACATAGACAAAAACATTCTGCTGCTGCGTTCGCTGTGCGACACTTTGCTGAACGGGTCGCTGTGTGCGTTAGGTGGCATGACCCCCTACCCGGTGCTCAGTGCCTTAAACCATTTCCCCGAAGATTTCGGTGTAAAACCACAAGCCGCCGTCTGACAACTTTACGAGGTATCCGTCATGCCCATCAACAAAGAACCTGATTTTGGCACCCCTGCCAGCACAGCGACCGGCCATGTGTCTTTGGAAATTGATGGCTTTAAAGTGACGGTACCGGCGGGAACTTCCATCCTGCGCGCCGCCGCCAGCATCGGCATCGACATCCCCAAACTGTGCGCCACCGACAGCTTAGAGCCGTTCGGTTCCTGCCGCTTGTGCCTGGTGCAAATCGAGGGCGGGCGCGGCATGCCGGCCTCGTGCACCACGCCTGTCGCCGAAGGCCAAAAAGTCACCACGCAAAATCCTCGTTTGGCGGAGGTGCGCCGTGGCGTGATGGAATTGTACATCTCCGATCACCCGCTGGATTGCCTGACCTGCTCTGCCAACGGCGATTGCGAACTGCAAGACATGGCCGGCGCGGTAGGCCTGCGCCAGGTAAGGTATAACCCGGTTGCAACTCATTTGGCTGCCGTCAAGGACGAAAGCAATCCTTATTTCACTTTCGACCCCAGCAAATGCATCGTTTGTTCGCGCTGCGTCAGGGCGTGCGAAGAGACCCAAGGCACCTTTGCATTGACTATGGATGGCCGGGGTTTTGACTCCAAAGTCTCGCCCAGCCAGAACCAAGCCTTCATGGATTCCGAATGCGTCTCCTGCGGAGCTTGTGTGCAAGCCTGCCCGACCGCGACCTTGATGGAAAAGTCTGTTATTGACCACGGTACGCCGGAACACAGCATTGTCACCACCTGCGCTTATTGCGGGGTCGGCTGCTCGTTTCGCGCCGAAATGAAAGGCGAGCAAGTCATACGCATGGTGCCGGCCAAAGACGGCAAAGCCAACCACGGCCACTCCTGCGTCAAAGGCCGCTTCGCCTTTGGCTATGCCACCCACAAAGACCGCATCACCCAACCGATGATCCGCGCCAGCATCAAAGACCCCTGGAAAGAAGTCAGTTGGGAGCAAGCCATCAACCATGCCGCTTCCGAACTGAAACGCATCCAAGCCAAATACGGCAAAGACGCCATCGGCGGCATCACCTCGTCCCGCTGCACCAACGAAGAGACCTACCTGGTGCAAAAACTGGTGCGCGCCGGCTTCGGCAGCAACAACGTCGATACCTGCGCCCGGGTTTGCCACTCGCCCACCGGTTACGGCCTGAAACAAACCTTTGGCGAATCCTCAGGCACCCAAGATTTTGACTCGGTCATGCAGGCCGATGTCATCCTAGTCATCGGTGCCAACCCCACCGACGGCCATCCGGTGTTCGGCTCGCAGATGAAAAGGCGCCTGCGTCAGGGCGCTCAGTTAATCGTGGTCGATCCGCGTGAAATTGACCTGGTCAAAAACAGCCCGCACGTCAAAGCCGATTACCATTTGAAATTGCGCCCCGGCACCAACGTCGCCCTGATCAATGCCCTAGGCCATGTGGTGGTGGCTGAAAACCTGCTGGATGAAGCCTTCGTCAATGGCCGTTGCGATACCGCTTCGTTCAACAAATGGAAAACCTTCATCGCCGACCCGCGCCATGCGCCGGAGTCCACCGAAGCCATCACCGGCGTACCCGCCGCCCTGATTCGCGCCGCTGCCAAGTGTTATGCAACCGCCGGCAATGGCGCGATTTACTACGGCTTAGGCGTGACCGAACACAGCCAAGGCTCCACCATGGTCATCGGCATCGCCAACCTAGCGATGGCCACCGGCAACCTAGGCCGCATCGGCGTAGGTGTCAACCCGTTGCGCGGCCAGAACAACGTGCAGGGTTCTTGCGACATGGGTTCATTCCCGCACGAGTTCCCCGGCTACCGCCACGTTTCCGACCCAGAAACCCGCCAATTGTTTGAATCGGCCTGGCAAGCACCATTGAGCGGCGAACCGGGCTTGCGTATCCCCAACATGTTCGAGGCCGCCTTAGACGGCAGTTTCATGGGGCTGTACTGCGAAGGCGAGGACATCGCCCAATCCGACCCTGACATCAAACACGTCCATGCCGCGCTGCGGGCGATGGAATGCGTGATCGTGCAAGACCTGTTCCTGAACGAAACCGCCAAATTCGCCCATGTGTTCTTGCCGGGTTCCTCGTTCCTGGAAAAAGACGGCACCTTCACCAACGCCGAACGCCGCATTTCACCGGTACGCAAAGTCATGAAGCCGTTGGCCGGTTATCAGGATTGGGAAGTGACCCAGTTGCTGTCCCATGCCATGGGTTATCCGATGGACTACAGCCACCCTTCGCAAATCATGGACGAAATCGCCCGCCTGACCCCCACCTTCGCCGGTGTCAGCTATGAAAAAATTGACCGGCTAGGCAGCATCCAATGGCCGTGCAATGACGATAGCCCAGAAGGCACGCCGGTCATGCACACGCAAGCATTTATGCGTGACAACGGCAAGGGCTTATTTATGCTGACCGAATACGTCGCCAGTCACGAGAAAATCACGCCGATGTTCCCGTTGATCTTAACCACGGGCCGCATTTTGTCGCAATACAACGTCGGTGCCCAAACCCGCCGCACCGCCAATGTGGCCTGGCACGGCGAAGACCGCTTGGAAATTCATCCGCACGACGCCGAAGACCGTGGCATAAAAAACGACGACTGGGTGGGCATCAAAAGCCGTGCCGGGGAAACCGTACTGCGGGCACTCATTACCGACCGGATGCAGCCGGGCGTGGTGTACACCACGTTCCATTTCCCCGAATCCGGTGCCAACGTCATCACCACCGACAACTCCGACTGGGCGACCAACTGCCCCGAATACAAAGTGACCGCCGTGCAAGTGACCAAAGTCAGCCAGCATTCACAATGGCAAGAGGACTACCTGGCCTTCTCGGAACAGCAGTTAGAGTTGTTGGAGCAAGGTTTGACACATGGCTAGTGGCCAGCCGGTCATAGAGCCTTTAGCCTGTGACCTAGGTTGGCCGAGTTACCAACAACTCACGGTGCAACGCTGGCGGCATGGCCAGTGTTCCATCGAACCCGATTATGTCGCCGAAGAAGTGCCGGTGGCATTGGTCTACAACGAAACCCCGCATGTGGTTATGTTGGCGACACCGACCAACTTGGAAGATTTTGCCCTCGGCTTTAGTTTTACCGAAGGCATTATTGAGCATCCCCGTGAACTGCTTGCGACCCGCATTTATAACCGGGCCAACGGCATAGAAGTCCAGCTAAAAATCCCCGCGCATCGGTTCCAATGCTTGGCCGACAAAGGCCGTAACTTGACCGGGCGCACCGGTTGCGGTCTGTGTGGCGCGACCACGTTAAAACAAGCCATTCGCACACCCGCGCCGGTGACAACCGATTTGACCGTCGCCGCCGACGAAGTCATCGCCGCCTTGGCGCACATCAAAAGCCAACAGCGCATCAACAACAAAACCGGCTCGGTCCATGCCGCCGCTTGGGCCGTGCCGGGCAGCGGCATAGCCGCAGTGCGTGAAGACGTAGGGCGCCACAATGCGTTGGATAAATTGATCGGCTCTTTATTGCGGACTGGAAAAAAACCCAGCGATGGCTTTGCCGTGGTCACCAGCAGGGCCAGCTATGAAATGGTGCAGAAAACCGCCTTCGCCGGTATCGGGCTGATGGCCGCCATATCCGCCCCGACTGGCCTAGCCATCCGCCTGGCCGAACAAACTGGGGTGACATTAATTGGCTTCGCCCGCGCCGACCAGCATGTGGTCTACACCCATCCCCACCGTTTAACCCATAGTGTTTAGGGGCATTATGCACATCGAAAGACTTATCAAAATGGCCAACGACATTAGCGATTTTTTTAATGCCGAAACTGACAAGGACGTGGCGGCTGAAGGGGTGAAAAACCATATTTTAATGGCATGGGAACCGCGCATGCGTACAGCGATCATCACTTACCACCGGGAAAATGGCGGTGAAGGTTTAACGGATTTGGCGAAAGCAGCCATCGCCCAATTGAAATGACCACCCGCCAAGTCCCTGTTGATCAACAAATAACTGATGTTACGCAGAGCGTCATGGATTACCGAATTATCGTAGACGCGGCAAACGGGGTTTTTCGCGTTACTGCGTAACATCAGACAACCAGAAAAAGGCTTCAGCCTTTGCCATCATTTTGACCGAATTTTAAGCAATTTTTTGGCAATGCTCTTGCTGATGGCCTCGCCAAATTCTTCCACATTTTCATAATCTTGCTGCAAGCCCAATGCCACTAGCGCACCGACCAGTTTTTTGGTCTCGGCGATTTCTGCGTGGGAACGCCCACAGCCCTCGCAGTGGGTTCCTTCGTAGGTGCACAGGTCTTGGCAGGGGGTAAATTTCATAGGGCATTCCTAAAAACAAAGGGGTGCGTCGAACGTGGAATCCAGAAAAATCAGGCAATAATTCGTTTAACCGATGCGGGAAATGCCTACCGCTTGGCGCAATGCCTTAATGAAGGGTGCGGCAATAGCGCGGGCTTTCTCGGCACCTTCTTGCAGTTGCTGCTCAATATGCGCGGGCGATTCCAGCAAGGCTTCGTAGCGTTCGCGGGCCGGGGTGATACGGTCATTGATATGCTCGAAAAGGACTTGCTTCATCTCGCCCCAGCCTAGGCCTTCGGCGTAGCGTTTACGGATGTCGGCTACCTCATGCGGTGTGGCGAACGCCTGGTAAATGGCGAACAACGTGCAGCCCTCGGTCTCCTTCGGTTGGCCCGGTTCTAGGGAATTGGTCTTGATTTTGTTAATCAGCTTACGCAGTTTCTTTTCCGGCTCGAACAAGGGAATGGTGTTGTGGTAGCTTTTGCTCATCTTGCGCCCGTCCAGCCCCGACAGCACCGCGCCGTGTTCTTCGATGACGGCTTCCGGCAGCACGAAATGTTCGCCATAAATGTGGTTGAAGCGTCCGGCAATGTCGCGCGCCATTTCAATGTGCTGGATTTGGTCTTTGCCGACCGGAATTTTATCGGCTTTGAACAGCAAAATGTCGGCGGCCATCAGGACGGGATAGCCGAACAAACCCATGGTGATGCCTTTATCCGGGTCTTTCTCGCCACTTGCCTCGTTCTCGGCGACCGCTGCCTTGTAGGCATGGGCGCGGTTCATCAAACCTTTTGACGCCACGCAGGCCAATATCCAAGCCAATTCCAGAATTTCCGGCACATCCGATTGCCGATAAAATACCGCATTTTTAGTGTCCAAGCCCAAGGCCAGCCAGGTGGCGGCGATTTCAAGGCTTGATTTTCTGACTTTTTCCGGCTCTTGGCATTTGATCAGCGCATGGTAGTCGGCCAAAAAATAAAACGGCGTGACCTGTTTATTTTTGCTGGCGGCAATCGCAGGCCTAATGGCCCCGACATAATTGCCCAAATGCGGGGTGCCGGTGGTGGTGATTCCGGTCAAAACAATTTCTTTATTCATGGGTGTTAAAAGTGGTTGTATTTAGCGGCATAGTACCGCAGATGCGGCGAATTGCTAATGCACATCGTTGCAATGCGGCAACAGCAGCTCTGTTTACAGCTTTTTCCCTTTTTCGTAGGGTATGCGATGCGTACCCTACGAAAAATCAGCGTATACCAAGGTTAAAAATGTCCAAGCTTAATCCAGAACAACAAGCCGCCGTCAAAACCATCGACCGCCCGTTACTGGTCTTAGCCGGTGCCGGCAGCGGCAAAACCCGCGTCATCAGCGAAAAAATTGCCTATTTGATCCAACAAGGCACACCCGCGAAACACATCGCCGCTGTCACTTTTACCAATAAAGCGGCGCGGGAGATGCAAAGCCGCGTCGATAAGCTTTTGGACGGACAAGCCAGCAGGGGGCTGCGGGTATCTACCTTCCATTCGCTGGGGCTGGATATTTTGCGTAAAGAGCATAAAACCCTGGCCTACAAAGCGGCACTGACCTTATTTGACGAGCAGGATAAGATCACGCTGCTGAAAAATCTGATCGCGCATAACCCACACCGCTATGACGCCGACCAAGCCGATCATTACGCTCGGCAAATTGGTGCTTGGAAAAACGCTTTCATCACCTCCGAGCAAACCCTAACATGCGCCGGTGCTGATGACCTTCAGGCGGCGACGCTGTACGCCGACTACACCCGCAGCCTGAAAGCCTACAACGCGGTCGATTTCGACGACTTGATTCTGTTACCCGTGCTGCTGTTCCAACAGCACCCTGCGGTGCTGGAAACATGGCAAAACAAAATCCGCTATTTATTGGTCGATGAATACCAAGACACCAACCTTACCCAATACCAATTAGTAAAATTGCTGGTGGGTAAGCTAGGACGGTTTACCGTGGTTGGCGATGACGACCAATCCATCTATGCCTGGCGCGGTGCCCAACCGGAAAACCTGGCGCAATTGCAACGCGATTTTGCCCGTTTGCAAGTCGTTAAACTGGAGCAGAATTACCGTTCCACGGGCCGCATTTTGAAAGCCGCCAACCGGCTGATCGCCAACAATCCACATGTGTTTGAAAAACGCCTATGGAGTCAATTGGGCTACGGCGACCCGATCCGGGTGCTCAGCCATAAAGATGACGTGACCGAGGCCCAGCAAATCGTTTCGGAAATCATCCACCACAAATTCAA
>DBNW01000014.1 GCA_002299425.1 Methylococcaceae bacterium UBA662 | reverse complement strand
GAATTTAAGCGCGATTGCCCTGAATGTAAGGTGTGGGCGGTCACGTTACGCTTGCTGGACAATCAGGTGCTCAGTTAACGGGTCGCTAGGGTCTAGTTCTGCGTCGGATAAAAATGGCCGCATTTGGGCTTGGGCGGGTAGCAGGAAATCGTATGCCGTAGCCGTGGCGCGCCAACCGTGCATGCCGAGGACTTCTTTGGGCTCAAAGGTTTTTTTGACATATTTTTGAATAGCGTGGTCAAGGCTTAACACGATGTAATGTTTTAGTTTGAAATCAACAGGGTAAGGCTTTATGCCGGGAAAGCTAAGCACATGTCCGCCGCTGGATTGAAGGTCGATGGATGCAGGTCCCATACGCCGGTTGCGCATCAGTTCGTGGGCAAATTTTTTTATACCCGCCCAGCGGCGCGGTTGTTTTTTCCAAGCGTTAAGCCGATGCGGGTGGCGTGGCCCAAAAGGGTAGTACCAACGCATGGTGTGTTGAAACTGGGCGTGGTCGTGGTTGGGCGATTCCCGCACGGGGACAAACGTGTACTCCATGAAATTAACCGCATTGTACCCTTCGGCATCAACCGCTTGTATAGCCTCTAGCAGTGTCTGGTCGGGCGATGGCGCGACCCTGATTTCGTCAGGGTCGGCATGGATAAACCAATCCGCGTCGAGCCGGTCGGCTAAGGCTTCTTTTCGCCTTAAAATTTTTCCCCATTGATAGCGGCCTTGGCGTGCCATGGATTCAATACCGATAAGGTTTTTGCCAAGAAATTCGCGGGCGATTTTAACGGTGGAGTCGGTTGATTCGTTGTCAATCAAGTAACAGTACACGCCTTGGCGGGCATAATGTTCTAAGCAGGCACGCATAAACCGTTCTTCATTGTAGGAGGCAAGTAGAGCAATGACTTTCATGGTGTTTTATTGGGTAACGGGCACTACGCGGGCACTTGTGGTGGCAGCAATGGGCTTAATTCGCTTAAAAGGGCTTCAGGAACGCCGGCTTATTGTGTCGGTCGGCGTGCTGGGGTTGGCGTTAGTTCCACGTTCCCTGTTGTTTTAATTTTTCCCTTAAAGCAGGCGGTGCGTTCGGGTGTTGATAGGCGATTTTGGCAAATTTCAATGCCTCGTCGTAACGTTTTAAATCGATTAGCAAAAAAGCGTAGGCATAAGCCAATTTACTGTTGCCAGGGTCCAGTTCTAGGGCTTTTTGATAGCGGGCGGCGGCCAATTCCGGTTTGTCGAGTTTATTGAGGTAGTAGCCGTACAAGGCGTGCGGTATAGGGTCTTCAGGGCTAAAGCGTATCGCTCTTTGCAAATGGCACTCCGCAGGCACCGCGTCAGGGCCTTCTTTTCGCAGTTTAGCGTGGATGAGCAATTGGTAACGGATGCTGCTCATCAGTGCTCTGTGATGGTTCGGCCAGGCGCGTAGGGTGTAGTCTAAATCAGCCTGAGGGGTGCCCGAAGTTTCCCCGCCCAGTAAATTTTCAACCTTGGGTGTGAAATGGACGCGCTCAACTATTTCTAAATCGTAAGGGTTCAGTGTATGGCGTTTTGAATAATCAAACGGGCCATAGCCTTGTGCAACGCCGTCGCAGGGCATGCCGTCCAGCGACACCCCTACATACGGGGCTTTAACCCGAGGGTTTGCCCAAACCGAGGGCGAGCAAGCAAAACATAAAACAACGAGATAAAGTGGCTGAAATTTCACGGGTACGCCTTACTTAGGTTAGGTGTGCAAATTACGCATTGACGGCAAGCTAAAATGATCGATTAAAACCTGCGATCGCTGCCAGCAGGCGAATGCAGCACAAGCTTTTGGCGAAGTGTATAAATATAAACCGTTTGGTGCAAGAGTAACCCGATCCGGCGTCCCGTCTTTTTGCAGTGTACGGTTTCAACTGGCCTTACTGGGCAGCGTAACAGTAAAAATGTCATGGCTGGCCTATTTAAATGTAGGGGTTGCCGTTGCAACAGTTGTTGCCGTCCACAAATCAGCCTGATTAGCGCATCAGAAAAATGCACGGATAGCACTGTTTCTGAACGAAAACACAAAGAAACTGGGTGTAACTCCGTTAGACAAGCGCGTTTTCGTGTATCCAGAATTCGGCCTGATAATGTTATGCTCGCCCGGGTGCTAGACTGGGCCTTTAAGGCTGAGTGAGCAGGTCTGCCAAGGCGGGTTTTTGCGAGCTGCCCTGACGCAGCGTCAGGGTGATAACGAGTGAGTTTTGGGTGAGGCGAATGCAGTTGTGGCAATGGGTTAAGCAGTTGGGTCTGCTGAACAGCGGTCTTTATTTGGCCAACAGGCTGGCGCAAAAGTTAGCACTGGATGCCTCCATCAACAAATACTACTTTGCTGCACAAGCAGTGAATCGCCAGCCGTTGTTGCCGGAAAACAAAGGGCGCAGGTTGCGCGTGGTCGAGTGGCCCCAGCAGGGGCATCCGCATCCGTGCCCAAGACCGGCTCAGGTGATAGCCGACCGGTACCAGCAAGGTGCGGTTTGCTTAGCGGCCTATAAAGACGACGAGTTTACCGGCTGTTTGTGGTTTGTGACGACGGCCTACCAAGAGGATGAGGTGCGTTGCCGGTATGTCTTGCCGCCTGCGGCGGTGTGGGACTTTGATGTCTATGTGGATGCTAAATACCGATTGTCCCCAGTTTTTTTAAAGCTATGGGATGCCGCATCCAGCCGCTTGTTGGCAGACGGTTTTGCTTGGTCATTAAGCCGAATATCGGCGTTTAATGCCCTGTCGTTGTCTTCCCATAAGCGAATGGGGGCGAAGGTGTTGGGGTGGGCTGTTTTTATACGTTTGAGATCTGTGCAATTCACCGTCGCATCGGTGCCTCCGTTTTTACACGGTTCTTTTTCAGAAAACGCGTTCCCTGTTTTTAGATTACAATTGCCCGATTTTAAAAACCATTCGAGGAAACAGTAGCATGTCTTTGCAGACTCAGGCCGTTGAAATTTTAACCGGCGTATTGCAGCTCAGTGAGCCGGCGGCTAAAAAAATGGGTGCTAACACGCCCTTGCTAGGTGCCATCCCGGAATTTGATTCTATGGCGGTCATCTCGGTGATCACCGCACTGGAAGACCGCTTTGGCATTGTGATCGAGGACGATGAAATCGATGCCAGCGTGTTTGAGACCTTAGGCTCTTTGGTGGCTTTTTTGGAACGCAAGCTGGCCTAACCGATGCAGCCTTTGTTTATTCCAGGATCGACCGGGCCATTGTTTGCCGTGTACTACCCGCCGGTGGCGGTGGCTAGTACACAAGCCATCCTGCATGTCCCCGCTTTTGCCGAGGAAATGAACAAGTCTCGGCGCATGGTGGCCTTGCAGGCACGGGCGTTTGCTGAACAGGGCTACGCTGTTTTAGTGCTGGATTTGTTTGGTACCGGCGACAGTGCGGGTGACTTTGGTCAAGCCACATGGGCTATTTGGCGGCAGGATGTTAAAGCGGCACTGGCTTGGTTGCTGGGGCAGGGCGCACAAACGTTAACGCTCTGGGGGTTGCGCTTAGGGGTGCTGTTAGCATTGGATGCGGCGGCTGGTTTTAGCGAGTATCCGGTGGACCGGTTGCTGGCTTGGCAGCCCGTCACGCAGGGCGAGACCTTTATCACCCAGTTCCTGCGCTTGCGGGTGGCTGCGGCCATGCTGAATAGCACTGTCCCTAAGGAAAGTGTCGCAGCGTTAAAACAACGCCTAATGGCCGGCGAGGCTGTTGAAGTCGCCGGTTATTGTTTAAATCCCGAATTAGTGAATCCGCTGATTGCGCTGCGTACCGATCACATGCGGCTGCCCAATTTGGCGGATACCGCTCTCTTTGAAGTGTCCTTCGATGCCACTGCCCCGCTTTCTGCAGGCAGCGTACACTGGCTGGCTCACTTGCAAAAAAACGGCCAGGCCAACACAGCTACCGGTCATCAAGTCCTTGGCCCGTCATTTTGGAGCAGCCAAGAAATTGCTGAAGCACCGGCTTTGATCGTAGCGACATCAAAGCGTATAGCTGAAGGGCGTGCGGTTTTTAGCGCCGCTGGTCAGGACAACCATGCAATCTCAAAATAGCGAAAACAGGCTTCTTATGGCGAAAAAAACCTTAGTTTGTGTGGTAGGGGCTAGACCCAACTTTATGAAAATAGCCCCTATCATCCGGGAGCTGCAAAAACTGTCTGGGCAAGTGACGGCGTATCTGGTTCATACCGGCCAGCACTACGACCACAGCATGAAAGCGGCTTTTTTTCAGCAATTGCAGATTCCCGAACCGGCTGTTGACTTAGGCGTAGGGTCCGGTTCCCATGCCGAGCAAACCGCTACCATCATGTTGCGTTTTGAGCCGATTTTAGACCAAGTTCAGCCTTGCGCCGTGCTGGTAGTCGGTGATGTCAATTCCACCATCGCCTGCGGCCTGGTGGCGGTAAAAAAACATATCCCGGTGATCCATGTCGAGGCGGGCTTGCGCAGCGGCGACCGTACCATGCCGGAGGAAATCAACCGGGTGTTGACGGACCAAATTTCCGACAGCTTGTTTACTACTGAACGCGGTGCCAACGCTAACCTCCTCCGAGAAGGTGTGGCCAGCGAACGCGTGCATTTTGTCGGCAATGTCATGATAGACACGCTGCGCGGTCATTTGCAGCACGCAGTGCCGTTTTCCGCTACTTTGGCGGCTTACGACAAGGCAATGGCTTCCGGCCAAAACGAGTATGCGTTACTCACGCTACACCGCCCGGCTAATGTTGACGATGCCGTGGTGCTGTCCCGGCTGCTGCACACGCTGGTGTCAATTAGCCGGAAATTGCCCATTGTGTTTCCTGTTCATCCGCGCACCGTGCAGCGTATTAACCAATTTGGTTTGGCGGAATTGATGGCTTCTGCGGCTATTGTGCAGTTGCCGCCGGTCGGCTATTTGGAAATGCTAGGGTTGCTGCAGACGGCAAAAATGGTGTTGACGGACTCCGGTGGCCTACAAGAGGAAACCACTGCACTGGGCGTGCCTTGCCTGACCTTGCGGGAAAATACCGAACGCCCGATAACGGTTGAGCAAGGCACTAATACCGTCGTCGGTACGAACCCTGAGCAAATTGCCGCCTGTGTTGATGAGGTTTTAGCGACCGGCGGCAAGTCTGGGCGCGTTCCTGAGTATTGGGACGGCCACGCTGCCGAGCGAATTGTGGCCATAATCGAGCGTTTGTATTTGCGATGAACGGCCAGCCTAACGATTTGAGCCAGTGGACGGAAACCCCGGTTGTGTTCTCTGGCCAAGGCCAGAGCTTGATCGGTGTCATCCATACTTGTGCAACAGCCGAACCTAACCGGCTGGGTGTGTTGGTGGTGGTAGGCGGCCCGCAGTACCGCGTCGGCAGCCACCGACAATTTGTGTTGCTGGCTAGGCATTTAGCGGGTCAGGGCATACCCACGATGCGTTTTGATGCCCGTGGTATGGGCGATTCATCAGGTGAGCCGCGCGATTTTTTAACTCTCCACGATGACATTAGCGCGGCCGTTGACTGTTTTTTGGCCACCTGCCCGGCATTGGCAGGCGTGGTGCTGTGGGGCTTGTGTGATGCCGCGTCTGCGGCTTTGTTTTACGCCCATCAAGACACGCGGGTTAAGGGCGTGGTGCTGCTTAACCCGTGGCTTTTCACCCCGCACGGTGCGGCTAAAACCTGTCTCAAGCACTACTACGGGCGGCGCTTGTTGAGTAAAGATTTTTGGCGCAAAGTCTGGGCCTTGCAGTTTGATCTTGCCGGTTCGGCACGCACGTTGGTTGCACTATTCAGGCAAGCCGGGCAGGGTGGCAAGGGTCTGCTAGTAGCAGGGCAGGCCAACCAGACCGATGCCAGCCTGCCGTTGCCGGTGCGGATGCGCGAATGCCTAAAACAGTTTTCCGGCCCGGTGTTGTTACTGCTCAGCGGCCGCGACTTGACGGCCGATGAATTTAAGGAAGCGGTCAAAGCAGATTTACAATGGCAGGCACTATTGGCCGAGCCACGGGTGACTCGCCATGACCTAGCTGACGCCGATCACACGTTCGCTACTGCCGCCTGGCGTGAGCAGGTGGCGGAATGGACGTTACGCTGGGTAAAAAAACAAGGCGTTTAACCAAGCGGGGGGGGGTGCATTTGTTGATCGGGCCTGTAAAAACCAGCCAGCGGGCTTAAACCAAGATTTCTTCTGCTTTAGGCTGGCTCAAAAAATCTCTAGGGCTGGCCGTATAACCGTAAGCGCCGGATTGGTAAACAACGACTAAATCCCCAATCTCAGCGACCGGCAACCGCATTTTATCGGCTAGGATGTCCAGCGGTGTGCATAAGGGACCGACAATGTTGACGGTTTCCAATGCTTGGCCCGCCATGTTGTTGCCGATGGCTACCGGGTAATTTTTGCGGATGACTTGCCCGAAGTTGCCGGATGCCGCTAAGTGATGATGCAAGCCGCCGTCCACAACCAAAAAGACCTGCCCGCGCGAGACTTTTTTGTCGATAACTTGGCAGACATAAATGCCGGCTTCGCCGACTAGATAACGCCCCAATTCGATAACGACCTCGGCGTGCGGCTGGGCAGCCTTAAATTGGTTTAGGGGGGCTTGCAGTGCCTCCCCGACGGCTTCGGTGTTAAGGCGGGTTTCGCCGGGAAAGTAGGGGATGCCATAGCCGCCGCCGATGTTGAGTTTTTTGATCGGGCCGGGGCACTGTTCGGACAGGCGCAGCGCCAGGGCGATGCTTTTTTCTTGGGCCTCAATGACGGCTTCGGCTTTTAGGTTTTGCGAGCCGCTGTAAATGTGGAAGCCTTGGAAGTCTACGTCCAGTTCCCGGCAGCGGTTCAGCACCTCGGGTATTTGCTCCTCGTCGATACCGAACGGTTTGGCGCCGCCGCCCATTTTCATGCCTGAGGCTTTCAGTTCAAAGGCCGGGTTGATGCGCAGCGCGACCCGTGGCCGGATGCCTAAGTGTTCGGCTTGTTGGGCGATAGTTGCCAGTTCATGCGCCGATTCGGCGTTGAGGGTGATGCCGGCGGCGATGGCCTGGGCCAGCTCGGCGGGGCGTTTGCCGGGACCGGCCATGCTGATGTGTTCGGCGGGCAGGGGCGTGTCCAGCGCGGTTTTCATTTCCCCTGCGGAAGCCAAATCAAAGCCATCGACCATGCCGGCTAGGTGTTGGACCACGGCGGGCATGGGGTTGGCTTTCAGCGCGTAATGAATTTTCAACTCGGGTGGCATGTGCCGGCGCAATTCGGCCAGCCGTTGCGTGATCACTTGCCGGTCGTAGGCGTAAAACGGTGTGCTGCCGACCCGTTGCGCCAAGCGTGTTAACGCAATGCCGCCGATGATGAGTTCATTGCCCTCGATAGGGAATTGATCCCTAGCCGCATGCTGTGGGTTTGGGGAGGTCATGGCATCACTTGGAATAAATCGGCAAATTGCTGGCTTAAGGCTTTGCGGTCAATTTTGCCGTTGGGATTTTTGGGCAAAGCCGGCAAGGCTTCAATTCTGCTGGGCACCATGAAATTGGGTAGCTGCACACGGCATAAGTCCAGCACGGCTTGGCCGTTGAAAACAACGCCGTCAACAACGCTGACCACTACGACCACGGCTTGCCCTAGGCTTTCGTGCTCTATGCCGATGGCGGCGGCTTCCTTGACCAGGCCGGAAGCGTACACTACTTCCTCGATTTCAGTCGGGCTGACCCGGTAGCCGGAGGTTTTGATCATGCCATCCTGACGCCCGATAAAGTACAAATAGCCGGCTTCGTCTTGGGTCACGGTGTCGCCCGACCACACGGCCATTTCAGTTAACGGCAGACCGGGCAATTGCCCGGGAGCCGGTTTAAAACGTTCGGCGGTTTTGACCGGGTCGTTCCAATAGCCCATCGCCACCAAAGAGCCGCGATGCACCAATTCGCCGGGTTCGTGCGGGGCGCAGCGGCTGCCATCCTCGCGCACCACCAGAACCTCAGCATTGGGGATGGCTTTGCCGATGGAATCGGGCCGGCGGTCGATTTCCTCCGGCGGCAAATAGGTGGAGCGGAACGCTTCGGTCAGGCCGTACATCAGGAAAAACTGGCTGTTGGGGGCTTTTTGCCGGATAGCCGCCAACACCGATTTTGGCATTTTGCCGCCGGAGTTGGTCATATAACGTAAATGGCTGTTGATGCTGGGGGGCCAAGCCAAATTGGCCAGTTGCGCCCACAAAGGCGGCACAGCGGCCAAGCCAGTGATTTGGTGGGCCACCAGCGCGTTGATGACATCTTTGGGCAGCAAGTAATCGAGCAGCACACAGGTTGCGCCTTTGAGCAAGCAGGTGGTGAGTTGGTTAAGCCCGTAATCAAAACTGAACGGCAGTACCGCCAGCAACCGGTCGGCGGCGGTGAGGGTGAGGTAGTCGCTGACGCTTTCCGCCCCGGCGACCAGGTTGCGGTGTGACAGCACCACGCCTTTGGGTTTGCCGGTGCTGCCGGAGGTGTACAAAATGGCGGCCATATCGGTGTCGATGGCGGGCGGCAAGGCGTTGTTTGGCTTGGCAGCGTCAAGAAATGCCGGCCAACCCAGCAGGGTCTGGGAAAAGCCTGTCGGTAGACGGTCAGTGGCACCGTCTTCCACCAACACAACGGTATGCAGGTCCGGGCAATCGGCCAAAACCGCCTGCAAGCTTTGCAAACGGCTGAGCGAGGTGAACAGCACTTGCACCGTGCAGTCGTTCAGGATATGGCCCACTTGGGCGGCTTTTAGCACCGGGTTGATGGGCACGAACACCCCGCCCGCCTCGGTGATGGCCAAGAAACTGGTGACGGTTTCGATTTGCTTGGGCAAATAAACGGCGGCACGCTGCTGGGGCTTTAGGTGCAAGCCGGCCAAGGCGTGGGCTTGCCGGTGGACTAAGTCGTTGAGCTGTTGATACGAGCGGGTGTGGTTTTTATGTACGATGGCCGTCGCATCGGGTGTGCGTCGTGCGGATTCCCTGAGCAATTGGTGCAATAATGGCGGCATAAATTCGGTGGTATTGGCCCTTAAACGGTTCTCTGGGCGGGGTTTTGACAGTGCAAAATCGTGCTTGAGTTTAGCGTTTCTTAAGGGGCGTGCCAAGGCTTACCTTTTTCCATAGATTGAAAATTTACTTTAGGCGACAGGTCTATGCGTTTGTTATTGGTTGAAGATGACGAAATTTTAGGCGATGGTTTGGTGGCGGGCTTGACCATGGAAGGGTATGTGGTGGATTGGCTGACCCACGGCAAGCAGGCCGATGAGGCCCTGAAGCTGAACAGCTACGAGCTGATCGTGTTGGATTTAAACCTGCCGGGTATGCAAGGGATGGATATTTTGCGGGCGTTGCGGGCCCGCAAGAACGAGACCCCGGTCATGGTGCTGACGGCTAGGGATACCGTGGCCGACCGGGTGTTAGGCTTAGACAGCGGGGCGGATGATTTTGTCATCAAGCCGTTTGAGCTGGATGAGGTCTGCGCCCGGCTGCGGGCTTTGGCCCGGCGCAGCGAAGGGCGCAGTGTGCCGACCATCGAACACAAAGGCGTGGTGCTGGACCCCGCCGCCCGGCAAGTGAGCGTTGACGGTGACAAAGTGGATTTGTCGCAAAAAGAATTTGAAATTCTTAATTTTTTGCTGAGCAATATCGGCAAGGTGATGTCTAAGGCGCGGCTGGAAGAAAGCCTGTATTCCTGGAATGCCGATGTCGAAAGCAACACCGTCGAGGTGCATATTCACCATTTGCGGAAAAAGCTGGGACCGGCACTGATCCGCACGGTCAGGGGCGTGGGCTACATCATCGATCACGACGACGGCCAATGAACTATTCACTCAGGCAATTGTTACTGGTCAGCTTATTGTCGGCGTCCCTGTTGATCTGGGGCGTCACCGCTTATTTCAGCTACCAGCAGACGCGCAAGGAAGTGGCCAATCTGTTTGATGCCGAATTGTCGCAATCGGCCAAGGTGCTGCATGCTTTTGTCGAAAACCTGCTGCGCGAAGGCGCCTTGTCCAGCTATTGGACGTTAGAAAAACTGGACAAGCAACTGCATATCCGCCCCCTGCGGCAAAGAAAAAATAAAAACGCTTTTGATCTTTGGTCGGGCGGTCAGGCTTGGCTGCAGCCGGCGTCAGGCAAGCCCGATTTTTCTCTGCAAGGTTTTGCCCCGTCGGGCACCGATATGGAATTGTGGCAAGACTTCGATGACATTCTGCTGCCGGGCAATCTTGGTCGCAGCTACGAAAGAAAAATCGCTTTCCAGTTGTGGTCAAAGAAAAACGGCTTGCTGATGCGTTCGGAAAGTGCGCCCAAATACGTTTTTTCCGAGCAGGACAATGGCTTTAGCCAGGCCAATATCGGCGACCATCTCTGGCATGTGTTCAGCATTTCCAATGCGCCCGGCGATTACATCATTCATGTCGGCCAAAAAGAGGAAATCCGCGCCGAATTGACCGATGAAATCTCCGGGCAATTGGTGGTCCAGTTTCTGATTGGACTGCCTTTTTTGGGCGCTGTGATTTGGCTGATTGTCGGCCAATCCTTAAAGCCGGTCAGCCGTTTGGAAAAGTCGCTGGCCCGGCGTGAGGCCAATTTTCTCAAGCCCCTATCGACCCGCAAACTGCCCAACGAAATTTTGCCTGTAGTCAATGAAATCAATAATTTGTTTGCCCAGCTTGAGGAGGCGTTTGAACACGAGCGCCGCTTTACCTCCGATGCCGCCCATGAACTGCGTACCCCGTTAGCGGGCCTGTTGACCCAGGCGCAAGTGGCGCTGCGTACCAGCGATGACAGCGTCCGCCGGCAAGCATTAAAGCGCATTGAACAGGCGGTTAACCGCATGACCTACATGGTGCAGCAATTGCTGACGTTTTCGCGCATTGAATACAGCACCGAGTTTTTAAAAAAAGAGCCGACCGAGCTGGGCCGGGAAATCATCCAGATGGTGGCCGATTTGGAGCCAGAAGCCTACAGAAAAGGCATTGCCATTGAGTTTGTCGAGGGGGAACCCTTACCGGTGCTGGTCAATCCGGCCTTGGTGGCCATTTTAATTCGTAATTTGGTGGATAATGCCATTAAATACACCCCCCCTAAAGGCCAGGTGATGATCGCTGTGGTCGGCAAAGAACAATGTGTGCAGCTTTGCGTGGAAGACTCAGGCCCAGGCATTGCCCCGGACCAATACGAAAAATCCTTGCAACGCTTCCACCGTTGCTCCGAGACCGCCCACACCGCACCCGGCACGGGGCTGGGTTTTTCCATTGTCGAGCGCATTGCCTGCATCCATAATGCCGATTTGATCTTAGGCGTATCGCCCTTGGGCGGCCTGAAAGTGACCGTGCAGTTCCCTTTGTACGGCCAGCCAGAGCCTCCAATTTGGCCGTTAAGTTACGGTTTTTTAAGCCGTTTGGCGGTTCGGCAGAAAGTCGGTTCAAGCGGCTAGGGGCGGTGCTGCCCGCACCAAGGCCAGCTTGGGCAACCGGGCATCCTCATCTAGCCAGCCCCTCGAAATCAACAAGGGGTTGCTGTAAACTGGCGCAACCCAATACCGTTCATTGGCCTTCATGCCCTTTTTAGTTTTAATCGGAAAATTTATGACCCAATCCAGCAACCCCTTAGAAACCTTCCCCAACCCGCAGCCGGGGCGCGATTACACCGTGCGCATCGAGGTGCCTGAATTCACTTGTTTATGCCCGAAAACCGGCCAGCCGGATTTTGCCACCCTGACCATTGCATACGTCCCCGCCGCCCTGTGCGTGGAGCTGAAATCGCTGAAATTGTACCTGGGGGGATACCGCAACCAAGGCGCATTCCATGAAGCCGTCACCAACGCCATCTTGGACGATTTAGTGGCCGCCACCGCGCCTAGTTTCATGCGTATCCGCGCCGAATTTAACGTTCGCGGCGGCCTTTACACCGGCGTCATCGCCGAGCATAAAAACCTTAACTGGCACGCTCCCGAATTGGTCAACTTGCCGTAAGCCATCATGACAATAAAAGACTTTTTGATCGCCTTGCCGCAATACGGGTTGCCGCACCACGCGTTGTCCCGCTGGATGGGCAAACTGACTCATTCTGAAAACAAGTGGCTGAAAAACTTGATGATCGCAGGGGTCAGCAGGCTGTACGGAATCAACTGGGATGAAGCCGCAAGCCCATCGGCCAACGCTTACCCCAGTTTCAATGCCTTTTTCACCCGTGCCTTGAAAGCGGGTGCCAGAACCTGGCCTAGCGAAGCCAACGCCGTCGCTTGCCCGGCTGACGGCACTATCAGCCAAATCGGTGCCATCACCGGCGGGGAAATGTTCCAAGCCAAGGGCAAAACCTTCACCACCCAAGCCTTGTTAGGTGGCGACCAGGCCCGCGCCGCCGAGTTTGACGACGGCGTTTTCGCCACGATTTACCTGTCGCCGCGTGACTACCACCGCCTGCACATGCCGGTGGCAGGGACTCTGCGGGAAATGGTGCATATCCCCGGCCGCTTGTTCAGCGTCAACGCCGCGACCACCAACGCTGTGCCCGGATTGTTCGCCCGCAACGAGCGGGTGGCGGCTATTTTCGACACCGAACGGGGACCGATGGCACTGGTTTTGGTCGGGGCGATTTTTGTCTCCAGCATCGAAACCGTCTGGCATGGCGTGGTCACGCCGCCGACCGTGGACCAGGTGCGGGCTTGGCACTACTTAGAAAATCCGCCCACCTTGGCGCTGGGCGAGGAAATGGGGCGGTTTAACATGGGTTCGACCGTTATTGTCTTATTTGCCAAGGATGCCGTGCACTGGCTGCCAGAATGGACGGCCGGCCAGTCCATTCCGTTGGGCGGTTTGCTTGGCTACGGCCGGCAACAGCCCGCCCCGCAACAGCCCGCCCCGGTGCGGCGGCGGTTCGGTTTTTTGCGGTTCTAGTATGGCCGAGGCACTGCTTAGCGTTGACCGGCTCTGCGTCTGTTTTCACCAGCGCACCACCGTAGTTGACCACCTCAGCTTTACCGTCAATGCGGGTGAGACTTTCGCTTTAGTGGGCGAATCGGGCTCCGGAAAATCCATCACCGCCTTATCGGTGTTGGGTTTGTTGCCGCCGGGGGCGGCGGTGAGCGGTGGCAGCATCCGCTTGCAAGGCATGGATTTGACCGCCAGCAGCGAAGCGCAGCTGTGCAAAATTCGCGGACGGCGCATTGGCTTTGTGTTCCAAGACCCGTTTGTCTCGCTCAACCCGGTGATGACCGTTGGCAACCAAGTAGCCGAAGCCATCCGGCTGCATTTTGCGGTGTCCGGCCAAGCACTGAAAACACAAGTGCTGACCTTGCTGCGGCAGGTTGAATTGCCCGATCCCGAACAAAAACTACAGGCCTACCCGCACCAATTGTCCGGCGGCCAGCGGCAACGGGTGATGCTGGCCCTAGCCCTGGCCGGGCAGCCGGATTTGTTGATCGCAGACGAGCCGACTACGGCCTTAGATGTAACCATCCAAGCGCAAATTTTGGCCTTGCTGAAAGCCATCCAACAAAAAACCGGCATGGCCTTGTGGCTGATTAGCCATGACCTGGCCTTGGTCTCGAGCATCGCCGACCGCGTCGCCGTCATGTGGCAAGGGCGTTTGGTGGAGCAAGGCGGTACCGCTTTGTTCTGCGCCCCCCAGCACCCCTACACGCGCAAGCTGTTAGATGCCTTGCCATCCCTGTCCCGCCTGGCCAAACCGCAAGCGGACTTAGCCCCCGTGTTGCTGGAGGTGGCCGATTTTCATTGCCATTATCCGATCCGCAAGGGTTTGTTCAAGCGCGTGGTTGGTTTCGTCAAGGCGGTGGACGGCGTCAGTTTCCAAATTCGGCGCGGCCAGACCTTGGCCTTAGTCGGTGAGTCTGGCTGCGGTAAAACCACGCTGGGCAAGAGTTTGTTGAAGCTATTGCCGGGCTTGACCGGCGGCAAGGTTTTGTTGGACGGTGTCGATTTGAATGGGCTAAGCGGCGAAGCCCTGCGCCGCAAACGCGCCGACATGCAAATTATTTTTCAAGACCCGTTTGCTTCGATGAACCCGAGGATGCTGGTCGGCGACATCATCGCCGAAGGTTTAGAGGCCTTGCATACCGGTTTGGACGCTAAAACCCGCCAACGACGGATAGCGCACTTGCTGGCTGCGGTCGATTTGCCGCAAGACTGCGCCCTGCGCTACCCGCATGAATTCTCCGGCGGCCAACGCCAGCGCATTTGCATCGCCCGGGCGTTGGCGGTGGAGCCTAAGCTGATCGTCTGTGATGAGCCGACCAGTGCCCTGGACGTGTCGGTGCAAAAGCAGATCATCGGGCTGTTGAAAACCTTGCAACAGCAGCAAGGCTTAAGCTATCTGTTCATCAGCCACGATTTGGCGGTGGTGGCCGAGCTGGCCGATGCTATTGCCGTGATGTACCAGGGTAAAATCATCGAGCAAGGCCCCGCCGAACAAGTGCTTAGGCGGCCGCAACACGCGTACACCCAAACCTTATTGGCGGCGGTGCCGGTGTTGGCAAAAAGTTAAGGTTGTCGTGGATTGTAGGCCGGGTAACGGCAGGCCGGTTTAGGGGCGGTCGGCCAGCCATTGCCGGGCCTGTCGGTCTGCCCCAGAGGGCAGTGGGTCTCGGGGGCGGTGTATCCAGGTCGCCAAATCTTGCCAGACAATGGGTGCGTTCAGGCCGCGCAACAGCATGTGGTAGCCGTCAGGGTATACCGCTACGGTTTTGTAAGCCGGGTCTGTGAACAGCAATTGCTGTAAAAAAGCGTGCATCGGTTGCTTAGGGATGATTTGGTCTTGCTTGCCATAAAGCAGCAGCAGGCGACCTGACAGGGACGGGGCACTGGCAAAAGCCAAATCCATCAAATTAGCCAGCCCGTACAAAGTTTCCACTCGGGAGCCTTTAAGTGCCAGCGGGTCGCGGCGCAAGGCAGTGAGCATTTCCATGTTGTCGGAGGGCATGACGTTTAAGCCTTTCCCGGTCAAGGTCAACCACGGTAGGCTGTGTGCGAGCGTCCAAAGCAGGCCGGTTTGGTACCACGGCATGGCGGACCTAGCCCATACCGCAGGGGCCACCAGAACGGTGCCGGCTATATCGGGCAGAGGGTGTTGGCTTAGGGCTGCAATAACGATCGCACCGCCCATGCTTTCACCGAGCCAGTAAACCGGCTGTTTCGGGTAGCGTTCCTTGACCAATCGGGTAAACGCCAGCAAATCATTGACGTAGGCCGCATGGCCAGGCCATAGCCCCAGTTTTGGCGCGGCACCAAAGCCACGTTGATCGTAGGTAAAACTGGCAATGCCCTGTTTTTTAAGGTAGTCGCCCGGCATCTGAAAAAATTGGCTGTAATCGTTAAACCCGTGCAGTGCCACTATTACGGCGCGGGGTTCAGAGTTTGGCAGCCAACGGCGCATGGGTAAGCGCAGGCCGTCTTCCGTCAAAAAAGCCTGTTCAAGCAGCCGGGCAGTTTTGATTTTTGCGCCAGGCGGGTAGGCTGCGGGCATGCAACCGGCCAGTACCCAGGGCAGCAAAGCCAGTAGGGGGATAAAACGGTTTCTCATTCGGTTTTTTTAAGGAGTAAGGTGTCGGGCGTACGGTGTAAAAACGCTTGTTTATTTCGGGCGGGGCGGGGCACCGACAAAGGCTTCAATCAGCATTAAAAACGCTCCCAGTGTAATCGCCGAATCGGCGATGTTGAAGACCGGAAAATGCCAAGACCCGTAGTAGACATCCAAAAAATCAATGACGTGGCCGTACAACAGGCGGTCGATCAAATTGCCGACGGCACCGCCTAAGATCAGCGACAAGGAGACCGCCAGCAGGGTTTCGTGTTTTTGCAGACGACTCAGCCAAAGGCTTAAAGCCACGCTCATGGCCATTGCCAGCCCCGCGAAAAACCAACGTTGCCAGCCGCCGGCGCCGCTCAGAAAGCTGAACGCGGCGCCGGTGTTGTGGACGTAAGTCAGGTTGAAAAAAGGCAACAACGGGATGGATTGGTACAACTGCATGCTGTAAGTGATCGCCAGTTTGCTGGCTTGATCCAGCACGACGGTCACTGCCGACAGCCAAAGCCATTTAAGCATAACGGCGCACCTCGCCGTTTCCGGCCACGTTTTCGACGCAACGCCCGCACAGTTCCGGGTGTTCCGGGTGGCTGCCGATGTCGGCGCGTTGGTGCCAGCAGCGCACGCATTTGGTTTTTCCGGAAGCCGCCACGATCAGTTTCAAGCCGTCCACTTCGGTGGCGGCGGCCTGTTCGGGGGCTGCCGCCAACGGCTGCAACGTGGCTGCGGAGGTGATGAAGACAAAATGCAATTCGTCGGCGATTTGGCCTAACGCGGCCAACAAAGCTTCGTTGCAATAAAGCGTAACCTCGGCGGTCAACGAGCCGCCAATACCGCCTTGGTTGCGGCATTTTTCCAGCACCTTGCCGACGGCGGTACGCACAGCCATCACCTGTTGCCAGAATGCCCGGTTTAGCGGCGTGTCGGCATCCAGTTCGGATAAGCCGGTATACCAAGTGGCTAAAAACACCGACTCGCCGCGCTCGCCCGGGATGTGCCGCCAGATTTCCTCGGCGGTGTAGCTAAGAATGGGGGCCAGCCAGCGGGCCAACGCTTCCACGACACGGTGCATCGCCGTTTGTGCGGAGCGGCGGGCGAGGCTGTCGGCCTTAGCGGTGTATTGGCGGTCTTTCACCACGTCCAAATAAAACCCGCCCAGGTCGATGACGCAGAAATGGTGGACTTTTTGGTAAATGGCCTGGAATTGGTAGGCGTTATAAGCGGCCTTGACTTCTTCCTGCAACTGAGATGCCCTGTCGATAATCCAGCGGTCTAGCGCCAACAAATCGGCGGTTTTGACGGCGTGTAAAGCCGGGTCGAAATCGGCTAAGTTGGCCAGCAAAAAGCGGGCGGTGTTGCGCAAGCGCCGGTAGCCGTCGCTGGTGCGTTCGAGGATTTCATCGGAGACGCGCATTTCGCTGCGGTAGTCGGTGGCGGCGATCCACAGCCGCAATACGTCCGCGCCCAGGTTTTTCATCACCGACTGCGGCGGGATGACGTTGCCCTTGGACTTGGACATTTTTTCGCCCTTAGCATCGACAGTGAAGCCGTGGGTCAGCACTTGCTGGTACGGCGCAACGCCGTGCATGGCCACCGAGGCCAATAGCGACGACTGGAACCAGCCGCGGTGCTGGTCGGAGCCTTCCAGGTACAAATCGGCCGGGAAGCGCACTTCGGCCCGACGCGCCAGCACGGCGGCGTGGCTGATGCCGGAGTCGAACCAGACATCCAGGGTGTCGGCGATTTTGTCGTACTCGGCGGCCTCATCGCCCAACAGTTGCGCTGTTTCCAGTGCAAACCAGGCGTCTATGCCGTCTGCCTCGATGCGCAAGGCCACCTGTTCGATCAGCTCGGCGGTGTTAGGATGCAGCTCGCCGGTTTCCTTGTGCACGAACAAGGCAATCGGCACGCCCCAGGTGCGTTGGCGCGAGATGCACCAATCGGGGCGGCCTTCGACCATGCCCTCGATACGCGCCTGACCCCAATCGGGAATCCACGCCACTTGTTGGATTTCGGCCAGGGCCTGTTCGCGCAGGCCGTTTTGCTCCATAGCGATAAACCATTGTGGCGTGGCGCGGAAAATGATCGGCGTTTTGTGCCGCCAGCAATGCGGGTAGCTGTGTTCGATGGCGTGGTGGTGCAGCAATTTGCCGTTTTCTTGCAACACGTCGATGACTTTCGGGTTGGCGTTAAAAACGTGTTCACCGGCGAACAACGGCGTGCCGGGCAGGAACACGCCGTCGCCGCCGACCGGGTTATCGACCGCTAGGCCGTAACGCTGCCCGACCACATAGTCTTCCTGGCCGTGACCGGGCGCGGTGTGCACGGCACCGGTGCCGGTTTCGACGGTGACGTGGCCGCCTAAGATAATCGGCACTTGCCGGTGGTAGAACGGGTGGTGCAGCAACTGGTGTTCCAGGGCGGAACCTTGGCAATAGGCGATGACACGGTACTGATCGATGCCGTAGCGCAACAGGGCATCTTTCAGCAAGGCTTCGGCCAATACCAAGCGTTCCGGCTGGCCGTCTTGTTGGCATTGGACGATGGCATATTCCAGCTCAGGGTTAAGCGCGACCGCTTGGTTGGCGGGCAAGGTCCACGGCGTGGTGGTCCAGATCACCACCGACAACGGGCCGTGGCCTTCGTGGCCGTCAACGTGATGGCAACGCGCCATAAACGCGGCTGCATCAACGACGCTGAAACGCACGTCGATGGCCGGTGACTGTTTGTCCTCGTATTCGACTTCCGCTTCCGCCAGCGCCGAGCCGCAATCGGTGCACCAATGCACCGGCTTAGCACCTTGGTGGATGTGGCCATTTTCGACGATCTTGCCCAAGGCGCGGACGCTGTCGGCCTCGAACTTAAAATCCATGGTCAAATAGGGATTATCCCAATCGCCCAGCACGCCCAAGCGCATGAACGCTGCTTTTTGGAGTTCAACTTGCTTAGCCGCGTACTCCCGGCAGGCTTTACGAAACACGGCGGGCGAGACTTTAGCCCCAGCCTTGCCGATTTTCTTTTCCACCTGCAACTCAATCGGCAAACCGTGGCAATCCCAACCGGGAATATAGGGGGCATCGAAACCGTCTAGGGTTTTGGCTTTGACGATGATGTCTTTTAACACTTTGTTGACGGCATGGCCGATATGAATTTCCCCGTTCGCATAGGGTGGGCCGTCGTGCAGCACGAACAATGGCCTGCCTTGGCATTGGGCGCGGATTTTTTGGTAGATTTGGTTGGCCTGCCATTTTTTTAAGGTGTTAGGCTCTTGCTGCGCCAGGTTGCCCTTCATCGGGAAGGCGGTGGCGGGCAGATTTAGGGTTTTTTTATAGTCTGTGGTCATGATTGTGGCTTTGGTTTTAACGGGTTAAGCATTGTCAGCAAACGCAGTCTTCTGCTGCAAAAAAGCCACCACGTCCTCGTTATTGACTTGCTCGTAAATGGCTTCGACCGGGATGGTCACGCCTAGCGAAAGGAAGGTGATGTCATCGCCTAGGTAATAATAGCGGGCTTGCCATTGCTCTTGGCGGCTGAACACTTCGATCTCCCCCTTATCCTGTTCAATCAGCACATATTCCTGCAACGCTGGCAAAGCTTGGCAGCGCAGGCGTTTTAAGCTCTGGTCGAAGCGGCGGGTAGTCTTCGACAACACTTCAACGATAATCACCGGTGCGGTTTTGTAATAGTCGTGTTCATTGTCTTGTCCACAGACCACCATCACGTCCGGGTAATAAAAATCTTCGCCGACTTTGATTTTCATGTCCGCTATAAACGTCCGGCAAGGTGTACCACGAAGCCGGTTCCGTAATTGCGCGAATAGGTTTCCCGCCAGCGCATAAATTTCGCCGTCGATCAGCTGGTGTTTGCTGTCGGCCGCCAGTTCGCGCTGCAAATAGTCTTCGCCGCTATTGTGCACGGCTTGGTAGGCTAATCCCATAAAAACCTCCGGTATTAAACGCTTAAAATGGTCTGGGCGGTGCTGATGTCTTTGCGAATTTGCTCCTTAAGCAGTTCCACCGTCGCAAAACGCAGTTCCTCGCGGATTTTTTGCCGGAACTGTACTTCCACATAATGCCCGTAAATGTTCTGATTGAAATCGAATAAATGCGTTTCCAGCAAGACGGTGCTGCCGCCATCGACGGTGGGCCGGGTGCCTACGTTGGCAATGCCAGGGTAACTGCGGTCGTCGATGCCGGTTAGGGTCACGGCAAAAACACCGCTGACCGGCGTGGCTCTCCTGAACAAACGGATATTGGCGGTGGGGAAACCTAGCGTGCGGCCGCGTTTGTCGCCGTGGGCAATCCGGCCACACACGCAATAAGGGTGGCCTAGCCAGCGTTCCGCTTGGGCTAGGTCGCCGACGGCTAAGGCATCGCGGATTAAGGTGCTGCTAACCCGCAGGCCCTCAGTCTGGTGCGAGCCGGTGTTCTCGACGCTGAAGCCGCGTTTTCTTCCATACGTTTGCAGCAAGGCAAAATTGCCGCGCCGCGCTTTGCCGAAATGAAAATCGTCACCGACGACCAAATGTTTGACATTCAGCTTGGCCAACAAAATGTCTTCGATGAATTGCTCGGCACTTAAATTAGCAAACTGCCGGTTGAAACGGACGATTAAAAGATGGTCGATGGGCAGGTGGGCAAAACCGATGGCCTTTTCACGCAAGCGCATTAAGCGGGGCGGCTCGTTGTCTTTCAGGAAGTATTCTAAGGGCTGGGGTTCAAACACCATGGCTACGGCCGGCAAGCCTAGCTCGGCACCCCGGGCGGCCAGCTTGGCGATGACAGCGTGGTGGCCTAGGTGCAGGCCATCGAAATTGCCAATGGTCAGCACGCTGCCACGTTTAAACGACTCCAAGTGGGCAAGTCCCCGAATTAGGCGCATGGGCGGGGTTTTTTAGTCCAGGTATTCAAATACCGTGGTGATTTGCCGAACATCCGGCAAATACCGGACTACATTGACAACCACCGCACCTTCATGCCTGTGCAGCAAACCCATCAGGTAAACGGCGCCGTTTTCGGTGACTGCCTGCACTTGGCTGGCGTCGAAACCTGGAATGGTGCGGATTTGCCTGAGTCCGTCGGTGACAGTGGCGGTTATGCGTGCATCACGCTGACGGCTCTCTAAACTGCTTGGGGCTGCGATAGTAATGTTGTTATGTACCCGTCTGACGTGGTCAGTCAGTTGCGCGATGCCTACGGCTTTGCTGCGCAACGGTTCGCTCGCCGCTGCCCCGGTTAGCAATAAAATGCCGTTGAAGGCGGTAGCGGTGATGTGGGTTTGGCTGGACAGTTCGGCGTCGTCATGCAGTTCGTCGTAAATGTCGGCTTGAATGGCGCGGTCATTCACGATGGCTTCGATGCTGCGGCGCTCAAAGGGGGAAATCTGGCTGGGGTCCATGCTGGTGGCGCAAGCGGAAACCAATAACGCGCCAATCAAAGCGGCTGTTTTCATAAGCCACCACCAAATAGTTGTTGGTCAATTAAATCGCACAGGCAATGGGTGATAAGGACTTGGGTTTCCATGATCCGGGCAGAGGTCTGAGCCGGGATGCGGATTTCGATGTCGGTTTCCCTGAGCAAAGGTGCCACCATGCCGCCTTGGTTGCCGGTTAAGGCGATAATTTGGATGTCTTGGTCATGGGCGTTTTTGATGACTTTGCCGAGGTTGGGAGCGTGTTGGCCGTCGCTGTAAATGACCAGAATGTCGCCGGCTTGTCCTAAGGCGCGCAGGGGTTTGGCGTAGATTTCGTCGAAATGCAGGCTGTTGGCGATGGCGGTTAGCGTGGCACTGCCTTCAGCCAGCGCAATGACGGGCAAGGCTGGGCGTTCGCGCTCATAACGGTCTAACAGCAACGCGGCCAACAACTGGGCGCAAACAGCAAAGCGGCCATTGCCGCAGGTGAGAATTTTTTGGCCGTTCAGCAAGCAAGTGACCAAGCGTTGCCCGGCGTATTCAATCATCTCACACAGGTGAGCCATCGTCTGTTGCTGGGTTTGGATGTTGTCGCTGAAATGCTGGTTGACCAAATCGTGTAGGTTCATGGCGCGAATTATTGATTAAAAAGCATTTTTAATCCAGTTGATACCGCCCTCGCCGGACAGGGCAAAGACATCGAAACGGATGGCACGGTCTTGTGGCTGTTGTGCCAGGTAGGCATGGGTGGCGGCTATTATACGCGATTGTTTCGCCACCGTGACGCTCTCGGCGGCACTGCCGTAGCGGTCAGACTTGCGAAAGCGCACTTCCACAACCACCAAGTCCTCGTTATCGAGCATGATTAAATCCAATTCCCCGTGTTTACAACGGAAATTGCGTTGCAGCAGTGTTAAGCCTTGCTGGGTCAAATGCGTCAGTGCCCGTGCCTCGGCGGCTTCACCTTGCTGTAAATGCGGGGCTTTGGTTTTTGTAGGCAGGGACGGCATCGCGTAGGTTGGCTTGGCTTAAGGGTGTTTGCGGAAAGTAAATGGCGGTTGCATGGACGCATTGGCGTTTGGATTTAAAAACAATGGGCTGGTCTGGCCTGCTATAATCGCCCGCCCCACTACCCGTCCCTAAGGCCTAGCCATGAGCAATGAACCCGGTAAATTATACGTGGTGGCCACGCCTATCGGTAATTTGGCTGATATGACTTTTAGGGCGGTTGCGGTGTTGCAGGAGGTGGCGCTGATTGCCGCCGAGGACACCCGCCACATCAGGCCGTTACTCAGTCATTACGGCATCCGCAATAAGTTGATGTCCTTGCACCAAGACAACGAAGCCCGCGCTTCGTTGCAGGTGCTGGAAAAACTACAATCCGGTCTGTCAGTGGCGTTAGTTTCCGATGCCGGCACGCCGTTGTTGAGCGACCCAGGCATGCCCTTGGTTAAAGCTGCTAAGGATGCCGGTGTGGCCGTGGTGCCGATACCCGGCACCTGCGCCTTGATTGCCGCGTTGTCGGCGGCGGGCCTGCCAGTGACTCGGTTTAGCTTTGAGGGCTTTGCCCCGCGCACCGCAGCGGCGCGTCTGGCATTTTTTACAGAACGCCGGAATTGCCCTGATACGTGGGTGTTTTACGAATCCAGCCACCGCATTTTGGCATCCTTGCGCGACATGGCCGCCGCCATCCCGCCAGACCGGGAAATTGTTATCGCCAGAGAATTGACCAAACTGCACGAGACCATCGTTAAAACCCATTTGGCTCATGCCCTAGCCCTAGTCGAGCAGGACGACACTATGCAAAAGGGCGAATTTGTCGTCATCGTGGCCGGAGCCACCGTTAAAGATAGCCTTGAGGGTCTGACTGAAGAGCAACAACGGGTGCTGGCGGTGTTGTTAAAGCAGTGCCCGTTAAAAACCGCCGTCGCCATGGCCGTAGAAATTACCGGTGCGAGAAAGAAATGGCTGTACCAGGCAGCGTTGGATTTGCAGCAGGGCGTCCATTGCGATTAACGTTCCCGCAGTAGCGCACCGTTCCAATCTTTCTAGGCCAATAAAACGCCACATGACCAAAATGCCTGTTATCGCCGATACCGCCACGATTGCCCAAGCCGCTGCTTTGTTGCGGCAAGGCCGCTTAGTGGCTTTTCCCACGGAAACCGTTTATGGCTTGGGCGCCGATGCCACTAACCCCGAAGCCGTACAGCGCATTTTTGCAGCTAAAGGCCGGCCTACCGACCATCCGTTGATTGTGCATTTGGCCGATGCCGGGCAACTGTCTGCTTGGGCGGCTGTTGTTCCTGACCTGGCATTGGCCTTGGCGGCCCAATTTTGGCCCGGCCCTTTGGCCGTGGTGTTGCCCAAACAAGACTGGGTGCCGCTGGCGGTGACCGGCGGCCAGCCCACCGTGGCCTTGCGCGTGCCTGGCCATCCGGTCGCGTTGAAATTATTGCAGGCATTTGGCGGCGGCATCGCTGCACCCTCGGCTAACCGCTTTTGCCGGATCAGCCCAACTTTGGCCAGCCATGTAGCCGAGGAATTGGGCGGGGCCGTGGACCTGATTTTAGACGGCGGCCCGTGCCAAGTGGGCGTGGAATCGACCCTTATCGATTTATCGGGCGACCGGCCAAAATTGTTGCGCCCCGGCCAAATCGACGAAGCCGCGCTTGTTTCTGTATTAGGTTCAAGGCTGCTATTGCCGCAATCCAGCCAATCCGGGGTGCGGGCACCGGGCATGATGGCGGTGCATTATGCCCCGGTGACAAAAACGCTGTTGTGTAACAGCGACGACCTGGCCGGTTTGGTCGTCAGGTTGTTGTCTAAGGGGCATCAACTTGGTGTGCTGGCATACGGTCAGGCCATTGGCCACGCATTGATGGGCGACCACCGGTTAACGGTTAGGGTCATGCCGGAAGCGGCGGATGCCTACGCGCAAGCCTTATACGCTTCGTTACGCCAGTTGGATGCTTGCCGGTTGGCTGTGATTGTGATCGAGGGCCCGCCCCAAGGCCCCGCTTGGCGGGCGGTCAATGACCGTTTGGCCAAGGCGGCGGGCCGAGAGGCGGAACAGGGTTTAAAGTAACGCGGGTGGGTGGCGATGTCGGGAATCGTGTTGGTGGGTTTAGGGGTCAGCGGTTTGGCGTGCGCGTTGGAATTGCAACAACAGGCCGCCGGATTTTCCGCATTCGAGCGCGAACCGGTTGTTGGCGGCTTGACCCGCAGCGAACGGATGGACGGTTTCACTTTCGATTACGGTCCCCATGTCATTTTGCAAACACCGGAGCTGTTTGGGCGTTTGGATTTGGCGCTTGAGGACTGTGTTTGCCAATCGGCTATTTTTCCTAACCTGGGCCAGTTAATCAGCATTCCCGCGCCTATTCAACACCATTTGCACCGTTTGCCGGTTGCCGAACGGGTCAAGATTTTCCTGGACATTGTGCGGCGCAACCTCAACCCACGAAAAAAGATTTCAGGATCGTTTCAGGAATTGATCCTTGCACAATCGGGAAAGACATTATTCCATTTGTTTTTCCGAGATTACGAACTGAAACGCATGCGCCTGCCGTTGGCGGAGATTGATGCCGCCATGCCCAGCAGGATTCAGCCGCCTTCCTTGCCCTATCTGTTTGGACTTGGCCAAGCCAGCAGGCAGGTCGCATGCGGCGGCAATGACACGCGCTTCAAATACCCCCGCGCTGGCGGCATAGATGCGTTGCCGAAAGCCATGTTGCACCGGCTGCCGCCGACGCGGCTGCATCTTCAGCACGATTTGTTGGAAATCGATCCGCTTCAAAAACAAGTTGTGTTTGCCAATGGGCGGAGCGAGTATTTCTCAAGTCTGGTTTTGTCGTTGCCGCTACCAGAGGTGGTTGCCCGTTTGCAAAACCCTCCCCCGGCAATTTTAGAGGCGGCGAAGCATCTGGTTTATAGCTCCCTTTATGTGTTGAATGTCGGCATCGATTCCCCGTCGCGGTTGCCGTGGGCGATTGCCCGTATACCTAAACAGGATGTCTGCTTTTACCGGGTTTCGGTGCCGTCCAACTATTCTAAGGCCAGTGTGCCGGACGGCTTGTCGTCGTTGACGGTCGAAGTGGCCCATCATGAACAACGCCACCCACTTTCGACATTGGAAGCGCGCCGACTTATTTATCAAGATTTAGGGCGGCTTGGGATATTGGCTGCGCCCCAGCAGGTCGTGGTGGAATGGTTGCATAACATCCGCTATGGGCATGTGGTTTACACGGCAAAAACCCGTCCTGCATTGGCGTTGATTTTCTCTTATCTCAGCCAACACGGAATTTATTGCTGCGGCAAATACGGGGAATGGCGGGACATGCTAATGCCTCACGCCATCGAAAGCGGTGCCGCCGCCGCCCACAAGGCTCTAACGCAATGAGGGTCAGTGTCTTGTGTTGTTATTTTTTAAAATGGTTTGATACAAAGCCACGCATTCGTTGACTTGCTCGGCGACCTGGCGCGGGTTTTTGGCGGGACAAGGTTGCAGGAAGGCCTCGGGATTGCCGTTGATTTCCAATAAGGCTTGCTGTAGCCCCGCGCTATTGTCTACCGGCACGATGCGGCCATTGACCCCGTCCTCAATACAGTTGCCGACCGCGCCCCGGTCGGAGGCGATGCACCAAACCCCCGCATAGGCCGCTTCGCGGGTGACCAAGCCAAAAGCCTCCGGCCACAGGGAAGGCGCCACCAACACGTCGATGTCGGCGTACAGGCGGTTGATTTCCGTTTGTTTGTATTTGGCCCGGAACACGACCGGGGTTTGGCCCCATTGCCCACGGTACATTTCCCCGGTCTCCAAGCTGTGGTCGATGATATGGACCTCAATATGGGTAAGCGAAGCGTGCATGACCGCCTCCCGAAACAAATCATAGCCTTTGTGCCGGCTCATGCCGCCGATATGGGCGACCCGGACTTTGCCGTTGGCCGGGCGGGTGCGGGGCAGTATTTCAAATAAGTCCAAGCCGTTTTCGTTGCTTACAGTTTGGTTAAAGCCCGCTTCAGCATAGATTTCCCGGAAAGCGTCCGAAACGGCCAGCAAGGCGTTAGCATCGTTCAGGCAATCGAACAATTGCTGTTGCCGGGCCGGGTCGTCCGGGTTGGAAAAAGCTTGGCGGTGGTTGATTAAGCCGCCGGTTTCGTCCACTAAAAACATATGTCTGGACAGCCACCAGCCATCGTGCAGGGTGATGAGATAAGGGGTGGCCAGTTTTCTGGCCGCATCGACCGGGGCGGCGGTCAGCACCGGCAGGGCGTGAAAATGGATGAGGTCAAATTGCTGTTTTAAGAAAAACTCCAAACAAAAGGCATAAATTTCCGGGTCATGGCTGTCCGACCAATCGCGTAGCGGCACATTCAGCCGGGTGACCAACACAGGGCCGTAATAAAACTGTTCCACTGCATACGCGGCGGCGTTTTGCGGGTGCAATTCGCTGGTCAATACCTGGACTTCATAATCGTTTCCGTAATTTTCCATCAAGTGCCGCACATGCGACTCAAACACGCGGGTGGCGCCCCCTACGGCTTGCGGGGCAAACCAAACGTTGACAAAAAGCAGGCGGGGTTTGGGCGTTGGCTTGCCCGCCCCGGTTTGGCTGGCGGTTTTTAGGGTGCGGTCGAGAATGCCGGCGCCCACAGTGGGGTTAAAATGTTCGAGGGCATGGCGGCGGGCATTGTCGCCGATGCGGCGGCGCAGTTCGGGTGATTCAATCAAGCGCACCAGTTGCCGTTGCCATTCCTGGCTGTCAGCGGCGAACAAGACGTGTTGGTCGGGCGTCATCGCCGCACGATAAGTTGCTGTCGGCGTGACCACGCTGGGTATGCCATAGACCGCCGCTTCCAGCCATTTGATTTCGCTTTTGCAATCGGTGAAGGGGTCGGGTTCCAGCGCGGCGATGTTGATATCGGCATGGCTGAGCTGTTTTAGGTAAAAACTGCGGTGGGTGGTCGGTTCCCGGAATTCGATCCGGTCGGCATAAGGTTCCAATTCGGCGGGCAATTGGAAATAACCAAAGGCGGTAAATTTAACTTCGGGAAAATGCTGCAAAATATGCCGCAAGGCCGGGCCGAACACTTCATAAATCACTTGCTTATGGGCTTTGGTGGCGCTGCCATAAAAAATTTCAATGCTGCCGCCATTTTTACCGGGGTGACCGCCCTGCTGGGCGGTTTGGTAGAGCTTGGGGCTGAGCAGGTTGGGATGTACGGCCACGGGTTTGCCCCTACCGACCACGGCGGTTATTTTTTCAGCCAACGGCGGGGTCGAGCAGGTGATGTAATCGGCAAGCTTAAGCGCATACTCAAAAAACGGGTTATCTAGGGTCAGATGGGTATGCAAGGCTGCGTCGATGGTGCCGGCGTAGGTTTCCAGCGGCGCCGGGAAATAACGTTCATCGAACAAATAGTCATCGATGTCATAAATGACCGGGATATGCAAATGCCGGGCATAAGCCATTAACTTGCAAACCGTGTAGACGGCCGGGATCCGGCAAACATAGACGGCATCGGCAAAAACTAGGTCTTTTTTCCATGATTCGTCATCGAGTGAGGCGATATCCCGGTATGAGGTTTGGTAGCCTAAGTCCGACGCCTGCTCCATTTTTTGTTTGACCCGGTACAGGTAGCATTGCCAAAGGTCTTTCGAACCGACAAATAGGATATGCCGGAACCGCCGTGGCGCGGGCCGGGCTTGACTGGCCGGGCCCTGGTAATGGTCGGCGCCTACCAGCCGGGGCAAGGCTTTAAGGGCGGCAAGCAATGCCTGCATATCGTCACGCCGTTGGGCTAGGGCGGGCCCAATCGAACCGGCGCGGGCGATTTGCGCGGTGTCACGGGTACAGGTTTGGAAAAACCGCCGCAACAGCAGGTCTGCCTCGCGTTGCAATAGGCCGCCGCGTTGCGGGTTTAACTCATTGCTGCGGAACAACAACGCTAGGATGGCGGCGAGGTTTTGCCGCAACAAATGGGGCCGTTCCTCACACAGCAAGGGTTGCAGCACGGCGGCCTCATGGTAGACCCAAGCCGATACGCTGCCCGCCTTGATGGCGGCCGCCAAATCTTGCAAGGTCTCAAAGTTCTTTTCTAGGCTGCGGTTAATTTTGGCGCTCTGTTCCAACGGTAACGCGTCGGACGCCGTCCCCGTAGCGCGGCGCAGGGTCGCCATCACGTTGCAGGCAAAGGCAGGGTCGCCATACAAATTTGCCAGGGCAAGGCCGAGTATGTGCAGCAGCCGCCAAGATAATTTGCCGAGCGTCCCGGCCTGGTTCAGCAACGTTAGGTGGCAGTCTTGATAAGCCCAGACGATAATTTCCCGCATCGGGTCCGGATAAACCGCCGCCTTGGTTGGTCGTTGCAAATCCGTAAACAGGCTGGTTTCCAGCGACATCAAGTCGGATTCGTCCAATTCCGCCAAAGACTGATTGGCAATGACGCGGACTAGCGTCAGTTCAAAAGCGGGCAAGTTTTGGTCGTAGCTTCTTTGCAGCAGTGTCGGCGCCAACAGTTGCTGTAAAAACAGGTATTCCCCGAATTGCAGCAGTTGACGGCAAAGCTTTAGGGTATGAAGGTAAGCGTTAAAGACGCCAGCCCTGTTTTCGAAGCTGGGCAAAGCCCCCAGCATTTCCAAAAAAACCAGCTTTAGCGGGTCTGGGGCCAGGTGGTCGTGGCTTGGGGCTAGGGCCAAAAAGAACAGCTGCGCCGTTGTTTGTTCAGTCAGGCGCAGCGGGCTATGCGACAATTCCTGTTGCCGGCCCGGGTCGAAATAAGCACGGATTTCGACGCCTGGCCTCAGAAACTTAAGGGCTTCAGGCGGTATGTTGCCAAATACAAAAGCACAGTGGCCATCGGATTTATTGGCGGCGGACAAATCTTCACGGTATTGGTTGGCCGCTAATTGGCCGATCGGGATGCCGCCTAAGGAAAAATAGACGGTCGCCCGCTGGTGCGGGTTTTCCTTGTCATAAGCCCAACCAAACAGCTCGCCGCTTGGTAGCGCACCATCCAGATAGCCTTCGAAGCCAGTTAAGGCCGTGGTTTTAGGTTTGCTAAGGGTGGTTGGGTTGGTGTTTTCTTTTTTGCGGGTTCTGTGGAAGCTGAATAGTGAATTGACGGCATTATTCCCATACCCTAATAATTTTTTAGTAGTTGCCATAAACCCATTGACGGTTGTTGAGGGGTAATACCCTTTATTGTCGTTCTTTGTTGGTAATACGGGTTGACAATATCGGGGCGGATGGTGGGCCAGCCCCGGATAACAGTGTCCACGCCCCGTCCGCCATTCCTCATTGCATGCCCATTGCTATAAGCGAAAATCGCCCGGCAACCATCCCTTTTCCACGCACGTTCTAAAATTCCAAGACGGTGCGGTTTCGGTCTTGTAGCTCCAAAAAAACCAGCCTAGGTACTTTTCAAAACTCAGCAATTGCGCGGCGGCGTGGGCGCGGAGGGCGACTTGGGTATCAAAGCCGTTGATGTCGTCTAGGGGTAGGGTGTGTAAGTCCAAGCCCAGGCTCCATTCCCCGACGTAAACCCATCGGCCACGGTCTTGGATTAAGGCATCGGCCTCGTGCCGCCAGTCGGTGACGGATTTTTCGATATGCCCATAAAGGTCTAAGGCGATGTCTGCCTGGCCAAAGCATTGGTAGCGGTGGATGTCCAGTACCACGTTGGTGAAGTCGGGTTCGGTCAAGAAACCCGAATACTCACGAAACGAGCGGAAGCCGTCGTGAAAGACCACGGCGATGTCGTCGGCGCACTGTGTGCGAATGCGCTGGTAGGCGGCTAGGTTGAAGTTTTTTAAATAATCGGTAGGGATGTCCCAATGCGGTTCGTTCAAGGTTTCGATGGCGTGCAGGGCAGGGTGAGCGCAGTAGCGTTCGGCCAACCATTCCAGTACGTCCAAGGTGTGGATCAGGTATTCGTTCTGGGTGTGCCATTCGCAAACATCCTGAATGCCGCCGTTGTCGAAACCGTTTTGGCAGCCCGGCGCGGCGTGCAAGTCCAGCACCACCAGCAAGCCGTGTTTTTCCGCCCAGGTGAAGGCGCGGTCAAGCACGTCCACGCCGCCGACCACAAACGGATGGCGAGTATCACCGTAAGCGCGGTGGTACGGGTACTGGGCGCCGAACAACCAGTGCCCGACCGGAATTCTGACCGCGTTGATGCCAATACGGGCCAGCCAGGCGAAGTCGTCCTCGGTGATGAAGCTGTCCCAATGTTGTTTCAGGATAGGTTCGGCTTGTGCGCCCCGTTCGACGCAGAACGAGGTCTCGTCCTTGGCGTGCAAGCCTTCAAACAAACTGGGCGTCATCCATTTTTCAATCACCAGCCAACCGCCTAAGTTAACGCCGCGTAGTTTTTTGCCGTATTTGTTTTTGAACAGTGGGTTCATGGTCACAGCCTCAGAAGGTCAGCCGCCGACCGTGGAAGGCGGCGGCGGTGGGTTGGTTGGTGACGGTGAGCAAGGTCACGTCGGGCAGGGTTTTGCAAAGAATCCGCAGCATCATCACTTCGCCTTCTGGAGAGAGCGAGTCGAACGGTTCGTGCAGCATCGCCCATTTGGGTTTGTTCAACAATAACCGGACTAAGCCTAAGCGCTGTTGCTGTTCCCGCGATAACGCCTTGCTCCAGTTATCGGTTTGATCGAGCAGTGGGATCAGCTCATCTAGGTCAACCAGTTTTAATAAATCAAGCAGCTCTTGATTCGGGTCAGGTTCGGTACACGCCGGATAGAAAATAGCTTCGCGTAAAATACCCTCGGGCAAGTACGGGCGGGGCGGCATGAAAAACATCGGTGCATCATCAGGCAAGCCAATTCGGCCGTTGCCCCAGGGCCAGAGTCCGGCCATGGCTTTAAACAGTTTGGCGGCAAGGCCTGAGTCGGCGTCAAGCAATACCCGTTCGCCGGCACTGACGGTACTCACCAGGCACTCGATTAAAATTTCGCCGCTGTGGCTGGTCAACGTTAGATTATCGAAACTAAGGCTATTGCCCGGGTTTTTTGCCAGCACCACCCGGTTTGGGTCGGGGCGGGAAATTTCTTTTTCTAAGGCGTCCAGTGCTGCCAAAAGACCCAGCACCCGTTCCACCGAGGCGCGCCATTGAGCGACCACCGGCATGTTGTCGACCGGCCAGGACAAGGCCGAGGCCATGTGCTGGAAAGCTTGCGCGGACTGCATCAAAGTGCCCAGCGTGATGTTGCCCCAGATGTAGCGCGGTGCCGAAATTAAAATGGGGAAGGCCATGGATAGCACCGAATAGCCAGAGCTGAACATTAAAATGTTGCGCCAGGCCAGTGTTTGTTGCTGGAAGGCGTCGACGATTTCCCCGAATGAGTTGTGGAAGCGTTTGATTTCACTGCATTCGCCCTGAATCAGGGCAATGGCTTGGGCGTGTTCGCGGGCGGTGGCCAGCGCAAAACGAAAATCGGCTTCCACGGTTTGCCGGGCATCGGTGGCCTTGACCATGGGTTTGCCAATCCACCAGCCTAAGACCGAGGCACCAATCGCGTAGACCAGAGCAATCCAGACCAGATGGCCTTCAATGGGGATAGAAACCAGCCACAAATTTAACGTGACCGTCCCCGATAAATTCCATAACAAAGCGGTAAAGCTTACCAACAACAAAAACGCATACAGCAGGGAATGCAGTAAGTTGACGGCCTCTTCAGTGGCAATGCGGATGTCTTCGGCAATGCGGCCGTCGGGGTTGTCGTGTTCGCCTTCGATATGCGTGACGAGATAATGGCGACCCTGCCGCATCCAGCGGGCGTTAACCTCGTGGGTCAGCCAATTGCGCCAGTCAATTTGCAGACCTCTTTTTAAAGTCAGGTGGGTGCCAGTGACGGCGATGTTGGCAGCAAAAATAAACACCAACAAGCCGATTTGCCTGAACAAGCCGGCCATAGAGCGCTGCTCTAAGGCATCGAACAAGGCCGCGCTCCAGTCAGTGATGATGACGGCAATGCCGATTTGCAACAGGGTCAGGAGGATTAACGACAGGGTGCGCAGGCGGATGCTGGTTTTGTGCGCGCTGCTCCAGAAAGGCAGGGACAACTGCAAGAATTTTTGCAAAAATCCGGTGGTGTTGGGCATGGACGGCTCCTAAAATTCAGGCAGGGTCATTAGTTTGGCAGCCTGATGTGCCTTAAAGGGTGGGCTTTAATCCCCGGGTTTTTCGCAGCCTGTTATTTATGCGCGAGCCGACCGGAAAACCAGGCGAGATTAGCCTTTAAAACCGCTTCGGTGCTGCCTGTTCGGGTACTAAAACGACGATAGTAAACTGAAAATGGCGATTACCAAAACAAACAAAAAACACCCAGCAGCTCTTCAAGGACACAGGCTGTCCAGTGTTGTTGCAAGCACCAGCGGCCTGTTTAATCCTAAGGGGGGTGGTATTTTTATAAGAAGCCTAATACAATTGGGCACTTTTTTTGCCGTAGTGCCACCCTCAAATAATGAAAGTAAAACCATTTTTACGGTTTCCTGTCAGTTTTAGGGGTTTTTGCCGCTTTTTCTGGCACAGGGTTAGTGCCCTGTTTGCACAACCCTAAACACCGTAACCGCGCCCGCTGCCGTCCCTGCCGATTAGCGGTAAAACTCTCCAAATACAAACCCGTGGGGTAGATACATGCAAGTTTTTGTCGAAAAAACATCAGAATTAAGCCGAAGAATGACCGTTAGCATCCCTGAAGATGTCGTGCTGGAAAAAATGAATGAACGCCTGCAAGCCTTGGTACACGACGTTAAAATTGATGGCTTCCGGCCTGGCAAAGCCCCTAAGCACTTGATAAAAAAACTGTACGGCGAACGGGTGCGCGGTGAAATCACCAGCGACCTCATTCAATCGACCTATTTGCAGGCTTTGCAAAGCCAAGATTTAAACCCTGCCGGCCACCCTTACATCGATTTACTAGAAAATGCCAATGGCTTCAAATACACCGCCGTTTTTGAGGTCTACCCTGACATTACCCTCGATGCCGTTACGTCGCTAGCGGTCACCCGTGCTGTCGCTAGCGTGGAGGATGAAGACGTTGACGGCATGATAGAAAAGTTGCGGCTGCAAAAGAAAACCTGGCATGAAGTGGCCCGCCCGGGCCAAGCCGGCGACCGCGTGACCCTGCATTTTTCAGGCGTGTGTGAGACGGAAAACTTCACCAACGGCAAAGTTGAAAACTACGAGGTTGAAATTGGTGGCGGGCAGATGATCCCAGGTTTTGAAGATAACCTAGTGGGCTTGTCCTGCGACGACAAAAAAACCTTTGCCGTAACATTTCCAGAAACCTACGGCAACTCCAAGCTGGCAGCTAAGGAAGCCCAATTTGAGGCAGAAGTCATAAAAGTAGAAGAGCCGGTGTTGCCGGAGGTTGATGCCGAATTTATCAAAAGCTATGGCATAGAGGAAGGTACGCTGGAAGCTTTCCGCGAAGATGTCAAGGCTAACCTAGAACGGGAATTGGCTAATGCCCTGCGTAGCGCGTTCAAGACTTCAGTGATGAACGCGCTTTATACGGCCGTCCCGGTCGATGTGCCTAACGCCCTAGTCGACCAAGAAATCGAACACATGATGAAGCCTTATGCGGAAAAAGCAAAACGCCAGAAAATCAAGTTGGAAGACTTAAATCTTTCCCGCGATGCGTTTTTGGAGCAAGCCAGGTACCGGGTGGCCTTAGGGCTTATCATGAGCAAAATCGTCGTTGAAAACAGCATCGAATTGGACGAGAACAAGGTGCGCGAAGCCATTGAAAGCTTGGCGGTCAGTTATGAAAAACCAGAAGAGGTCATTCGTTGGTACTACGCCGACAAAAAACGCCGCGAAGGCGTGCAACAAATGGTTTTGGAAGACCAAATTGTCGATTACTTGGTGGCCCAAGCCACTGTTACCGACGCACAAACCACGTTTGCCGCCATCATGAACAACTGAGCATTCTAAAGGATCACCCATGCGTATCACCCCAAACCAGAACGTCCACGCCGCCGGTGGCTTGGTACCTATCGTTATTGAACAAACCGCCCGTGGCGAGCGTTCCTTCGACATTTACTCGCGGTTATTAAAGGAGCGGGTTATTTTTTTGGTGGGTCAGGTCGAGGATTACATGGCCAACCTGGTGGTGGCGCAGTTGTTATTTTTAGAGTCGGAAAACCCCGACAAAGACATCCATTTGTACATCAACTCACCCGGCGGTTCGGTCACGGCGGGGTTGTCTATTTATGACACCATGCAGTTCATCAAGCCGGACGTCAGCACGATGTGCATAGGTCAGGCCGCCAGCATGGGCGCGTTGCTGCTGGCCGGCGGCAGCAAAGGCAAGCGCTATTGCTTGCCTCATTCGCGGATCATGATCCATCAGCCCTTAGGCGGCTTCCAGGGGCAAGCCTCCGACATTGCCATTCACGCCCAGGAAATTCTGTCCATCCGCGACAAACTGAACGCCATACTGGCTCAGCACAGCAGCCAACCGTTGGAAAAAATCCAGCAAGACACCGATCGAGACAATTTTTTGAGTGCGAAGGATGCCGTCGTTTACGGTCTCGTTGATAAAGTTTTGTCAAGTCGTGCTGCTGTAGCGGAGTAATCACCCGAAAACCTAGGTAACACTCGGCCTGCACCCCATAGGGACTCACTATGATCTACGACAAACACAAAGATGAAGAGAAGCTGCTTTACTGTTCTTTTTGCGGCAAAAGCCAGCACGAAGTGCGGAAAATGATTGCAGGACCTTCGGTCTACATTTGTGATGAATGCGTCGACTTGTGCAATGACATCATCCGTGACGAACTGCAAGACAGCGCAGCCTTAAGCAGTGATGAACTGCCTAAGCCCAAACAAATCAAGTCCGAGTTAGACAGCTATGTGATAGGCCAGGAACAGGCTAAGAAAATTCTAGCGGTTGCTGTGTACAACCATTACAAACGGTTACGCAGCAAAAACAAAAAAGACGCGGTAGAGTTAACAAAAAGCAACATTTTGCTGGTTGGCCCGACCGGTTCTGGAAAAACCCTGCTGGCAGAGACTTTAGCGCGTATGTTGAACGTCCCGTTCGCTATAGCCGATGCCACCACCCTGACAGAAGCCGGTTATGTGGGCGAGGATGTGGAAAACATCATCCACAAGCTGTTGCAAAAATGCGACTTTGACCTAGACAAAGCCGAATCCGGTATCATTTACATCGATGAAATCGACAAAATCACCCGTAAATCAGAAAACCCATCCATCACCCGCGACGTGTCTGGAGAAGGTGTTCAGCAAGCCCTGCTAAAACTGATTGAAGGCACCGTCGCCTCCGTGCCGCCGCAAGGCGGTCGCAAGAACCCGCAGCAAGACTTTGTCCAGGTCAATACCGCCAATATTCTGTTCATTGTCGGCGGGGCGTTCGCAGGCTTAGACAAAATTATCAAAGCCCGCTCCGAAAAAGGCGGCATTGGTTTTTCCGCACACGTTGCCAGCAAAGATGACAGCAAAAACCTCAGCCAACTGTTTTCGGAAGTAGAGGCCGATGACTTGATTAAGTACGGACTGATCCCAGAATTTGTCGGGCGTCTGCCCATCGTGGCCACCCTAGAGGAGCTAGATGAAAAAGCGTTGGTGCAAATTTTAACCGAACCGAAAAACGCCCTGATCAAACAGTACCAACATCTGTTTGAAATGGAAGGGGCAGAGCTGGAATTTAGAGAAGAATCGCTGGTTGCCATAGCCCGCAAGTCCATGATCCGCAAAACCGGGGCGAGAGGGCTTAGGACGATTGTCGAGAACCTGCTGTTAAACATCATGTATGAGCTGCCATCGACTGACAATATCAGCAAAGTAGTGGTTGATCAGGCGGTCGTTGAAGGTACTGCTGAACCGTACCTGCTGTTTAAGACCGCCAAAAAGAAGGTAGCTTCAGAATCCTAGCGGGAACAGCCCCGGCGGCATTACGGGCCGGGGCAAACACTTAACCAACCTTAACAATACATTAGGCTATGCCCACGTTACTGCATTCTGTGCTGACTGCCGTTCTGGCCCTCAGCGTCGTCGGCTTGGCCGGATGCGCCCTGTCAGCCAGCTCCGAAAGCTCATCGAAAAGCGCACAGTCCTCCTCAACTATAGCCTCCAGCCCGTTTGCCTCAAGCGTGCGTTCCTCGGCCACTGAGCAAGAAAACTTTGCCAGTGACATAGCCGACTACACGGCCGAATTCGTCGTCGCCAGTTCCGGCAGCATTGCCGGCTTTCGCAACCAGCTGGGCAAAATCGCCCAAGACCACGGCATCAGCAACTGGGAAAGCAGCCACGCCACCTACCTAGCCATTGGCCGGGGCTTGAAAAAAGCCGGCTTGGGTGCGCCGCAAAACGCAGCGTTTACAGAAACCCTAAGCGGCGGCGACGCGATGAAACGGCAAGCCATCTTAGAGGGTTTCAATCAATAGCCTGTTGCGTTTTTATGCAGTGGTTTTTATACCAGCTGCGCTGGGCTTGGGCTTTGCTCGGTTGGCTCGCGCTGCCCTGTCTAGGGTCTGCTGCTAACCTAAATGTTGAATTTCTTTACCTCAACGCTAGCGAAGGGACCGCCAGTGGCGGTCATGCAGCAATCAAATTTGGCGAAGACGTTTTTCACTTCCAGCATATTGAACCAGGGTTGTTGCGGATTCGCCGAGAAAGCTTCCCCGACTTCCGATTTGCCTACGGCTACCAGGAAAATCGTGCCATTCAGGGCCACCGCATAGCCGTCAGCAGCCACACCTTCCACCGCTTACACGATGCTTTTAAGCGCAAGCTGCTCGTGCAAAGCCTGCACTTTGCCCAGTTGGGCCATCTGGCCGAAGACCGTCGCCTGCTGGCCGGTCTTCGGCACATTGCCGTCTCCGGCACCGCACAGCATCAGCCCGGCTTAGCACTGGCAGGCCTTGGGTATTTTGCCGAGGCCTACCAGGCCGATGCCGATGCTTACCGGCTAACCGCCGGCGTAACGGAAAAAAGCCCGCCATTGGCGCAATTGAAGCAGGCACTGGCTGAAAAATACGGTCCCGGTTTTTTGGCGGAAAAAAGACAACGGCTATGGCGGCAGTTGCAGGCTTTAAAGCCCGTACCGCCTATGCCGGTTGATGATCTGGCCGAAGACCGCTTTCAGCCAAACAGCCCGTCGTTTTCCGAGCAGTACCGGCACGCGCTGCTAAATTTGGCGGCCCTTGATGTTTTGGCAGCAGAACGCCCGGTACGCCCACACGCCTTGCTGACGCTTGGTCTGCCCGCCGGGATCTTGACCGACCAAGCTAGCCGCCGCCTACAGCACTTTCAGCAAGCCCTGTTTGACGACCTGATTGCGCTGATGCAGAGTCAGCGCGGCGACTGGGGCTACCCCTTGCTGGTGGGAATGGCGCGGCTTCAGGCACTGGCCCAATCGGTGGCCCAAAACAGGTGGGTCGTGCTGGACCGGTCAAGTCCGGTTAGCAGAACCCAAGAAACCCTGCCGGGCATCGGGACGCACCGTGTGCCTGCGGCGGCGTTTGCCGAACAAGCTCTGCACACAGTGACCCGGGAACTGACGGACCTAGACGAGCAGCGTTACGGGGAAATCGAAATCAGTGCCACTGTTTGGCGGTATGCAGTGCTGCGGTCAGGCACCGTAGCCTGGCTGCACATCGCCAACACACCAGCGGCAGCCGCTACAACGGCGTTGGTTCGGCTGCCTCTAACGGTCGCTGAGCTGGATCTGCAAGAACGCGTATTGGCCCGCCATAGCCAAGCCTTGGAGGACAAATTGCAGGCCTGGTACCGCTACCAATTGCTCAGTCGCAATTGTGTCACTGAAATTTTCAGGGTTATAAATTCTGCCTTAGAGGGGCAACGTGAGTCAGGCACGGGTGCCGCCGGTGCAGGGCCGGTTTCCCAGCGTTTGCTAGGCGGGTATGTTGATACCCAGGGTCTGCGTTTTATTCCCTTTGCGGCTTTCGATGCCGTGGCCAAACACTACCGCCGGCAATCAAGTTACCGGCTGCCCTCGTACCGGGAGCAAGAAATTGCGCGTAAATACCTGACGGCCAACAACACGCTGGTGGACTTAGCGGAATCCAACGTGCTTACTGCGTCGATTTACCGTTGGCACAGCGGGGACTCCGCTTTCCTGTTTTTTACCCAAGAGGCTGTATGGCTGCGGCCTGTTTTAGGCAGCGCCAACTTAACCGTAGCCTTAGGCCAATCGCTTTACGGTATGTTGCTGCTGCCGTGGGATTGGGGCGATAACCTGAAAAAAGGCCTTAGAGGCGTGGCTGTCAGCTTGCCGGAACTGCTTTTTTTCAGTATTCGCAAAGGCTCGTTCCCAGGGCTGATGCCTCAAGGCCCTATGCCCTAAGGCTTTACCGGTAGGGGGATGGGTAAAGCAGCTCACGCCGGTGACTGGCGCATTCTTAAGGGGTCTTTACCGTGCTAGCAATCCCCCGCCCAATGTCTTAACGATAAAATCGCGGTACTGCTCTGCCTTTGCGGTTTGCAAATACTCCAGCGGATTTAGATTGTCCGTCAGCAATTTACCCCGATTTTTATCAACACGGATCAGTCGCTCCTTTAACCAAGCCAATTGCTGCGGCGATAGCGGGGTGTTTTCCAGGCTAATGTCGTGGTTTGAAGCTAGGAAAATGAAGTCGTTGAAGTTTTTTCCAGGTTCGGAGACCAAGACCTGTTGCTGTGAAAACACCGTGGCCAGCGTTTTTGCCACCGATGCGAGGGCCGCACTGTGCCCGCCCTCGGCAAAAGCGACAAAATTGATCGCCAGGATACCTTGTTTTGCAAGCAGGCGTTTTAAGTGCACTAAGGTTTCAACCGTAAGCAGGTGGGCCGGTTCGGAACCGCCGGTAAAACAATCGTGGATGATGAGGTCGTAAGGTCCTTTGAGGTGGCGGATTTCATAGCGGCCATCTCCGATGATGGCGACACCAGACGGCTGGTAGCCAAAATAGCGGCGGGCGGCATCTGCTACCGCCGGGTCAATTTCCAGGGTATCGACGCTGATCCTGTGTTGGTCATGCAGCACCCCTGCCATGTGTCCTGCGCCTAAGCCGATGATTAAAGCGCGTTTCAGATCGGGTTTGATGACCGGGATGAGACCCACACTGTCCTGGTAAGTCAGCCGGTTAAGGCCGTCACTCAGGCCTGCTGCGCCAATCACTGAGGCATCTGAACTCAAAAGACGCAAATCCTCGGTTTTTTTGTCGATCACCCGGACCCAGCCGTAAAGGCTTTCTTGCTCGTAAACAACCTGGACACCCTCGATTGTTGGCTCAGACTGGCCGGAATCTAAAATTTTCGGCAGAAGCCATAGAGCCGCGGCCGCTAGCAGCAAACAAGGCCAAACCGAATGCCGAACTGCCCACTGCCGCTGCTCATAAAAAGCAAACAGGGTGGCCAGCGCAAGTAGGGCCAAACCGGTACCCACCAGCACCTCACGCGAACCCACCAATGGGAACAGAAAAAATCCCAACAGCAAGGTGCCAACGACACTGCCAAGCGTGCTGAGCGCATAAATAGAACCGGCACTGTTGCCTACGCTCTGTAGTGTTGCAGTGGCCAGCTTGATTGCGAACGGGCTGACCATGCCGAGCAGGGTCAAGCTGGGCAAAAATAACATAAGGGCACTGACAAACGCTCCGGCTCGCAAACCTAGCGGGTCGGTTAATAATAAAACCGGGCGGTTTAGCCACGGGATTAATAAAATTAAAAATCCAGACAAGGCGATAATCAAGGACAAAGCAACGCTTTTGGTGCTGTCCGCCCAGCGTCCCCCGAGATAATAGCCGATAGCCAGCGCGATCAAGGTAACGGAAATCAAAGCCGACCACACGTACAAGCTGGTGCCGTAGAAAGGTGCAATCATACGGGTACCCAGCAGTTCGACTACCATCACTGAGGCGCCGGTCAAAAATACCGTCAGATAAAGCCCCATCCGGCCAACAAGGTTTAAAGTGGGTGCATTCATAGTAGCCAGGCGTTTTAAGGTTTGAGGGAGTGATACGGCAAAATTTTATTGCGTGCTGCTGGCAGAGAGCGGTTGCAGGTGTTCAACCCAGCCGCCTGATGGCGAAGAAGGCTAGAACAGACACCAGTAGGCTGGGCAAAAACGCAATGACCGCCGGGTTCAGCCCGTAGATCAAACCGATTTGGCCCGTTGTCATGTCAAAAATGTTAAAACCCAGCCCTACGATGGTGCCGATTAAAATTTTCCCACCGACACCTGTCTCACGCCCTATTCCTATCACAAAGGGCACTGATACCAACAGCATGACAAAAATAGCGAGCGGGTTAGCCACCCGGCCCCACAAAGCTTTTTCATACAGGTGAGATTTTTGGTGGTTTTTTTTGAGAAACTCAATGTACATCGCCAAATCGTAAAAAGACAGATTGTTGGGGTTAATCACGGCCATTTTAAAGAAGTCAGAACCCATTGACGATGGCCAAAGTTGCTCGGGTACGCGGTTGGCTGTTATGTGCGAGGTGGACAGATACGAGCGTTTCACCTGGTGCAGCACCCAGCCTCGGTCGCCCTGAAACACGGCTTTTTCTGCATACGTTGATTGCTTCAGCAGGTGGTTGTCATCCAGCTCGTAGAGGTTGACACCGAGCAAGTCGCCATTGCTGTCAATGGTGCGGATGTTGATGAATTCTTTGCCCTCGCGCAACCACAGGCCGTAACGTGTTCTAAGCACAACCTGCCCTTTTTGGCTAAAGACTCTGAACATGTGCGCTTTTTGTTCGGTTTCTGGGGCTACCAGTTCGCCCACTAACAGCGCAAAAGCGGCCAAAATCAGCCCGGCCATCAATGTGGCCTTAATAATGCCCAGGATGGACAAGCCGGCGGTTCTCATGGCGTTCAGCTCATGCCGGTTGGCCATGGCACCCAGCGCGAACAGGCCGCCGACCAATGCCGATGCCGGCATCAATTGGTACAACACCGTCGGGGACGTGTAAGCGATAAAATAAAGCGCCTCAGTTAGGCCGTAGTTGCCCTTGCCTATGTCATCTAACTCGTCGCCGAAAGCGAATAAATTGAACAAGGTTAGCAACAACAGCAGGGTAATGCCGGTGCTTTTCAAAACCGCCGTGACGATGTAACGGGTTAAGACAGTCACCGCGTTAGCCCTCGGTGCTTAAGTTTGCTCTGTACCCAAAACCAGCCCTGCAACCGCAGCAACAAAACCAGGCCCGACAAAAATAACAGCAGATTGACCCCTACCCAGCCCAGCCAAGGTGCTACCAGGCCCTGACCGACCCACAATTGGCTGACTTTGGTTAAGTTGCCGTGGATAAAATAAATCAGGAAACCGGCCAAAATATTGCCGTAACTGCCGCCACGGGGCGAAATCTGGGCCAACGGCACGGCGATGAAAGCAAACAATAATACCGTGACCGGCCCTGACCAGCGCCGCTGCAACTCCGCTAAGTCTTTTAACGCGCTTGAATTTAGCAAATCAAGAGAGGTTTTGGCCATGTGCCCGTATTTAATGGCTGAGGCGGCATCCTCGACACGGACGCCGTACTCAAAAAAGCGTTCAACCTGGAACATTAAGCTGCCTGGGCTGCCTTGCACCCGTTCACCTTTCTGGAACACAACGTAACGCCCGCCGGGCAACTCCCGAATCTGCGCCGTCTCGGAAGTGATGGTGGCAAACCGTTCATTTTGCCGGCTTTGCACAAAAACCTGATGCATGACGTTGTCTTCACTGATGGTTTCGATATAAAAAACCAGGTCGCCTTGGTTGTGTTCGCTGAACTTGCCGGCGGCTAGGCCTTTAAGGTCGGTGGATTGAGTATCTTGCTGCATGAGCTTGGCCATGCTCGCTTCCGCCCACGGGGCCGCGTTCAAGTATAAAAAACCGGTCGCTACGCTGACCGGCAGAACCATCAAGTAGACGGCCCGGTAGACCGTTCCACAGCCCCCACCCGCCGAGGCGAGTGCCGACATTTCTTGGTCCCGGTACATTCTGCCCAATACCATTAACACCGCCATAAACACGGCGGCAGGTAACAAACCCGTGCTGATGGAAAGCGTTTTTAGGGACAAAATAGACAGCAACGTGTCGGTGGACACCCGTCCTTCAGCGGCCCTGTCCAGTACCCGGATAAAGTTTTTACTGACAATAACCACAGCCAAAACCAGCCAAACCGCAAGCAACGTTTTGAGCAAATCCACAGCGACTACCCTATTGAAGACGGGCAGCCTGGCTAATTTAATGTTCCACTCGGACAAGTGTATCCCCTGTAATGGGTGTTGTATAATTCGCAGGCAGCACTGCTTCCGTGCCACCGATGCAGGACAAAGCCGCATCCCTTTATAACTTACATTGAGCGTTTATCGACATGGATTATTCTACTGAAACCAGCCCCCTGGAAAAAATTCAATGTGACTGCCTGGTGGTCGGTGCTTACCAAAATTTGCCACTGACCCCGTCTGTGCACGCGTTTGACCAAGCCAACCAAGGTTTTCTCAGTCACGTTATTCAGCGTGGTGATTTTGCCGGGAAAAACGGCGACACCCTGTTATTAAACGGCTTGCCGGGTGCGGCTTGCAAATGGGTGCTGCTGGTAGGCCTTGGGGAAAAACAGCAACTGTCGGGCAAAAACTACCTTAAAGCCTTAACGTGTGCTGCCGCCAACCTAAAAAAAGCGTTTATAAAATCGGTCGCCGTAGGCCTTGTCGAATGCCCCGTTGCAGAGGCTGATTCCGCTTGGAAAGTCCGGCAAATTATTGAGGTGTTAAACGATGCCGCCTACCAATACACGCACACCAAAAGCGACAAGGAAACCGAAAGCAAACTGGAAAAAATCATCATTGCCTGCGGTGATGCCGACAGAGACCAAATTCATTCGGGTTTGTTGCAAGGAAAGGCCATCGCCGGTGGAACCGGTTTAGCAAAATGGCTCGCTGACTTACCAGGCAACATTTGCACACCCAGTTTTTTGGCCGAACAAGCGTTTATTCTAAGTGAGCAGCACGACCGATTAGACCTGCAAGTGTTGGAAGAATCCGACATGGCGCAATTAGGCATGGAGGCGCTGCTGTCGGTAGCCCGGGGCAGCCGCCAACCGGCCAAACTCATCGTGCTCAATTACCAAGGTGGGGAAAAAAACACCAAGCCTGTGGTTTTGATCGGCAAAGGGCTTACCTTTGATGCCGGCGGCATTTCCTTAAAACCCGGCTTAGGTATGGATGAAATGAAATACGACATGTGCGGCGGCGCGGCCGTGCTGGGCACATTGCAAGCCGCCATCGAAATGAATTTGCCCTTGAACATCATGGGCTTGGTTCCTGCCTCGGAAAACCTGCCCGACGGCAACGCCAATAAACCGGGAGACATCTGGACCAGCCTGTCCGGTAAAACCATAGAAATTCTCAACACCGACGCCGAAGGCCGCTTAATTCTCTGTGACACCCTCACCTATGCCGAGCGCTTCAACCCCGACGTAGTCATCGACTTAGCCACCCTCACGGGCGCCTGCGTGGTGGCCTTAGGGCGCATACCCAGCGGCTTGTTAGGCAACGATGACGAGCTGTGCAATGCTTTGATCAAAGCCAGCGAGACCGCCAATGACAGCGTCTGGCGGCTGCCGTTGTGGGAAGAATACCAGGAGCTACTGAAGTCTAATTTTGCCGATTTGGCTAACATTGGCGGTAAAGATGCCGGTGCTATTACCGCCGCTTGTTTTTTGGCGCGTTTCGCGGAAAATTTTCGCTGGGCGCATCTGGACATCGCCGGGACGGCCTGGCGTACCGGCCCGGCTAAAGGCGCAACCGGCCGACCCGTGCCCTTGCTGGTTCAATACTTGATTGATCGCAGCCGCGCCAGTGCCAGCTAATGCCGAAAGTCCGTTTTTATGTGTTGCCCTCAGCATCGCAGGAAGCGCGCTTACTGTTTACCTGCAAAGTGCTGGAAAAAGTCTTTCGTCAGCAAAAAACCTGTTATGTTCTCAGCGACGACGAAAATCAGGGCAAAGCCCTAGACGAGCGGCTTTGGACATTTCGGGCGGGTAGTTTCGTTCCCCATGAGATTTACCAAGGTATCCGGCCCCGTTCTGCTAATGCCGTGTTAATAGGCGTCGGTCAGCCTCCTGAAGCCTGGATGCAAGTGTTGGTGAACTTATCAGAGCGACTGCCAGAAAACCTGGAACGGTACGAAAAAATTTTTGAAATTCTAAGTAATGACGAAACCAGTAAGCGTTTGGGTCGACAGCGTTACCGGTTGTACCAACAATTAGGCCTAGATTTAGCCACGCACACGCTGTGACGCCTGCGCGAAACAAGCCAGTGCCACTTTGTGCCTTAACGTGTCCGGTTGCTGAAGAGTTGGCAAAAATGAAAATAAAATGCGGCACCGTGCATCCACTGTTGGCCTTTTAAATTTTCAATCAAGTATAATCGCCGGCCAACCCGAGCGATAAGGACTGATTCCTGAGAATGCAAAGACGCGTTGCAATTATTGCGTATTCACTACGTTTCCCCGGCACTGACATACACCGTTTCTGGCATGACTTGTTAGCCAAAAAAGACTTCGTCACCGAAGTGGACCCTAGCCGTTGGGAAAAAGCAGGTTTCCTGCATCCTGATAAACGTCATCCTGGCAGCAGCTACACCTTCGCTGCTGGCAGTTTAGGTGATATATCGGGCTTTGACGCTGCTTTTTTTGGCATTTCTCCCCGCGAAGCGGCACTGATAGACCCGCAGCAACGCATGCTGTTGGAATTGGCCTGGGAAGCCTTTGAAAACGCAGGCATCCCGGCGGCATCGTTGCGCGGCAGCGATTGCGGCGTTTATGTGGGCATTTCCACGGTTGATTATGCCTACCGCATGGCCGATGACCTGGCCGCCATCAAAGCCGCTGTTGCCACCGGCAACGTCTCCAGTATCGCCGCTAACCGCATTTCCTATGTGTTTGATTTGCATGGTCCCAGTATCGCTATGGACACGGCCTGCTCCTCGTCCCTGGTGGCCTTCCATCAGGCCTGTCAGGCCATACGGTGCGGCGAAATTTCCCAAGCTTTAGCGGGGGGTATCAACCTGCACCTGCATCCTTACGGCTTTATCTCCTTTTCCAAAGCCACCATGTTGTCCAAAACCGGGCGCTGCCATGTCTTTGACGAATCGGGCGACGGTTACGTCCGCTCCGAGGGCGGCGGTTTGTTTTTATTGAAGGAATACGAGCAGGCCTTAGCCGACTGCGATCCCATTTTGGCTGTGGTAGCGGGTAGTGCGGTCAACACCGACGGTCATAAATCCGGCTTGACTATCCCCAGCACCGCAGCCCAAGCCAGCTTAATAGCCCGTGTTTACCAACAGGCCAAAATTAGCCCGGATGCCATTGATTATTTCGAGGCACACGGCACCGGCACTGCAGTAGGCGACCCCATAGAGACCCATGCCATTGGTTTGGCCATCGGCCAAAAACGGCGACAGCCGCTGCTCATTGGCTCAATAAAAAGCAATATCGGGCATTTGGAATCGGCCTCCGGCGTGGCCGGTTTGGCCAAGGCGTTAAATTGCCTGCAACACCGCGCCGTCCCACCCACCATCGGCATCAAAAAGCTCAATCCCAACATTAAATTCGGCCCGTGGCACCTTAAAGTAGCCACCGAAACACAAGCCTTGAAGCCCGAGGGCGAACTTATCATCGGCGTCAACTCGTTTGGCTTTGGTGGTGCCAATGCCCATGTCATCCTAAAAAGCCCTAGCCTAGCTGACAATCACCCCATCAGCCCAACCCGTTACAGTGCTACGCTGCCGCTTTTTCTCTCCGGCAAAGACAGCTCCGCATTGCGGCAAGCGGCCCGTGACATGGCTGAGTTCCTTAATGAATCGACCAATGCGGGGTTTTATGACACGGCTTATTCAGCGTTCTACCACCGCGACCGGCATCAACACGTCGCCTTGGTGTTCTCTGACAACAACCAAGATGCCGCTGAAAAACTCAGGCACTTTGCCGAAACCGATGTCCAGGCGACTGCCTCAGTTCATACGGGCATTGCCTTAGCGAATGCCAAAGGCCCGGTGTTTGTTTATTCTGGCAATGGTTGCCAATGGCAGGGTATGGGCCGGCAGTTATTGGCTGAATCGGCAACTTTCCGCCAGACGCTAGCGGCTATCGATGACTTATTTAGCCAGTACGCCGATTTTTCTTTGATGGATACCTTGTCCGGGCCAGACGAAGGTAATCGCTACCAACACACCGAAATCGCGCAGCCCGCGCTGTTTGCGTTGCAAGTAGGCATGACCGAGATGCTAAGGGAGCAAGGGATTTTTCCTGCGGCGGTACTCGGTCACAGTGTCGGCGAAGTGGCCGCAGCCTGGGCGGCGGGGGCATTGACACTGGCTCAAGCCGTTCAGGTGATTTATTTTCGCAGCCACCATCAAGGGCAGACCAAAGGTTCCGGCGGCATGACGGCGGTCGGGATGGATGCGGACGGCTTGTCGGCGTTGCTGGTGGCGGAGGGATTCGAAAAACTGCACGTAGCCGGCATTAACAGCCAGCGCGGCTGCACCGTTGCCGGCGACTTAGAACACTTGGCCAACCTGGAAACCAAGCTGGCAGTTAGAGCCACATTTTTTAAACGGCTGCCGGTGGATTATGCCTTTCACAGCCCCGCCATGGACAGTATTGAAGCAGGTATTTTGGCCGACTTGTCCGGGCTTAAGCCGCAAAAACCCAGCGTGCCTTTTTTTTCCTCCGTTACCGGCCAAGCCATCACCGACGCCGCATTGACTGCCAGTTATTGGTGGCACAACATCCGCCAACCGGTCCGTTTTCAACAGGCGGTTGACGGTCTCATCAGTCACTCATTCAACGTGTTTGTGGAGATAAGTAGCCACCCGATCTTGCAGGCTTATATAAACGACGGCCTTAAGTCAGTCGGGCAATCCGGTCTGGTCTTCAGCACCCTAAGCAAAACCCACACCGGACTCGAACAGCTCCTGCACAGCGGTGCCAAATTACTGATGTCTGGTGTGCCGTTTAATCACAAGCGCTGGTTTCCTATCGGCGGCCAGTTTGTCAGGCTGCCCAACTACCCTTGGCAACGGGAGTCGCTCTGGCATCCTGTGACCTGCGAATCTCAAGGTGTTCTGGCGGGTAAAAACATTCATCCCTTACTAGGCCACTCCCTGGCCCAACAGGACTGGACGTGGGAAAACCAGTTAGACACTCAACTGCACCCCTTTCTAGCCGACCACAACGTCGGGGGGGCTGTGGTTTTTCCCGGCTCAGGATTCGCCGAATTGGCCCTAGCCGCTGCCCACTTGCTGCATGGCAGCGGTTTTCTTGAAATTGAAGAATTAGAAATTCGCAGCCCCTTGCTGCTTAGCCATGACCAAACCAAGCTGATCCGGTTTAATCTAAACCCCAGCAACGGACAGTTTACGCTTAACAGCAGGGAATACGGCCAGTCATCCGAATGGCACCCTCATTCCTTAGGGCGAATTCTTAGCGAGGCTACCGGCCATAAACTTCAGTCAAGCGCCCCCAAGCTGCCAAACCGTGCGCCCGATTTTGACACCAACAGCCATGCGGCCCTGACCAAAACCGTCGACTTAAGCTACGGTCCCGCCTTCATGGCCCTCGGTCATGGTTGGGTTGATGGCAACGAAGCCCTGGCCAGCTTGGTAATCCCTGCTAGTATTCGGGATGAATTAGCCGGCTACCATCTGCATCCTGGGTTGCTAGACTGTGCTTTCCAATTGGTTTTCCAAATTTTGAAAGACTTCCTGCACCAGCAGGAAGATACCGCGTTTGTTCCGGTCAAAATAGGTCGGTTGAACTTCCGTTGTGGCCAGACTGCACCCACTTTTGCCAAGGCGAAGTTGCTGCACAAACTGCCGCATTCTTTGAAGGCGGAGTTTACCTTGTACGACAGCCAGGGGCAGGCCATTGCCTTGTTGCAGGATGTCCGCTTCCGTGCGGTACGGCTGCAACGCACGCACTCGCGCAACCTAAGCTTTCTTGATTACCACCTGACCCCAGCACCCTTAGACAATCCCTCTTATCCTTTGGATACCGACAGGCTTGCCCGCATCTGCGATCAGGCAACCGCTGCCGCTGAGCGCTACAGCCTGGAAGTGGAACCGTTGCTGGACAGCTTGTACCTGAAGAATGCCGCTGATTTTCTAGCTAAATGGGATGACGGCACGGGGCTGATCAAAGCCGCGCAGTTTTACGCCTTCAGCCACCAGCACCCGCAGGTCGGCCCGGCCTTGTCGGCTCTGCTGGCCTATGCGCGTGCCAACCACTACCTCACTGAAATCGACGGGCAACACTGGCAAATTAACCAGGATGTCTTGCCAGCAGACAGTTCCGCATTTGCAATCTGGCGCACCTTAAACCAAGACTACCCCGATTATGCACAAATTATCCAACTTGCAGGACGGGTTAGCCTGCATTGGCATCGGCTGTGTAGCGGCGACAAACCGGCATCCGAGCTGGGCTTATTCCCCGATGTGTACGGAAAAATTAGCAGCCAAATCCTTAAGCAAACCGGCAAACAAAAATTGCTGGCAGCCATTAAACAACACTGCCAAGATTGGCTGCAACAACTGCCTTACGGCAGCCGCGTCAGCATTTTGGAATTGGGCAATTACCGCCCTGAGTGTGCAGCATGGCTCTGCCCTTTTTTGGATTTCCGTCAAAGCGACTACTGTTTTGCTAGCTTTTGTGAGCAAGCTTTAGAGGCCTTCAAAGCGGTTCGCGAACAATTCCCTAAGGCCAATGCGCTCAAACTGTCCGATTGGGCAGAACCGTTGCAACCGGCACAAAAATCCAGCTTCGCCATTGTCCATTTAAACCAAGGCAACCGTGAGGAAAGCCAGCGTCTGTTGGCCTTGTTGCCAACACTGCTGCACCCAGGTAGCCCTGTGCTTGTGATAGGCCTTAACCCCACCGATTGGCTTGACGGATTGCTAGGTTTTGCCGATGCTTGGTGGCAGTCTGCTCCAGACCGGTCGGCGGCGGTTTCCCCTCAAATACCCAGTGCCGACATTGCCGATCAGCTTGGTGCTTTGGGCTTTAAGGACATTAACAGCCAACCGTTGGCCTCCAGCCATTATTTGTTGACCGCCAACACGGCCGCCGCCGAATACACCGACACGCTTTGTCTAGCCGAGTCATCCCCTTGGCTGATTCTGGCCGATGCCGACGGGGCGAGCGCTGGGTTGGCAAAAAGTTTGGTCGCCGGTTTAAAAAAACACCAGCAAGCAGTTACGTTGGCCCACAGCTTGGAAGGCCTACAAAACTACCCGAACATCATCCATTTGCGTGGCTTTGGCGAAAATCAAGCCGACGGGCAAAGTCTACGTTGCTGGTTGGCCGCAGAACTGGCGCAGGCACTAGAACAGGCTCCGGGTGGTACCCAGTTATGGCTAGTGACTCAAGGCGTGGGCAGCATCTGGCGAAACGACCAAACCAACACCCGGCCTAGCCAGCCCCCGTCTGGCATGGCCCACGATGCCGCCTTGTGGGGATTTGGTCGCACCTTGATGAATGAAGTCACCGGTTACCAGGTGCACTTGCTGGACATTAACGGCGATTGCCAAAACCACGGTATACAAACAGCCGTGCTCAAAGAATTGCTAGTCGGCCAAGGTCAGGAAACCGTTTTGTCGGCCAATGGCCAGCGATTTGTGCCGCGTTTGCGGGTACAGTCCACACCCGACCGACCTGCCTTGCCGGCCGTGGTCGCTGATGACACCCAGAATTTCCATCTGGGCTTTAAATTGCCTGGGCAATTGCGCAACCTGCACTGGCAAGCCGTCCCAAACAGGGAACCGAGCGATGATGAAATTGAGGTAGCCGTGCACGCTACCGGACTCAATTTTCGCGATGTCATGTATACCCTGGGCCTGCTGTCTGACGAAGCCGTGGAAAACGGCTTCGTCGGCGCCAGCTTAGGCTTGGAGTTTGCCGGCATCGTCACCCGTGTGGGCACTAAGGCCGGTGCATTTAAGCCTGGCGACTGCGTAGTCGGTCTAGGCCCTGCCAGCTTCAGCAACCGAGTTCTCAGCAAAGCCAACACCCTAGCTCTGATTCCCGGCAAGCTCAGCCCGGCCGCCGCCGCTACCATACCCAGCACCTTTTTCACCGTTTATTACGCCCTGCACCATCAGGCCCGCTTGCAAACGGGTGAAACGGTGCTGATTCACGGGGCCGCCGGTGGCGTAGGCCTTGCCGCCATTCAAGTGGCCCGCTATTTGGGTGCTGAAATTTACGCTACGGTCGGCGCCGAGGAAAAACGCGATTTTCTGAAATTATTGGGTATCGAACACATTCACGACTCCCGTTCGTTGACGTTTGCCGAGGAAATTCTGGCCAAAACCGGCAATCGGGGCGTGGATGTGGTGTTAAATTCCTTAGCGGGCGAGGCCATTAACCGCAACTTCCACGTGCTAAAACCGTTTGGCCGGTTTCTGGAACTGGGCAAACGCGATTTCTACGAAAACACCGCCATAGGTCTGCGGCCATTCCGCAACAATATCAGCTACTTCGGTATTGATGCCGACCAACTGATGCAAGAACGTCCGCAACTGACCCGGCAACTGTTCGCAGAAGTGATGCAGTTATTCCAAGACGGTCTTTTGCACCCCTTACCGTACACACTGTTTGACGCGAACCAGGTCACCGACGCCTTCCGGTTTATGCAGCAAGCCAAGCAAATCGGCAAAGTTGTCGTCACTTACAAACACGGCATTCACCAGCCGCCCCAGCGTCAAGCCCCAGACCCAAAGGCACACTGGGCTGTGTCCGAGCACGCCAGTTATTGGGTCACCGGCGGTTTGTCAGGGTTCGGGCTAAGGTCAGCCCAGTGGCTGGTTGATAAAGGGGCTAAGCACCTGGTGTTACTAAGCCGCAGCGGGGCCAACAATGAAACGGCCAAAGCGGCTTTAAGGCAATGGGCAGAGCAGGGGGTGAAGGTTATTGCCGTAGCCTGTGATGTTACGGACAAAGTAGCCTTAAGCGCTGTCTTCAAACAATGCGCGGCTAGCGGGCCTGCTTTAAAGGGCGTCATCCATGCCGCTGCCGTTATTGACGACGGTTTGGTACGCACGATGAGCCAAGACCAATTGCAACGGGTATTGAAACCAAAAATAGCCGGTGCACTGGCTCTGCACGAATTGACCCTAGACCAACCGCTGGATTTTTTCGTGCTGTATTCTTCGGTCACGACGTTGTTTGGCAACCCCGGCCAAGCCAATTATGTAGCCGGCAACCTTTGGTTAGAGGCCTTAGCTGCCCACCGTTGCCAGTTAGGGCTGCCGGCTACCTGTGTGCGTTGGGGTGCTATAGACGATGTTGGCTTTTTGGCCCGCAATCCTAAAATCAAGGAAGCCTTACAAAACCGTTTAGGCGGTAAAGCGCTGGAGTCCGGGCAAGCCCTGGCGGTGTTGGAAAATTTATTGGCCACTGGCAATAACACGCTGGGAGTGATGGATTTTGATTGGCGCACCATGGCTAATTTTTTGCCGACCGCCCGGCAAGACAAGTTTACTGAGCTGGCCTTGCAGGCGGGTAGTGCCGACCCTGCCGAAGACGCGCTCCCAGGGTTAAAACGCCTGCTGGAGGAGCTGTCCGATGCGGAACTGCAAAGCAGTGTTATCGACCTGCTCAAAGAAGAATTGAGTCAAATTTTGCTGATTAGCAAAGATAAGATAGACCCTCACTGTTCCATGTACGACATGGGGCTGGACTCGTTAATGGGGGTCGAACTGATGATGGCGATTGAAAACCGGTTTAACGTGCAAGTGCCGGTGCTGGCATTGAGCGAAGCGCCCACCTTAAGTAAGCTGGCCAGCCGTTTGATTGCTCAATTGCGCGGTGGGGACGCCGTGCAGGGCAACGACTTGGAAGCGAACATCGTGGATTTATCCAAGCGGCACGCCTCCGACATAACCGATGCCGAAACTTCTGCTTTGATAGCGGAGCTGCAAAAAAGCTAGGTTAAAACAATCATCGGCTCTTAAAAAAGCCCTGAAACAAACCCGGCTGTTCCGAGTGCGTTAGCGGTTGCCGGGGCAAGGCACGCACTGTGTGCCCTGTCCTAGGTAAAAAACCGTTTCAAATACAGCCCGGTATACGAACTCTGATGGTTGGCGACGGCTTGCGGCGTGCCTTCGGCCACCAGCCTGCCGCCGCCGTCGCCGCCTTCAGGGCCCATGTCGATGACCCAATCGGCGGTTTTGATCACATCCAGGTTGTGTTCGATGACAATAACGGTGTTGCCGTGGTCGCGCAGCGTATGCAGTACTGCCAGCAATTGTTTGATGTCGTGGAAGTGCAGGCCGGTGGTGGGTTCGTCCAAAATGTACAGGGTTTTACCGGTGTCGCGCTTGGACAATTCCTTTGCCAGCTTGACCCGTTGCGCCTCGCCGCCGGACAGCGTGGTGGCGTTTTGCCCTAAGGTGATGTAGCTAAGCCCCACTTCCATCAAAGTCTGTAATTTGCGCGCCAGCGACGGCACTTGGCTGAAAAACGCAGCGGCATCCTCCACGGTCATGCCCAGCACCTCGGCGATGGTGCGGCCTTTGTAGCGGATTTCCAAGGTTTCGCGGTTATAACGCTGGCCGTGGCAGTGTTCGCAGTTGACAAAAATGTCCGGCAAAAAGTGCATGGCCACTTTAATCACGCCGTCCCCGGCGCAGGCCTCGCAGCGCCCGCCCTTGACATTAAAGCTGAACCGGCCGGGCGTGTAGCCACGCGAGCGGGCCTCCGGGGTGGCGGCGAACAACTCCCGCACTGGCGTAAACAGGCCGGTGTAGGTGGCCGGGTTGGAGCGCGGGGTGCGGCCAATGGGGCTTTGGTCGATATCGACCACCTTGTCGAACTGTTCCAGACCGTCGACGCCCGCGCACGGGGCGGACAGAGTGCTGGCGCGGTTGATGCGGCGGGCGGCCTGTTGGTACAAGGTGTCGTTGACCAGGGTGGATTTGCCGGAGCCGGAGACGCCGGTGACGCAAATAAACAAACCCACCGGGAAGCGGACATCGACGTTTTTCAGGTTGTTGCCGCAGGCTTGCCGAATCACCAGTTGCCTGTCCGGATCGTTGGCGGTCAGGCGCTCAGGCAGGTCAATGCGGTAATGGCCGGACAAATAATGCCCGGTTAGCGATTGGCCGTTGTTTAAAATGTCATCCAGCGTGCCTTGGGCGATGATGTGCCCGCCGTGGACGCCGGCACCGGGGCCAATATCGACGATATGGTCGGCGGCGCGGATGGCGTCTTCATCGTGCTCGACCACGATGACGGTGTTGCCTAAGTCGCGCAGGCGGAACAAAGTGTTCAACAGGCGTTGGTTGTCGCGTTGGTGCAGGCCAATGGACGGCTCGTCCAGGACGTACATCACCCCGACCAGGCCGGCGCCGATTTGGCTGGCCAGGCGGATGCGTTGCGCCTCGCCGCCGGATAAGGTGTCGGCACTGCGGTCTAAAGTTAGGTAATCTAAACCGACATTGACCAAAAATTCCAGGCGTTCCTGAATTTCCTTGATGATTTTTTCGGCGATTTCGCCGCGCTGGCCGGGCAGTTTCAGGGCCTGAAAAAAACGTAAAGCCTGACGGATGGGCAGGCGGGTCAGGTGGTGGATGGGTTGGCCTTCGATGAACACATGCCGGGCGGCGGTGTTCAGCCGCGCCCCTTGGCAGGCGGTGCAGGTTTTTTGCGACAAGTATTTTGCCAATTCCTCGCGCACCAGTTGCGAGTCGGTCTCGTGGTAACGCCGCTCCATGTTGGCGATGATGCCCTCGAACGGGTAACGACGGGTTTTGCCGCCCGCACCGTTGATGCCGACAAATTTGAAGGCGATGCTGTCGGTGCCGCTGCCGTACAGAACAATATCCTGTATTTTTTCTGGCAATTGCGAAAACGGCTGCTCGGGGTCGAAGCCGTACTGTTTGCCCAGCGAGCAAATGATTTGGTAGTAATAGCCGTTGCGCCTATCCCAACCGCGCACCGCCCCGCCGGCCAGGCTTAAGCTGGGGTTATGGACGATTAAGTCTGGGTCGAAATATTGCCGCACCCCTAAGCCGTCGCAACTCGGGCAGGCTCCTTTCGGGTTGTTGAACGAAAACAGCCGAGGCTCCAGTTCCGTTAGGCTGTAACCGCACTGCGGGCAGGCGTAGCGTTCGGACAACACCAGTTCGGTGCTGTCGTCTTCCAGGCTGACCGCTAGAGCAATGCCATCGGCGATGCGCAACGCGGTAGCGAACGATTCCGCCAAACGCAAGGGCAGGTCGGGGCGGATTTTAAAGCGGTCGACGACGGCTTCGATAGTGTGCAGCTTTTTCGGGTCCAGTGGCGGGGCATCGTCCAAATCGCAGGTTTCGCCGTCGATGCGGGCGCGGATGAAGCCTTGCGCGCGCAGCCCGTCCAAGACCTGCAGGTGTTCACCCTTGCGTTGCTTGACGACCGGAGCCAGCAGCATCCAGCGTTGCTCGTGCGGTTGCGCCATAACCACATCGACCATCTGGCTGACGGTTTGGGCCGCCAACGAGCTGTGGTGTTCGGGGCAGTGCGGGAGACCGACGCGGGCATACAAAAGCCGCAGGTAATCGTAGATTTCGGTGATGGTGCCGACAGTGGAGCGCGGGTTATGCGAGGTGGACTTTTGTTCGATGGCAATGGCCGGCGACAAGCCCTCGATGTGATCGACATCGGGCTTTTCCATTATCGACAAAAACTGCCGGGCGTAAGCGGACAGCGATTCCACATAACGGCGTTGGCCTTCGGCATACAGGGTATCGAAGGCCAGCGAGGATTTGCCGGAACCGGACAGCCCGGTGATGACGATCAGCTTGTCCCTGGGCAAGTCCAGGTTGATGTTTTTCAGGTTATGGGTACGGGCGCCGCGGATGCTGAGGGTGTCCATTAAGCTTGAGTTCATGGCTGGCACAAGCCGGCCATCATACGGGCAAATCAGCAGCCGGCGCAACTGCCCTGCAGAGGTGGCCGACTGTTCTGTTATTTAAGGCAGGCAAGCGCAAAAATTACGGCCAGCGGCGTTTCATTAGCCTAACGATCGGACTGCATCCTCGGTCCTAAAAAATACCTGTCCGGGCACTAACTGCTGGAGAAAATCGGTTTTTTGCAATTTATCCAGCACCGGCCCTTTGGTCTCGGCTAGGTTTAGGGTTTTGCCCAACACCTTAACCGCGTGGTTGAACGATTCCAAGGCTTCCAGAGCGGTGCTGTCAATGTCGTTGACCGCGTTACAAATCAGAACGATATGGCGGATATTCGGTTGCTGCCGCAGCGCGTCGTGTAAAAATTCTTCGATAAAGCCGACGTTGGCAAAGGTGATGCTTTCGTCGATACGCACCAGCAGCAGGTGATGCCAGACCTGCACGCTGTGGCGCTTGACGTTGCGGTAGTGTTCGGTCTCCGGGATGCGACCGACGATGGCGATGTGCGGCTGGCTAGCCTTACGCAAATTGCAGGCGATAGTTAAGGCAATGCCCACGGCGATGCCCTCTTCCAGACCCAATGCCAATACCCCCAACAAGGTGGCCAATTCGGCTTTGCCGTCGCCCGGGTCGTAGCGCCAGGTGTGAACAATATGCTTGAGGCGGACCAAGCGGAAAATGGCCACCAAAATGATCGCCGCCAAAGTGGCTTGGGGGATAGCCTCAAACCAAGTGCTGAAAAACGCCACGGCCACCGCTAACAACGAGGCGGCAATCAACATGGCCAACTGACTGCGCGCGCCGGCGGAAAAATTCACCATCGTCCGGCTAAAACCGCCGGCCACCAGCATACCGCCGGTTAGTGCCGAGGCCAGGTTGGCAAAGCCCAGCCCTACCAACTCTTGGTTGGGGGCAATTTTTTCGCCGCGCAAATTAGCCGTCACCTTGGCGATGGCGACGCTTTCCACATACGCGATCAAGGCGATAAACGCGGCGTAAGGCAACAAAGGTCGCCAGCGCGAACCCTCTAAAAAAGTGAAGTCCAGCGGCGGCAAACCCGCCGGGACCGCCCCAACCAAAGCCACTCCGTGGGCGTTTAAGTCAAATTGACCGACCGCCCAGGTGGCCAACCCCACCGTTAACAACGGCCCGGCCTTGCTGACGGCCGTCACCCAGGACAGCTTTAGGCCCAGTTTTTTTAACAGCGTGGCCAATGGCTGACCAAAAAAAACCAGCAACAGCAGTGAGACCAACCCGACCGCCAAAATCGGTGTTTTGACGTTGTGCCAAACCGCCGGGTAACAAGCCCAGTCCCAGCCGCAGGCGGGTATTTTAACACCCAGCAACGGCTGGATTTGGCTGCTCATGATCAACAAAGCCGCACCGGTAGTAAACCCGGTCAACACCGGGTGGCTGATAAAATTGACTAAACCGCCCATGCGTAGCGCCGCCATGGCCAGCATGATAACCCCGCACTCGGCCGACAACACCAAGGCACTGTGGACACTGTCCCCTAGTATTTTGATTTCTGGAGCGGCTAAGGCACTGGCAATCATGATCGCGGCAATCGACACCGGTCCCACCGACAACGCCCGGCTGGTCCCCAACACGGCGTACACCGCCGGCGGCAAGATGCTGGCGTACAGGCCTAATTGCGGCGGCAAGCCCGCCAGCATGGCATAAGCAATGCCTTGCGGTACCAGCAAGATGGCGGTGATGATGCCGGCGAACAAGTCGTCGCCGAAAGCCTGGCGCGGATAATCCCGTAACCAGCCGATAATCGGAAACAGGCGGGTAAGCACCGCTGCGCGTTCAATTCGTTCAGTCATTACGGGTTATACGGTGGGTTACGGTGGCAAGCCAGGAGGCCGCTGGGAAGGGTTTAAGCGCAAGCAATAGGGCCAAAGCCTGCTTTTGCAACACAGCCGCCGTCGGTAAAACCAACAGACTTGGGCCGGTGTTGCGGTTTACTCTTTTTCCACAAACCGTTTGGCGTAACAGGCCAAATGCGGAATGTCGATGCGGTAGCCTTTTAACATCACTTGCCAATACAACCACGGGAAGCCGACGGTCTTGCCCCACCACCAAAGCCTGCGGTTTTTGCGCGGGTCCAGTAACGGAAACGACGGCGTCACTTTGCCACCGTAGGCAAATTCGGCCAGCATGGCCTTGCCCAGCGAGGTCGTCAACGGGCAAGAGCCGTAGCCGTCGTAGCCTTCACGCAGGGCTTTGCCGTCGCTTAAATTCAGAATGTTGTCGACCACCACCGGCACTTGCTTACGCACCGCCGCCGCCGTTTTTGCATTCGGCGTGGTGGTCACATCGCCTAAGCCGAACACATTGGCATAGCGCGGATGTTGCAGGGTTTTGTCGTTGACATCCAGCCAACCGGAGGTATGCGACAAGGGGCTGTGCTGGATAAAATCCGGCGCGCTTTGCGGTGGCGTAACATGGATCATGTCGAAGCTTTTTTGCTCGCGCCGCTGGTTGCCGTCGGCATCGGTAATTTCAAAAACCGCAGTCTGGCTAGGGCCATCAATCGCTACCAAGTGGCAGTTAAAATGGGTCTTTATGCCGTAACCGGTGGCCACCTGGCTTAGGGCTTTGGCAAAAAACGGCACTCCGAACAGGCTAGGGCCGGCCGTGCAAAATTCAACGGTGAACTGGTCCAGAATGCCTTTTTTGCGCCAGCGGTCGGCAGCCAAATACATGATTTTTTGCGGTGCGCCGGCGCATTTGATGGGCATCGGCGGCTGCGTGAACAAGGCCGTACCCGAGGCTAACTGTTGGATACATTGCCAAGTGTAGGCCACCGTTTCAGGCGAATAATTGCTGCACACGCCGTTTTTTCCCAGGGTTTCGGGCAAGCCCTCAACTTTGTGCCAATCCAATTGCAAACCGGGGCAAACCACCAAAAAATCGTACCCAATGACAGCGCCCGAACGCAGGGTGACGGTGTTGGCATCCGGCTGGAAAGTTTCTGTGTACTCTTTGATCCAGTTGACCGACTTAGGCAGTAAATCGGCTTGATTGCGCCGGGTTTGCTGTAAGGTGTAGACACCGCCGCCGACCAGGGTAAAACCCGGTTGGTAATAATGCTGTTCTGACGGCTCGACAACGGCGATGCTCATGGTTTTATTGGCCCGGCGCAGGGTGTTAGCAACCGAAACCCCGGCTGCGCCGCCGCCGATGATAAGTACAGAGTAATGCTGGGTTGACATGGTAGTGCTCCGTTAAAAATGTGGCTTGTATTGACTTAGGTTGCTTGACCCGTTCGGACTGAAGCAACGGTCTTTACTGTTCACCTAAACGGCATTTGCGTCAACTGTTTCCCGCCGTGTCTGCCAGAAGAGCCAAGCGAGGCCTTTCGCGTTACGGCGTGTTCTTGTGTAACATAAACTCTCCAACACTTTCAGACACCGAACAATTATGGCGACTAAAACTTTCAAACACGGGCTGGCCTGGGCGGCTGGCCTGGCGATTTGCCACATGGCCAGTGCCAACACCACAAAACCCGAATTTGTTGAGCTGCAAACCAATTTGGGGACGGTTGCCATCCGCTTGGATTACACCCGTGCGCCTGTTAGTGCCAATAATTTTATGGACTATGTCCAGAAAAATTTTTACCGAAACACGTTACTACACCGCATCGTCCAAGAACCCATCGCCATCGTTCAAGGTGGCGGCTTTAATTTAGCCGATGGCAAAATAAAGCCGACCGACCCGCCCATTGTTTTAGAGTCCAACAACGGTCTCAGCAATGTAGCCGGCACCATTGCCATGGCCCGCACCGAAATCCCCAATTCGGCAACGTCCCAGTTTTATATTAATGTCGAAGATAATCGGGGTTTGGACTACCGCTCGCCGGCAGTACCCGGTTACGCGGTGTTCGGTACCGTCATTGCCGGACTGGATGTGGCGACCCGAATAATGAACCTGGCCAGCTTCAATTCCCTTCCCTATACCGGTGCAGCAAGCCTGGTTTTTATTGAAGCCGCGTATGCTTCGTCGGCATACGGCGGCGGCCGTTCCAGAACCCGGATTTTGCGGCGCGGTTCGGGTACCGTCACTAGCACACCCGCCGGCATTGCCTGCGGGTCGCGCTGTAACTTCAGTCAACGTGCCGGCACCCCGTTGCGGCTGACGGCAACGCCTAGTGCCGGTCATGTGTTCAGTGGTTGGCGCGGCGACTGCGCCGGTGTTAACCCCACGCTCAGCCTCGACACCGCGCAAGGCAATCACAACTGCACGGCTTTGTTTAGCCGGCTGGGCAATTGATCGGTCTTGCACTAAGCGCTCGGCTGCCGACGCCTTTGGCCGGTATCCGGTTTGAGCAGGGTAATGCGCTCAAGATGGCAGCCGATCACGCCTCAGCGGTTTCTTTGCACCAGGCCTCATACCCCCCCGCTAAGGACAGCACCTGGGTGTAGCCTAACTGTTGTAGGGTGTTTGCGGCCAAAGCCGAACGGTTGCCGCTGCGGCAATAAATCAGCACAGCTTGGGCCTTGTCCGCCAATTCCGGCACGGTGCCAATTTTAAATTCCAACACGCCACGCGGCAGCAACAGCGCGTGGTCCAAATGGCCGGCGGCGTATTCGCTTTCCTCGCGGGTATCGACCAAAACCATACCGCCCTCGGCCAGCAATTGCCGGGCTGTCGCTGCATTCACTTCGGTAATCTGCCGCTTGGCTTCGGCAACCATTGCTTGAGTGGTGGAAACCGCGCGTTGCGGACGGTTGAACTCACGCACGGCGATGGCTTCTTGGCGTTCGTGTTCCTCCAAGCCGCAATAGCGGTTGGCGGGTACGGCCTGGTCAATCAAGCGTGGCCTTGGCAAATTCAAGTTAGCCATAATGTCGATAAATTCAGCGCGGGTTTTGCCAGCCAGTCGCGGGTTGGTGGTGCGCTCCTGAATCATGCTGCTGACCCAGCGGCCTTGGTAGTCGTGGCCCGGATAGACCAGGGTTTCATCCGGCAAGGTGAACAGCCGTTGGGTGATGCCATCGTACAAAGCCCCGGCGTCGCCGCCTTGGAAATCCGTCCGCCCGCAACCGCCGATGAGTAAAGAATCGCCGGTCAATACTCGGTCGCGCCATAAAAAGGAAAGACTTCCCGGTGTATGACCGGGGGTGGCGATTACTTTGATGCGCTCGCTTTCGCCAAGGGTAAAAACATCGCCATCTTGAATTTGAATATCGGCAGTCTGCGCCCCGCACAAGCCGCTAACAGCCGTCTGCGCACCTAAACGCTGGCGCAACAAGCCGCCGGCGGTGATGTGGTCGGCATGGACATGGGTTTCCAGCGTGTATTTAAGGTGCAGCGCATGTTCATCGAGCAAGGCTTCATAACGGTCAACGTGGGTGTTGACCGGGTCAATGAATAGGGCCTCCTGGCTGGCTGGGTCAGCAATCAGATAGGTGTAAGTCCAGGTTTCTGGGTCAAACAGTTGTTTGAAGATCATGCGGTGGTTTCCCTGTGGCTTGAAGGATCGGGCTGGGCAGCTGCAAGTTTGTTTATAATTAAATTCTAATACGTTTTTACGCGTAAGACAACCGCCTGGTCAGACCGAAGCGGCCCTTTTTGTAAACACCAGACTTAAGAACCAGAACCCCGCTGCGTATAATGGCGGTTTTTTTTAGTATTAACTTAAACTTATGAACCCACCCAAAAAAGCGCTGGCCCTGATTTCCGGCGGTTTGGATTCCATGCTCGCTGCCAAGACCGTCATAGAACAAGGCATTCATGTCGAAGGCATCAATTTTTTCACCGGTTTTTGTGTTGAAGGCCACACCCATGCTATCCGCGCCAAGGGGCAAAACAAGCCAAAACGCAACAACGCCTTATGGGTGGCCGAACAATTAGGCATCAAGCTGCATATCGTCGATGTCATTGAAGCCTACAAAAAGGTACTGATCAATCCCAAGCACGGCTACGGTGCCCATCTTAACCCGTGCTTGGACTGTAAAATTTTCATGGTCAACCAGGCCAAGCAGTGGATTGTGGAAAACCATTTCGATTTCATCATCACCGGCGAAGTCATCGGCCAACGCCCGATGTCGCAACGCCGCAACACCATGCCGATTATCGCCGAAAAATCCGGTGCCGAAGACCGGCTGCTGCGCCCGTTGTGTGCGAAAAATCTGCCTGAAACCCTACCCGAACGCGAAGGCTGGGTGGACCGAGAAAAATTGCACAGCATCACCGGCCGCTCGCGCAAGCCGCAAATGGCGTTGGTCGAGCAATTCGGCTTTAGCGATTACGCGCAACCGGCGGGCGGCTGCTGTTTTCTGGTGGACAAGACGTACTCAGCCAAATTAGTCGATTTATGGCAGGCACAAGGCCGCAAAGATTATGAACTGGACGATATCATGCTGCTTAAAGTCGGTCGCCACATTCGGCCTGCGTCCAACTTTAAGCTAATTGTTTCCCGCGAAGACGGTGAAAACCGCTTTTTGGCAGGTTACAAAAAAGCCTTCATCCACCTGTCTGTCACAGACCACAACGGTCCCTTGGTGTTGCTGGACGGCGAGCCGTCTGCGGAAGATTTGCATCTAGCGGCGCGCATCACCGCCCGCTTCAGCCAAGGCCGGGCAGCGGCGCACGTGGACGTGGCGATTACCGACAAAGACGGCTTGGAACGGGTGATTTCGGTTATTCCGCTGCCACAAGAAGCATTGCCGAAAGCCTGGTACATCTAAGCGGTGCGCGGTTCTCTAGGCCGGTTCCGCATGGGCGGCATTATTCAGAGACCTTTGCACGACCCCAAGCCCCAAGCCCCAAAACGGGCACAATAAGCCTTTATCAAAGACCGAGCAACAGCCCATGTCCTGGAAGAACCTAGCCCAAACCAGTTTAAGCGACGCCCTTGTCAAGCACCGTGTGGCCTTGGAAGCGTTGGACGGTATTCACCCATTGATTGATTGGAAGCCGATAGAGCAGCAGATGTCCGGCATCCATGCCAAGAAGCAAGGCGAGCAAGCCTGGCCGCCGCTGTTGATGTTCAAGGCCTTGCTGCTGCAAAGAAGCCGGCTACAACGGCAAGAAGACCAGCACTTACGGGTATAAGGCGCCTGTCAACGTCGATGAGGACGGCTTCATCAAGGCCGTTGACTTACACCCCGGGCAACGAACACGACCAGCTCCTAGCCAAACGCAACACCGGCAACCGCATCC
>DBNW01000041.1:40049-90734 GCA_002299425.1 Methylococcaceae bacterium UBA662 | reverse complement strand
TAGGCCGCCAATACTTCGGGGTCGATTTCATCCAAACTTTTCGGGCCGTCTTCTTTGCGTTTGGGCGCGGAATAATAGCTGATGGCTTGGTAATCAAGCGGCTCGATATTCAGTTGCGCCCAATCCGGTGCTTTCATGGTTTGCCAGTGGCGGAAGGCTTTTAAGCGGTAGTCGAGCATAAAATTAGGCTCGTTTTTTACCTTCGACAATTGACGAATAACAGCCTCGTCTAAGCCCGGCGGAAAAGTGTCGGTTTCCAGTACCGTGACAAAGCCTTGTTTGTAGCCTTGGCTCATGATCCCGTTGATTTCTTTTGCAGTTGCAGACATTAAAAACCCCTAAATTCGCTTAAGTGTATTCAGTAGCGGAATACGCGCTTCGGCCGTGCGCACGGGCACGATTAAATCTGCCAATGTCACGCCTTCTAAGGCATCGTAAACCGCCCGGTTTATGGCGTGCCAATTTGGACGTATGGCGCATCCTGGTGCTTGGTGGCATTTATCAACCGACAAGCTGCATTCTGTTAGTGCGATAGGGCCTTCTAGTACGCTGATAATGCGGGCTACGGTGATTTCTTTCGGATCACGGGCCAGCAAATAGCCGCCTTTGGCCCCCCGCACGGATGTTAATAACTGCCCGTTCTGGAGGCATTTGAGAATTTTACTGACCGTGGGCAAGGGTATGCCGGTGGTGTCTGCTATCTCGATGGCGGCGGCTAAAAAAGGCCGTTTTTTAGCCAACACGCTGAGTATCAATGTTGCATAATCGGTCAATTTGCTTACCCTTAACATTTTCCACCTGCTTGCTTCTAGGACTATTTTAGTCCAATTTAATTTCCTAGTAAACCACTAGGTTTTAGCGCGAATGCCTACTTAGGCACCGACGTTGTTTTTAAGGTCTGCAGAAACTCCTGCTGCACGGTCAAATGGCAATTTTTTTGCATAGTCCTTGGCCTATGCGTCCAAGGCTTCAGGGTGCTTGACGCGGGCATCGCTTAAACTGGTTTGGGCTAGGTGCTTCCAGAACATCGGCTATATTGCCCAAACTTGAATAAAGACTTATTTCACCCGCTTGAGGGCTGGGTCGCACATCGGAAACCCCAACGCCTCACGCCGGGCATAATACGCCTCGGCCACCGCCCGCGATAAGGTTCGCACCCGCAAGATGTAGCGCTGGCGTTCGGTGATGGAAATGGCGTGGCGGGCATCCAATAGATTGAACGTATGGGAGGCTTTCAAGACCATTTCATAGGCGGGCAGCGGCAAGTCCAGTGCTATCAGTTTTTGGCATTCCTGCTCGTAGCTGTCGAAGCAGGAAAACAAAAACGGCACGTTGGCGTGTTCAAAGTTGAACGTGGACAGCTCCACTTCGTTTTGGTGGAACACGTCGCCGTAAGTGACTACGCCGTGCGGGGTGCGGGTCCAGACCAGGTCGAACACGCTTTTTACGCCCTGCAAGTACATCGCTAAGCGTTCCAGACCATAGGTGATTTCACCCGACACGGGCCGGCATTCTAGGCCGCCCACTTGCTGAAAGTAGGTGAATTGGGTGACTTCCATGCCGTTCAGCCAGACTTCCCAGCCTAAACCCCAGGCGCCCAAGGTGGGCGATTCCCAGTTGTCCTCGACGAAGCGGATGTCGTGTTCGAGCAAATCAAAGCCCAAATAGCGCAGCGAACCCAAGTACAAGTCTTGGATGTCGTCCGGAGACGGCTTCATCAGTACCTGGTATTGGTAGTAATGCTGGAGGCGGTTGGGGTTTTCGCCGTAGCGGCCATCGGTGGGGCGGCGTGAGGGCTGCACATAGGCGGTGCGCCACGGCTCAGGGCCTATCGCCCGCAAGAAGGTGGCCGGATGGAAGGTGCCGGCACCGACTTCTTGGTCTAACGGTTGCAGCAAAATGCAGCCGTGTCCGGCCCAGTAGGTTTGCAAGGCTAGGATAAGGCCCTGGAAGGTAGATAAATCGTGGTGTGGGTGTGGCACGGCGAAGGTTTGGGCTAAGTGTTTAAAGGGTGGAGGACGTGAAAAATACGGCCCACAGCGGCCGGCGGCAGGTCTTAACGCTTGGTGATTTTAATGCCGCTGTTGGCCACGGACCGGGATTTTGGCTCCTCCAGTTCATCTTCTTTATTGATGGCTTGTAAGGACAAGGTACTGGCCCCCTTTTGATTGGCTTCATCGGGTGCTATCGAACCTAAGCCGTCACTGAGGTTGATTTTGAGTTTTAAGTTGGTCGGTGAGTCGGAATTGTGCAGGGCATCGTCCAAAGAAATGATGCCTTCCTTAAATAACTTGAGCAAACAGCTATCGAATGTTTGCATGCCGACGTTTTCTGATTTTTCCATCGCCTCCTTGATGCCGTGCACCTCGCCTTTCAGGATTAAATCGCGGATCAATTGGGAGCTGAGCAAAATTTCAAACGCCGCCACCCGTTTGCCGGCCACAGTCGGCACCAGCCGTTGCGATACAAACGCTTTCATGTTCAACGACAAATCCAGCAACAACTGGTCACGGCGCTCTTCCGGGAAAAAATTGATAATGCGGTCCAAGGCTTGGTTAGAATTGTTGGCGTGTAAGGTGGACAGGCACAAATGGCCGGTTTCGGCGAAGGCTAGGGCGTGCTCCATGGTTTCCCGGGTGCGGATTTCACCAATCAAAATCACGTCGGGGGCTTGGCGCAAGGTATTTTTTAAGGCGTCTTCAAAACTGAGCGTATCGACACCGACTTCGCGTTGGCTGACCAGGCATTTTTTATGGGGATGGACGTACTCGATTGGGTCTTCGATGGTGATGATATGGCCGGATGAGTGGGTGTTGCGGTAGTCAATCAAAGCGGCCAGCGAGGTAGATTTGCCGGAGCCGGTGCCGCCGACAAACAAAATAAGGCCGCGCTTTTCCATGATGGTTTTTTTTAAGATCGGCGGCAAACCCAGCTGGTCGGCATCGGGTATAGCCACTTTGATATTGCGAATCACCAACGCACAACTGTTGCGTTGCCTAAAGATATTGACCCTAAACCGGCCGATGCCCGGCTCAGAAATGGCCAAGTTCATTTCCGGAACTTTCTCAAACGCAGCTCGCTGCCCTTCATCCATCAGGCTGTAGGCCAATTCATGCAACTGGCTTTTATCTAACAGCTGTTCTTGTAGCGGCCTTAATACACCCTGAAATTTAGCGGCGGGCGGGGCATCGGCCGTCAAGTACAAATCGGATCCGTCTTTATCGACCAAGATTTTTAAAAAATCTCTAAATTTCATGCCGTAACTCCTCACCCATTGCATTCATTAAAAGCACTTTAAGCCGGTTCTTGCCCTGCCCCGGCATAGTCCACCAACAAACCTTGCAACGCTTCTTTGGCTAAATGTTGACTGTCCACCTTTAGGTAGGCCACGCCTTCATCGTGACGCAAAATAACGTCGGCAACGCCGACCACCGCGCCAATTTTTTCGGCCAGTTCCTCGGCTGTGTGCTTAGGCAAGTGCGCGATGGAAACCAATAAATTAGCCCAATACCGGGGCGGTTTCATGGTCAATGACAGCCCCATCCAAGACAGCAACAGCAGTGCGCACAGGCCGAAAACGGCCGCCTCACCGAAGGTACCATTGACCCAGCCGCCCACCGCCCCACCCAGGAACAGGCCAAAAAATTGTGCGCTGGAATAAGCACCCATCGCCGTGCCTTTTAAGTCCCCCGGCGCGGTTTTGGAAATTAACGAGGGCAAAGTGGCTTCCAGCAAATTAAACCCGCAAAAGAAAAACCACAGGCAGGCGATAATCGCCGTCAGGTTGTTTTGCAGCGGCGTTAACGCCAGTGCCGCCAGTGCCAACACCAGCACGCCAATAGCACCGATAAAAACCGGCTTCATGCGCCGCTTTTTTTCCGCGATGATAATAAACGGTACGGCCACCGCCATCGACAACGCAAACACCGGCAAATACACCAGCCATTGTTGGTCGCTGGCCAGGCCGGCGTCACGCATCAGCGTCGGCAGCACCACAAACATCGCCATCAACACCCAATGCAGAACAAAAATGCCGTAATCCAAACGCAACAATTCGGGATTTTTCAAGGCATCGAGCAGTTGTGCGGGGACAAATTCGGCATCCCGGTGCAATTTGCATTGTTTTGGATTGGGCACCAAATAGATGACGGCCAAAATTGCCAACCCGGTGAGTGCCGCCGTGGCCCAAAACACGCTGTGCAGCCCGCCCCACTGCGAAATCACTGGTCCCAGCACCATGCCCACGCCAAAAGCGAGGCCAATGCTAATACCAATCACCGCCATCGCCTTGGTGCGGTGCACTTCTTGAGTCAAATCCGCCACCAAAGCCATCACGGCTGAAGAAACCGCGCCGGCACCTTGCAGGGCGCGGCCCAGCAAAACCCCATAAATATGGCTGGACAAAGCGGCGATGACACTGCCGGCTAGAAACAGCAGCAAGCCGATGACAATAATTTTTTTGCGCCCGTAACGGTCTGACAACAAGCCAAACGGGATTTGCAGCAGCAATTGCGGCAGGCCGTAAACACCCATGGCCAAGCCGATTAACGTCGGGGTCGCGCCTTCCAGTTGCACGGCAAACAACGGCAACACCGGCAAAATCATAAACAAGCCCAACATGCGTAAGGCATAAATACCCGCCAAAGCAGCGGTCGCCCGCCGCTCAACCGCGCTCATCGGACTGGAAATATCCTGTAGAGTGTTCAAAACCTTAAGATTCCTTAAATTGGACAAATTTGATGGGCCGGCATTATAGCAAGTAAATGCCGGGCGGCATCTTCAGGAAACCTAAGCCGCCCGGCCTGAGGTAGCTTAAGGCTTGTACCTTTTGCACACAGTCTTTCAGCCATTACAAACTTACCGAAACCCCATACCCCAACGCCCGCACGGCATCGGCTAAGCTATTTAAGAATTCTGGCGGGCATTTTGCCAACCCGTCCGCCTCCGGTTGCGCCGACGGCCTAGCTAGGGTGTACAGCATGGCCTGGTCGATGGCCGTTTCGGCTTTGATGCGCCGCAACGCATCCAGATAAGCCTGCCGTTGCGGCTCGGTCCACGTTCGCCCTTGGTAGGCAAACACGCAAGTTTGTATTTTCGTGCAGCAAAGCCGGGATGCCATGGCCAGATTATTCATCGCCGCTTGCGTGCTTTGTGCGGCATTGTTGATGATCTTGCGCTGAGCGGCGTCGGCGCCATCAAACTTAAACCAGACTTCGCCGCCGTAACCGTGCAATTGCTTCAAGCCTTCGCCTACCCGGGCTTGGTGGATCAGGCTGCCGTTGGTGATCAGCACAAACCGGCTGCTTGGGAACACGCCCATTTCGGTGGCAATTCGCCCGATCAACGCTACCGCTTCGGGGAATTCCTGCAAACTGGTCGGCTCGCCATTGCCGGCGATGGCGATATCCTTAACGGTGCGCCGGTCTTCCGGCACTTGGAATTGCTGGTAAAAATCGCCATGCAGCACCTGCGCCAAGAAACCGCGCAATTCTTTTTCCAACAGGGAAAAATCCAGCGGCGGTGCGCTGCCTAGCGTCAGTCCTGGTACTTGGCAATAGATGCAACGCCAGTTGCAGGCACTGTTGCTGTTGAAATTAATACCAATCGACAGCCCGCCCGCCCTTCGGGACAGCACCGGGTAAATGTATTTCAGCCCGACAATGTCAGAGCGGTGGTTACTGATGGATAAAGGCAATGCTGTGGTCTCGTTTAGCGGCGCAAACGTGCTATTCTACGGTCTTTGAACACTTTATATTGCCGTTTTTTTCCGCTATGTTGCCGACTTTACCCCCCATCGACATTCACTTTTTTTTAGCGGAAGACATCGGCAGCGGCGACCTTACCGCAGCGTTAATCCCCAACAAAGTCACCGCCGCCGCCAAGGTCATCACCCGCGAGCCCATGCTGCTGTGCGGACAAGCCTGGTTTGATGCCGTTTTCAAAACCCTGGATGAGCGGGTAGCAATCGACTGGCTGGCCCAAGAAGGCACGGCAGTGGCGGCAGGTGCCTTGTTGTGCACTCTTTACGGCCCGGCTAGGGCCCTTTTGACCGGCGAGCGCACAGCACTGAATCTGCTGCAAACTTTATCCGCCACCGCGACGTTAGCCAAGCGTTATGCCGAGGCAGTGGCCGGCACCGGCTGCACCGTGCTGGACACGCGCAAAACCATCCCTGGCCTAAGACGGGCGCAAAAATACGCGGTGGCTGTAGGCGGCTGCCAAAATCACCGCATCGGCTTGTACGACGGCCTATTGCTTAAGGAAAACCACCTCATCGCCGCCGGCTCCATCGCCATTGCCGTCGCTAAAGCGCGCCAACTCAGCCGTATGCCCGTCGAAGTTGAAGTGGAAAACATTGGGCAATTGCCAGAGGCCTTAGCCGCTCGCCCCGACCGCATCCTGCTGGACAATTTCACACAGGAAGATATGACGGCTGCGGTCAAGTTGGCCGAAGGCCGGGTGAAACTGGAAGCCTCCGGCAATATCCACCTAGAAAACATCCGTAGTGTCGCCGCAACCGGCGTTGATTTTATCTCCATCGGTGCCTTGACCAAAAACATTAAGGCCATCGACCTGTCCATGCGTATCCATTTGGTGAAGCCCCATGATCGAACAGCCGGAACAACTTTTTAAACACCTCAGTTGCGGCGTTTACGTCGTCGGTGTGCGCGATGGCGACCGCCAAAACGCCTTCACTGCCGCCTGGGTCATGCAAGCGTCATTCAAGCCGCCGTTGCTCGCCATCAGCATCAACCCACACCATTATTCCTACCAATTGATGCAGGCCAGCGCTATCTGTAGCGTCAATGTGCTCGGCCGCAGCCAATACGCCTTAGCTGAACACTTCGGCCAAACCGGGCTGGCCGACAAAATGGCCGGCCAGCACTGGCAAACCGCCGTCACCGGTGCGCCGATACTGGCGGACAGCCTAGCTTACTTCGATTGCAAAGTGCTGCATTATACCGACGCGGGCGATCATAAAATCGCCGTTTGTGAGGTGGTTGCCGGGGCTAAGCTGAATGAAGGGCCGCCCTTGTTGTATGCCCTGACCGGAAACAAGGACGGCAGCGACAGCCTGTATTGAACCCGGGTCGAAATAAAAAACAACACCGAACAAACCGGCTTTTGCCCTGCCCCGGCTCAATCGGCCTTGATGCCGCTTAACAGCGCAGGCAGCTCACCGTTCTGGTAGAGCTCTGTCATGATGTCACAACCGCCGACCAATTCGCCGTTAACGTAAAGCTGCGGATAGGTTGGCCAGTTGGAATAGCTTTTTAACGCCTCACGTAATTCGGGGTCTGCAAAAATATTAACATGCAGGTAATCGGCGCCGCAGGCATCAAGTAGTTGCACGGCTTGGCTGGAAAACCCGCATTGCGGAAAATCCGGCGTCCCTTTCATGTACAACACCACCGCGTGGCCTTCAAGCTGGTCTTTAATTCTGTCCATCACGTTCATAATCGGTCACCACTCATTGTCAGTTACTAAGCTGGGCGATTCTATCAACTTTACAAATCTGACAAAAGCTTAATTGCACCGCCAAGCCTTGCCTAGAAACCGGCTGGAACCTATAATCGAGCATTTTTTTATTGGCCAGCCAAAACTGGTATCTGCGTACAGGCCCCGCTTATGACCCGTCACCTTATGCCCACTTACCAACGCTTGCCGGTGACATTTGTCCGTGGTGAGGGCGCCTGGCTCTGGGATGAAAAAGGTGATTGCTACCTAGATGCCTTATCCGGCATCGCCGTCTGCAACTTAGGCCATGCCCATCCTGCCGTCCATCAGGCCATTTGTGAACAAAGCCGAACCTTGCTGCATACTTCCAACATGTATGGGATAGCCTTACAGGCGCAACTGGCCGACCGCTTGACAGAAAAAAGCGGCATGGACAATGTGTTTTTCTGCAATTCCGGTGCCGAAGCCAACGAAGCCGCCATTAAATTGGCGCGCAAATACGGTCACGCCCAAGGTGTGGATAGGCCCGCTATCATCGTCATGGAAAAAAGCTTTCATGGCCGCACCCTAGCGACCTTAAGCGCTACCGGCAACAGCAAAGCGCAGCAGGGCTTCGGGCCATTAGTGGAGGGTTTTGTTCGTGTGCCTTACAACGACATCGCCGCGATTAAAGCCGCGCTGGCAGAACACCACAATATCGTCGCCGTTCTGGTCGAACCGGTGCAAGGCGAAGGCGGCATCAATATCCCCGCCGCCGATTACTTAGCCCAAATCCACGCCCTGTGCGACCAACACCGGCTGTTGCTGATGCTGGATGAAATCCAAACGGGCATCGGCCGCACCGGGAAATTTTTAGCTTACCAACACAGCGGCATCACACCGGATGTCTGCACCTTGGCTAAAGCCTTAGGCAATGGCGTGCCGATTGGTGCCTGCCTAGCCAGAGGCAAGGCCGCAGAAACCTTCACTGCCGGCAGCCACGGCTCCACATTCGGCGGCAATTTGCTGGCGTGCCGGGCGGCCTTAGCGGTACTCGATGTGCTGGATGAAAGCGATTTAATTGCCCAAGCCACCGGCAAAGGTCAGCAGATCGCCGCCGGTTTGGCCGCTCACTTGCGCGACAACAACCGTGTGCGGGAAATTCGCCAGTTGGGCCTGATGATCGGCATAGAACTGGACCGGCCTTGCACAGAACTGGTCAAAGCTGCCTTAGCGCGGCATTTGCTGGTAAACGTCACCAACGAAAACACCGTCCGCTTGTTGCCGCCGTTGATTTTTGACGACCAACAAACCGCGCAACTCACTGCAACCCTTGCCGAGCTAATCCACGCTTTTACTGATTCCTGAGGCATCCGCCATGAACCCCAGACACTTTATCAGCCTGCTGGACCTATCCGCCGAGGAGTTCCGCGCCCTGTTGCACCGCGCCACCGAACTAAAACGCTTCCGCGACCGTCATTATCTGCCCTTAAAAGGCAAAGTCATGGCCATGATTTTTGAAAAATCGTCCACCCGCACCCGCATTTCCTTTGAAGCGGGCATGGCGCATTTTGGCGGAAGTGCCTTGTTTTTATCGCCCAGGGACACCCAACTGGGCCGCGGCGAACCCCTACAAGACAGTGCCAAAGTCATCTCCAGCATGGTTGATTGCATTCTGCTGAGAACAAACAAACATGCAACCGTGACCACTTTTGCCGAGCATTCCCGGGTACCGGTCATCAACGGGCTAACCGACCAACAGCATCCCTGCCAATTGTTGGCCGACATGCAGACGTTCTTTGAGCACCGGGGCGACATCCACGGCAAAACCGTGGCCTGGATCGGCGATGGCAATAATATGTGCCATTCCTACATCCACGCCGCGCGCCTGTTGGGTTTTACCTTGCACATCGCCAGCCCCGAAGGCTATCAACCAGAGGCTGGGATTGTCGCCCACGCTCCAGGCCAGGTAAAATTTTTCGACAGCCCTGTGCAGGCCGCAGAACACGCCGACCTCATAGTGACCGACGTCTGGGCCAGCATGGGCCAAGAGCAAGAACAAAAACTGAGAGCACTGGCCTTTAAGGACTACCAGGTCAACCGTGATGTCATGGCCGCCGCCAACGGCGATGCTTTGTTCATGCACTGCCTGCCTGCCCACCGGGGCGAAGAAGTCAGCGGCGAAGTCATTGACGGCAAGCAAAGCGTGGTTTTTGAAGAAGCAGAAAACCGCCTGCACGCCCAAAAAGCCTTGCTGGAATTTCTCATCGCGGGCAATTGAAGGTACAATTCGCCAAGCTTGTCCACTGACAGTTTAAGGATTCCCGTGAAACCTGCAACCGCTTGGCTTGTCCTCCTCATCCACGCTGGCAACACCGCAGCAGAGACCGTTTATGTCACCGACAACCTCAGCCTTTCCCTAAAAAGCGAAGCCGACAGCCAGTCTAAAACCGTCAAATCACTGCCCAGCGGTACGCCGTTGACGGCACTCAAAGGCAAAAAAATTCCCGGTTTTACCCGGGTCCGCACCGAAAGCGGCCACGAAGGCTACATGCAAAACGGCCATATCACCAAGGAATTGCCAGTCCGCCTGCAATTGGAAAATGCCAATAAACTGGCCAAAGCCTTGCAGGCCGAAACCCTCTCGCTGCAAGCCGAGCTAAAAATTGTTAAAGACTCGATCACCCCGGGTACTAGCTTGGAGAAATCACTGGCTGCCGAACGCGACCGCCTGAGCTTGGAGCTTAACGAACTGAAAGCTGCCGCAGCCGGAGTGGTGCAGTTAAAAAACGAACATAACGAGCTGCAAGAACGGGTGGTTAGCTCTGAACGCGAACTGCAACAACTGAAACTGGAAAACCAAGCCTTGAAAGACACGGCTGAACAGGACTGGTTTTTATACGGCGGCACCTTGGTGTTCTTTAGCGTCATTTTAGGTTTTTTATTGCCTAAGCTCGGTTGGCAACGTAAAAACCGCTGGGACTCTTTCTAAAGCCGCCTTACCGTCACCCAACATTAAACGCCCCATCAATTTTAACTCCTACAAGAAGGAAGCATCCTCATGGCAAACTCTGGCGACAACAGCACCCGACCTTTTTCCTCCCTGGTGGTAGACGGCATGCAGCGCGCACCGAGCCGGGCCATGCTGCGTGCGGTCGGCTTCAGCAACGAGGACTTCCAAAAACCGCAAGTCGGCATTGCCTCTACCTGGAGCATGGTCACGCCCTGCAACATGCACATCAACAAGCTGGCCGACGCCGCCGCCCGTGGCGTCGATGACGCCGGCGGCAAAGCCGTGGTGTTCAACACCATCACCATTTCCGACGGCATTTCCATGGGAACCGAGGGCATGAAATACTCACTGGTGTCGCGCGAAGTCATTGCTGACTCCATCGAAACCGTGGTGGGTTGCCAAGGCTTTGACGGCGTTGTCGCCATCGGCGGCTGCGACAAAAACATGCCTGGCTGCATGATCGCCATTGCAAGACTCAACCGCCCGGCTATTTTTGTCTACGGCGGCACCATTTTGCCTGGCTACCACAACGGCAAAAAGCTGGACGTGGTGTCGGTGTTCGAGGCGGTGGGTGCCCGCGCCAACAACCAAATCGACGATGCCGAATTGGCTGCCATCGAAGCCAAAGCCATCCCGGGCGCAGGCTCCTGCGGTGGCATGTACACCGCTAACACCATGGCTTCGGCTATCGAAGCCATGGGTATGAGCCTGCCAAACAGCTCGGCCCAAGTCGCACTCTCCGAAGACAAGCGCCTAGATTGCGAACACGCCGGGGTAGCGGTGTTAAATTTAGTGGCAAAAGGCATCCGCCCCAGTGACATCATGACTAAACCTGCCCTGGAAAACGCCATCACCCTAGTCATTGCCTTAGGCGGTTCGACCAACGCCGTGCTGCACTTACTCGGCATAGCCCATGCCGTTAAGGTTGAACTGAATCTGGATGATTTCACGCGTATCGGCAAACGGGTGCCGGTGCTGGCCGACCTCAAACCCAGCGGCCGCTACCAAATGGCCGAACTGGTGGCCATCGGCGGCATCCGGCCATTAATGAAAATGCTGTTGGATCACGGCTTCCTGCACGGCGACTGCCTGACCGTGACGGGTAAAACCTTGGCCGAAAACCTAGCCGATGTTCTGCCTTACCCAGCAGGCCAAGACATCATCCGCACCTTGGACAACCCCATCAAAAAAGACAGCCATCTGGTGGTGCTGCGCGGTAATTTGGCCCCGGAAGGCGCTTTGGCCAAAATAACCGGCAAGGAAGGCCTGCGCTTCACCGGCCATGCCAAAGTGTTCGATGCCGAAGAACAAGCCCTGCACAGCATTTTAGACGGCGGCGTGGGCAAAGGGGATATCATCGTCATCCGCTACGAAGGCCCTAAAGGCGGTCCGGGGATGCGGGAAATGCTCTCGCCCACCTCCGCCATCATGGGCCAGGGCCTAGGCAAAGACATCGCGCTGATCACCGATGGCCGCTTTTCTGGTGGCACGCACGGTTTCGTGGTCGGCCACATCAGCCCAGAAGCGTTCTCCGGCGGTCCGCTGGCCTTGGTTAAAAATGGCGACGCCATCACCATCGACGCTGAAAACCACAGCTTGACGCTGCACGTCAGCGACCAGGAACTGGCCACCCGGCGGCAAAACTGGCAGCAGCCGGCGCCGCGCTACACCCGTGGCGTGTTGGCAAAATACGCCAAGCTGGTAGGTACGGCAACCACCGGAGCGGTCACTGACAATTTTGTCTAAGCGGTCGCTGTTTTAACAAAGCCGCTTAAAGCAAACGCGGACAGCAACCTAAGACAAAAACCCGATGAAACTTACCGCTTAGTGCGCTGTCCGTAACCCCGGGGGTTATCCCCCATCACACCCACCACGAGACTATTTCAATGACAAACACCCACATAAAAAAAACCACTCTAGTGGCCACGCTAGTGACGGCTGCGGCCTTTTTTTCAACCACTGCCACCGCAGCCGAGTACGTTCCTTACCAAGGAAAAACCACGGCTCCGGCACAATCATCTGCCAAATCGCCTCATGAAAACCACTGCCGTCTTGCCTTAGAACATGCCGAATCGGCAGCAATCCACGGCAAAGCAGGCCATCCTGACATCCTGTCTGAGCACGCTATCGTAGCCCTAGAACACGCCCAAGCGGCTGAAAAAATCATGCAAGGGGTCGCCAAAGAACACCTAGGCAAAACCGTTGAGCATTTACATCAAGCCATCGAACACGGCAAGCTGGGTCATGCTGATGTGGCCACCGATCATGTCGGTCAAGCCATAGCGCATATCAGAGCGGCAAAAAGCGAATAACCCCAGCGCTTTGTTTTTACCGTTAACGCCTTGCAAGCCCACCTAAAAACAGTGGCATAGACGCTCGGCATTAGCGATTCCCCTACACGTCAAAACGTGCCGCCCTATGCTAAAACACCGATAGGGCGGCCCGGCTCGCATCAAACCGTATCCCTGAATTTGCGCCGCCCGGTTCCTCCCTAGGCGTAATAAACCGCACGCTCTTCACCGCCAAACCTATGAAACGATTTTTCCGGCTTATCCTGTCAATCTGGAAACGGCAACTAAAAATCTATGTGGTCGCCGCCCTGATAGGTGCCTGCATTGGTATTTTCATCTTGGCACCCAGTTACGATTACATCAGTTACAGAGAACGCTACGATGGTCCGCTGTCTTCCTTTGAGTATGTTCTAGGGCAAATCCGGGACATCTTCACCGGCAACATTACGGCACACAACCTGATCCTGTTTTACGCTGAGATCGGGGCCATGCTAGGCGTGCTGTCGTTGCTTATCTACCGAACAATGCACAGGCCTTTATTGCAACTGGATTGGCTAAAATCCGAGCTCGATAAAAATTTGCCTTCCATCATCCGCCAAGGCGAAGGGCCTTTGTTGGAATTTAAAGCCACCTTGCGCTGGGACTTGCGCGAAAACCGCATCAACCGCTCGCTGGAGGGCGTGGTTATGAAAGCCCTAGCCGGCTTTTTTAACAGCCATGTCGGTGGCACCCTATTGATTGGCGTGGCTGACAACGGCGAGCTGATCGGTCTTGAGAATGACTACCAAACCTTGAAAAAACCCGGCCAGGACGGTTTTGAACAGGCCTTAATGACCGCTGTGTCGGCCAATTTAGGTGCCGATCTGTGTCCTTTTATCCATGTCCTGTTCCACGTTGTAGACGGCAAGGAAGTCTGCCGGGTGATTGCCTCTCCGGCCAACCGTCCGGTTTTTTTGACTCAAGGCAACACCCAAAAATTTTATGTTCGAACAGGTGCTGGCACACGCGAGCTGACCATCCAAGAAGCCTTGGAATATGCCGCAAACCGCTGGAAAAAACATGCCGGCTGAACCCGGACCTAGCCCCCAAAATGGAGGGCGAAGTCCCGATTGTTGGCGACCTAGATAAAGACCTAGCAATAAGCCTGTGCAGCGGTTGCGCGAGTTTTTCGTGCGGCCAAGCGGCCAACACCCGCCCAACTGTACCTCCAAAGCTTGTTGTCGCCCCCTCCAAAAACGCTCACCATGATCTTAAAAAACGAATTCGTTCACTGGTTTAGAAGTTCATCTCCCTACATCCACGCCCACAGAAACAAAACCTTTGTGATTGGGTTTGGCGGTGAGGCCGTGTTAGCCGACGACTTTAACCACCACGTCCACGACTTCGCCCTGTTAAACAGCCTCGGCATCCGTTTGGTGTTAGTGCACGGCATCCGCCCCCAAATCGACCAACGCCTGCGACTGCTTGGTTGTGTTCCCAAATTTCACAATAACTTACGAATTACTGACGAACCCGCTCTACAATGCGTAAAAGAGGCTGCCGGGTTAGTGCGGGTCGAAATTGAAGCCTTGCTGTCCTTAGGCCTAGCCAACTCCCCGATGGCCGGGGCCAAGGTAAAAGTAGCCTCCGGCAATTTTGTCACCGCCAAACCGCAAGGCATCATCGCTGGTGTTGATTACGGCAATACCGGCGAAGTACGCCGCATCGACAGCACGGCTATCCACCAATTACTGGACCATGACAACGTGGTTTTGATTTCTCCCATCGGCTATTCACCCACCGGCGAGGTGTTTAATTTATCGTATGAGCAAGTGGCCACATCGGTGGCCATCGCCTTAAAAGCAGAAAAGCTGGTGCTATTGACTGAACAAGATTGCCCCGTATCAGAACCGGGAGGAGAAATTCCACAAATGACCACGGCAGAGGCATGCACTTTTCTAGAACAGCACCCGGATTTACCGGAAAGCACCAGCCGCCCGCTAAAAGCCGCGATTCAAAGCTGCGAGGCGGGCATCGACCGCGTGCATTTGCTCAACAGGACGCGCGACGGTGCTTTGTTGCTAGAGCTGTTTACCCGGGACGGGGAGGGTACGCTAATCAGCTCTACCCCTTACGAAGAGCTGCGCCCGGCGACTTTAAACGACATCGGCGGCATCATTGAGTTAATTAAGCCGCTAGAACAGGAAGGCACCCTGGCAAAGCGCGGGCGGGAAAAAATTGAAATGGAAATTACCGATTACCTGGTCATAGAAAGGGACGGTCTGATTATTGGCTGCGTCGCCTTACACGCCAACTTACTGCGCAAAATTGGCGCCATCGCCTGCCTTGCCGTCCACCCCGATTACCGGCGTTCGGCACGGGGCGGTCGGCTATTGGACTATGCCCAACGTCGGGCCAAACAACTGCATTTACAGAGGCTGTATGTGCTATCAACCCAAACCAGCCATTGGTTTTTGGAGCGCGGGTTTACCGCAATGGACGCAGACGGCCTGCCTGAACCCTTAAAAGACTTGTACCGGCCCGAGCGAAAATCCAAGGTATTCTACAAAAACATCGACTGAGTACCGACATGGATCAAGATAACGCCTACACCCTCCTGCACCTTACCGACACGCATTTGATGGCCGATGCCAAAAGCACCTTGCTAGGGTATAACACCGCCGACAGTTTCCAGAAAACGCTCGCTACCGCTGTTACCGAACAACCACCGGCTGACCTGATACTATTGACCGGCGACCTCGCCCAAGAACCCACCGCAGAAAGTTACCGGTTCCTGCTGGATGCCTTATCGCCACTGCAAATTCCTTGCCTTTGCCTGCCGGGAAACCACGACGACCTCGCCTTGATGCAGGCGACTTTAGCCACCCACCTGGTGCACTGCCGCAAGCATGTTATTTTGGGGCCTTGGCAACTGATCGCCCTAAACAGCCAAGTCCAGGGTTCTCCGGCCGGGTTTTTGGCTGACGAGGAATTGTCGTTTTTACAACAACGCTTGCAAGCCCACCCCGACCACCACAGTGTGGTCGCCGTCCATCACCACTGCTTGCCCACCCACAGCGCATGGATGGACAGCATGATGATAGCCAACCATGAAGCGTTTCTGGCCGTATTGGCCCAGCACCCACGGGCAAAACTGGTTGTCAACGGCCATATCCACCAAGCAATGGACCGGATGTCGGATGCGACCAGGGTATTGGCAACGCCCTCGACCTGTTTTCAGTTTGCCCCGTACAGCTCAGCCTTCAAAATTGACGGCATGAGTCCCTCTTATCGGACCATCCAGTTATTTTCAGATGGCATCGTAGCTACTCAGGTACATTATTTGTCAGAACGGGCCGCAGGCCTGATCACCGACAAGCACGGCTACTAGGCCGAGCCTGCCAAGCTTTTTTGGGATGGTTTTAGGAGAGTGGGTGCGGGCTGAGGGTCGACGGGTATGCCATAACGGTTGAGGATAACGCCGAGTTCGCTCATGGCTTTTTCATAGACTTTGCGCTTGAAATACACCACATCGTTGAGCGGCTCCCAATAATCCACCCAACGCCAGCCATCAAACTCCGGCTTTGGGCAGTGGTCGAAGCGGACGTGCGAATCGTTAGCCAGTAACCTCAGCACAAACCAAATTTGCTTTTGGCCAATGCACAAGGGCAGCGAGTTTTTGCGAATGTAACGCTCGGGCAACCGGTACCGCAACCAATAACGGGTGCGGCCTAGCACTTGTACATGCTGGGCTTTAAGGCCGGTTTCTTCCCACAATTCACGGAACATAGCCGCCTCTGGGTCTTCGTCCTGATTGATCCCGCCCTGCGGAAACTGCCAGGCATCGACCCCCATGCGTTTAGCCCAAAATACGCGACCCTCGTCATTGCAAAGGATAATGCCGACGTTAGGCCGGAACCCTTTCGAGTCAATCATTTTAATGAAACCTTGGTAATTTTTGCCCGGTTCGCGCAACGCTGCATATGCTACACTGGCTGCCGCGAACCGGCTGTTTTCCAGCATTGTTCCATAAAAAAAACCCATAAGCCATAGCCTCCAAACATTAATAACCAATCCGTGCGGAACAGACATGAGCCTTGCTCTATTTGACTTAGACAACACCTTAATCAGCGGCGACAGCGATTACCTATGGGGCCAGTTTTTGGTTGACCAAGGCATTGTGGACAAAAAACACTACGCTGCGGCCAATGCTAAATTTTATGCTGACTACCAACAAGGCTGTTTGGATATCGTCGAGTTTTTGGCATTCTCGCTACAGCCGTTGGCAAAGCACACAGCCGAGCAACTTTACCAATGGCGGGAAACTTTCGTTGCGACCAGCATTCGTCCACTGCTGCTAGAGCCGGCCCGGCAACTGATTGACCAGCACCGCCAGCGGGGCGACACACTGATGGTCATTACCGCCACCAACCGCTTTATCACCGAACCCATCGCCAAGCTATACGGTATTGAAAATTTGCTGGCAACCACGCCTGAGTTCACCAATGGCCGCTACACCGGCCAATTTGTCGGCATCCCCTGCTTCCAAGAAGGCAAAGTAAAACAACTCGAAGCCTGGTTGCGGCATTCTGGCGAAAATCTGCGCGGCAGTTGGTTTTACAGCGACTCTCACAACGACCTGCCGTTGTTAAAACGGGTCGAAAACCCGGTAGCCGTCAACCCTGACCCCAAGCTCCACGAGTATGCCAACGCTGTCGGCTGGCCCATCATCAACCTACGCGAAGACACGCCGTCCTGACAACCGTTTCAATGACCATTCGCCCGGGCAAACCTCAAAACCAGTCGGATCAGAAAGACGCACCTGCACCCTTTAGCTGATGCGTGCTGCGACCCGATTGAGTCCTTCAATCACCGTGTTTGCGCAGTTGAAGGTGCGAAAACCTTAAACCCACTGCGGCGAGAACCAACGCATAAACCACCATACCCAAGCCAATTTCTGCCATCAGGTTTAAAACCCGCACTGACGCCGGCTGTTGCGACCAAAGCTCCGGTTTTAGGTTGGCACACAAAACGGCCGACATGACCAAACAAGCGGCGGTTATGCGCAGAAAAAACGCCGGCCAACCCGAATGGGGCGTGTAAATACCTTTTTTTAACAAGGCTTTCAACAACATCCCCGCATTGGTCAAAGCCCCCAGCGAAGTTGCCAAAGCCAAGCCGGCATGGGCAAAAGGCCATGCCAGCACGTTCAATAACAAACTGACCAACATGGCATAAACGCCGAATCGCACCGGGGTTTTAAAATCCTCGCGCACCGTAAAACCCGGCACCAACACCTTCACTAACAAACAGCCCATCAAGCCTACGGCATAACCGCGCACGCTCTGCCCGGCCATCGCCACGTCATGGGCGGAAAACTCATGGTACTGGAACAGAGCGGATAAAATCGGCTCTGCCAGCAGCATCATGCCAACCGTCGCAGGCATCCCCGCCAACAGCACACAACGCAGACTCCAATCCAGCACAGAGGAAAAATCGCTTGATTTATCGCAGCTATGGCATTTCGCCAAACGCGGCAACAGCACCGTACTCAGCGTGATGCCCAAAATACCCAAGGGAAATTCGACCAACCGGTCTGAGTAATACAACCAAGAAACACTGCCTGTAGCCAACATAGAAGCCACCAATGTATCTAACAGAAGATTCAATTGAGTCGCTGATACGCTAAAAATCGATGGCAACAAATTTTTGCAGAACCGCGCCACAGCGGTTTCGTAAAAGTCAATTTTTGGCCTGGATAGCAATCCTAGGCGGTAAAGGGGAACCATCAAAATCAACAACTGGATAAGACCTGCCACGGAAACAGCTATTGCCAATGCCGTGACAGGTTCATCTAAGCTCGGGGACAGCCAAATCGCCGCCAGAATCATTACCGCATTCAGTATGGACGGGACCAGAGCGGGTATGGCAAATTTCCCGTAAGCGTTTAACACGGAAGAAAACAGAGCGGTCAAGGCAATGCACGACAAATAAGGCGCGCACAACTGCAACAGCAACGTGGCCAAGGTATGGGTGCGGCCCTGCCAAGCAAATCCTGGGGCCAGCAATACAATGGCCGAAGGTGCCAACAAAACCGCAGCGATGCCCAGCAACAGCGACACCACCAGTAAACTTGCCGAAACTTTACTCACAAACGAGCGTACCGCAAAATCGCCGCCCCGATTTTTATAGTCTTCAATAATCGGCAGGCAAGCATGACTGACTGCTCCCTCGGAAAGCAGCCGCCGGAAAAAATTTGGAGCCTTAAACGCCACAAAAAAAGCGTCCGTCATCCAATCCGCGCCAAATATCCTAGCGATCAGCATATCCCTTAAAAACCCCAAAATACGGGAAATCAATGTCATGCTACCAACCCAAAGAGTTGGCGCAAAAAGCCGTTCAGACAAGCTTATCCTTTGTTTTTGATTTAAAAATTGACAAGCATGGTATTAGCAATAAGAATATAGGGCTAGTTAAAACTTAATAAAATCACCCAGGACGTTATGGCCAATACCGCACAAGCTAAAAAACGCGCAAAACAAGCAGAAAAACACCGTACCCGCAACGCAGGACAACGCAGCAACCTCCGCACTTTCATCAAAAAAGTGATCGCGGCTATCCGTGCCGGTGACAAAGAACAAGCCCAAGCTGCGTTCAAAATCGCCCAACCGGTCATCGATTCCGCCGTCAACAAAGGTCTTATCCACAAAAACAAAGCCGCGCGCAACAAAAGCCGGTTGAGTGCTCGGGTCAAGGCTCTGTTGCCTGCCGCCATCCTCGGCAGCAACACCTCACTATAAGCGTTAAAAAGCCGCAACCTAGCAGGCTTTTGCCTGCACCGCTGCGCCGCCTGCGCCGAAAAAATTACGGCCACTTGCAGTTAGTGCAGGCGTTTTTCTATTTTTCTAATGTACCCAGGGCAATTGCCGAACCGTCCACGCAAGGCATCGAAAAGACCTAGGCCGTGCGCGATGTAGTGGCGTATTTTGTCCAGGTTTCTGGCGTAGGCTCTAGGTGCTAAAAGCTTTAACACCGGCAACAGGATTAACCGCCCGGTAAGGCGTACCGCATAGCGACCTAAGCGGGGCAGGTCTTGTTTACAATAAATTTGCCGTCTGGTTTCTTTGTCAAAGTTGCGCCGCAGCCACAACAGTCGATTTCTGCTGCAAAAATAAGTGTTGTGGAATGGGCTTGAGAAAGACCGCGAAACTTTATGCCACAGCACCGCATCCGGAATGGAGTAAATTCGGTATCCTGCCGCCCTTGCCCGAAAACACCAATCCGTTTCCTCAAAATTTAAGAAAAATTTTGGCTCGAAAAGTCCCACTGCCAGCAACGTGCGGCGGGGGAAAAACATCGCGCAGCCGACGATTTGATCGACTTCCAGTACCTGCCGCCATCCGCTGCTCAACTCATTTTGAGCAAGCTTGACTAACTCATTTTTTTCTGAATCCCAGCGCGCACCGAAGTGCCAAATTTTCTCCGGTTCCGCGTAGTAACGGATTTGCGAACCCAACAGGCTGCCTTCGGGCAATTGCTGGTACGCCGCCAACAGACGGGCCACATAATCTTGACTGACCACCGTGTCGTTATTGACCAGCAAAATAAAACCAAAACCTTGGTCCAGTGCATAGCGCATGGCCCGGTTATTGCCTTCAGCGAAACCCAAATTGGCGCGGTTGTCTATCACTTTCACCTCAGGGTATTGGCGGGCAATTTCCGCCAATGAGCCGTCTTCCGAGCCGTTGTCGGCAACTATGAGCTGAAAATTGCCGGTGCTGATTTTGCTACTTTTTTTGAACGAAGCCAGGCATTCGAGGGTATCTGACAGGCCGTTCCAATTAAGAACAATGACCGCGACTTGGTCGGCCAGCCCGGCCATTTCAGGATACACCAAGCAACAAACGAATTTTGGCTAGCCAATAACGCTTAAAAAATTTGGCCGCAACAGGGTTCTCACGTTTTTTTTCACCCTGCTCATATTCGGCCACATAGGCTTTGTAGTCTTTTAGGTAATACAAGGCGCGCAAAAACTCGCCCTGCTCTTCCCTGACCAAGGCTTGCACTAAATGCTCGTGCGGCCCCGTGAGCTGCGTGTTCGCTTTGATACGGCTGGAAAAGGTTCGGCCTTGGCGAATAATGCGTAAAAAGTCATTTCTTGCCCGATGGTCTGCGTCGTTATAAACGATGGCAGCGACGCTGGCACAAGAGCGAAATTCCAGCTCGCTCAGCAAACGCAAAAAAAGTTCGACATCCTCTCTGTTCGACAAGGATTCGTCAAATAATCCGCACTTAAGAAAAAGTTCCCGGCGCATCAAAACGCTGTTGGTTGACAGTATTTCTTTGTTCCGGCAGTAATCGGAAATGGTCAACGTTTGAGGAAGAGCCGCGCTGCTAACTTGCGCCTTGCCAGCATTTTTTCTGCTGCCAAACGCGACGCCATTAAAAAAACGATCTTGGGTGAAAACGGACAGGCGTTTTTCAATGGAATCCGGAGGCAACGCGTCATCAGAATCTAAAAAACAGATAAACTCGCTTTGAGCATACCGTGCACCTAAATTGCGAGAAAACGACTTATCTTTGTTGCTGTCGTTAACCAACAGTGTTATTCGGCTGGCGTATGTTTGCCGCAGTCTTTTTACGGTATCGTCGGCCGAGGCATCGTCTACTACAATGCAGGCGGTAGGGGTGTGGGTTTGGCCAAGCACAGAATCTATAGCACGGCAAACGGTCGGATACCGGTTATAGGTGGGGATGATAACGGAAACCGCCTCGTTTAGAACAGACACCGATTTTAGCCCTGATCACGGGTACAACAGTTAAATAAAAACTTAAGAAAATGGCATCGATACGGGTTCGCATTATAGCCAGGAACACTCGGAAATGCTGGAGTTTTTTCCAGAAAATCCAGGCAGAGTACTGAATGTCGGTTGTGGCGCTGGTGTGTTTGGCGAAAGGCTTAAATGCCTGTTGAACGCTGGGGGGTAGAACCCAGAGCAGCGACCGCTCAGGCCCACTTTCGACTTGACCGAGTCATCAAAGATTTTTTTCAGGCTAATGTAAAACACGTTTTGTTTGATAAAGATTGACAATGCTGCGACAAAGGCATTCTCGACAAAACCCACCTGCGCTTTTTTACCCGCAAAAGCATACTAAGTCTTTTTGACGAGGGCGTTTATAGGTATCTCCCAAAACAAACAGACGAGTAAGACAGACCTAACCCAGCAACTTTCGATAAAGCTCTGTCAAATGAGCCGCCATTGTATCCAGATCGTATTGTTCGGCGGTTACCCGTGCGTGTTGGCCCATCCGTTCTGCGGCCGCTTTATCACACAGACTAGCCATTGCGTTTTGAATACCTGCAACATCCAGCGCATCGCAGACAAACCCATTTTCGTGGTCGATAACCACCTCAGCGGCACCGGACGTGGTACTGGTAATCAAGGCCACGCCGCAAGCTAACGCCTCCAGTGCCACATTCGGGAATGGGTCATACAGCGTAGGCAAAACCACGGCATCCGCAACCGCATAGAACGGCAATACATTTTTTTGGGGCCCTAAAAATTTGACCCGTGCTGCAATTTTCAGCCGGACGGCTTCTTTTTTGTAAAACCGGCTTCGTTTATCGTAGCCCACCACCAACAAAAAGCACGCCTCAGGCAACCCTGCAAACGCCTTCAGAACTTGCCGCAAGCCTTTGCGCTCGAACCCTGAACCGACAAAAACAAACACGGGGGCAGTATCGGGCAAATTTAATGCCAACTTAACGACCGGGGCTTCGCGCTTAACAGCAGGATGAAACAAGGTGGTGTCAACACCATTGTAGATGACATGGATTTTTTTCGCATCGACAGCAAAATGTTGCAGAATTTCGCGCTTTACCATCAACGAATTGCAAATAACCGCTTTTAGGCAAGGGCTTTCAAAAAGCTTTTTTTCGGCGTTTTTAACATAGCCATGATAAAGGCTTAGGGACAAGAAAACCCGTTCCAGCCAAGACATACACCTAGCCTTTTGCGCCAGTTGTACCCTGTGGACGCCATCACCGGCACGATAAATATCGCAACAACTGATGCGTTCGTGGCTTTGCACCAAGTCGGCATCCAACCCGGCAATTTTTTGCCGCACCTGCCTGGCAAATCCCCAATCCCGCCATAGCCTACCCAAATAAAAAGGCTGGCACTCGATAAAATCGACGCCGTCTATGGACTCCCATGTCCTAGCCAGCAGACTGACTTTTACATCGGTTTTTTGCAACGCAACCAATGCCCGGCTGACAAACCGCTCTGCCCCACCGTAAGGGTTGTACCGTTGCCGAATAATGGCGATATGCATTGGCTGGCTTTCCTAAAAAACAAGGGACATTCGATGCACCCTCTTTGTGGAGAGCAAAGCACCTAGGTGGCGGTTAACCTTAACCACTCAGTCGATGGGATGCGTGCCTTGCCCAGTCAAGGCAAAGTATTTGGCTAACACCAACAAAGCAATCACTTTCTCTTTGTGCAAATCTTGAAATTGCAAAACGTGTTGGTGGGCGTTTTCTATAATTTCCCGTAGCTCCAACGGATGCTGTTCATAATAATCAATTTTCTCTTCTAAATCCGAATAGTCATCGTTAATGGCAAGATAATGCACATCAGGAATCAACGTGCCTTCCATGAACCAGGTTTCGTATTTTGGCCTAGGCATCACCGCTACGGAATTTGATGACATGATCCATTTAAGGTTAGTTGCTACGTCGTTGCCTTCCAACGATAGGATGTATTTGTAGGTTAGCTGTTCATGGACGGCCAGGGGGTCAGCCAGCCATTGGTCGGCGTAGTCATGCGTTGTGTTGACTTTTCCGACATTACACAGGCGGTTGCCGAAGTACCTGCTCAAGAAAGCAATACGGTTTTGCCGATGGACAAAAGCATTGCCCCGCCAAACCAACTGGCTTAGCTTGTTCTGGGTCGCCAGTTTGTCAGTGACAAAACAAAAGTGCCTAACTTTATTAAGGTTTAACAGCACGGAATGTTTGTTGTCAGCAAAAATTGGCCGACTCTTTACCAAGCTTGGCTGCGCTGGAACGAGGGTTAAATCACCAAAAACCGAGCTAAAGCGGTAGTTTTTATCAAAATACCGCATCACTTCATGGGCATCAAAGAAATAGGTGCGACGTTCATTGGGGAGGTTCTTAAAAAATTTGGCCAGCGTAGCGGCCTCTTCAGCAAGCCTTGCCGGTTTGTCCAGTTTGTTGTAGTAATCAACCCTGTCCTGCAACTGTGAAACCGTCCTAGTGCTTAAGAGCGCATTAAGGTTTTTTGAGTACAAAAAATCAGGAACCCAAAATGCCAAATAATTCCGCAAGTAATAAAAAAGTTTGTTATTTTGCGGCATAGAAATCCTTAGGTTCCCTAACGCAGGAACCCATAAGCGTTCATTTTAGTTAGGCCTTAAACACTCATGGCCATTGCATTTCGGCCGATTCGGTTAACGGAACAGGGCGATGATAGCCGGTTTCCAATTGGCCTAAAACATCCCGGAAATGGGCGTAGCTACTGATATTCAAAACGCCAATTTCTTCCAGCAGGGCGTGGTAATGCCCGGCGGCTCTGCCGCCGACAATCAAGGCGACATCGCATCCGCACAGTTTCTTTAGCCGCCTCAGCTCTTTCGGGATAACCAAATCATCCGTCGCAAAACTGATGCTAAGAGTTACTGCCCGGGCAGCGGTGAACTTAACCGCTGCAGCTATTTCCTCGGCCGGCAGGTTAGCACCCAGGTAAGTGACCCGCCAGCCTTTAATTTCAGCCATAATGGCGGCCAATAAAGCACCTAACTCATGCATCTGGCCAATGGGGGTGCTGACCACCATGCTCGGAGCCGTCGCGGCAAGCGGGGCGTTGTTGCGCAATATGTAGGTCAGAGAACGGATAATCGCCGAAACCATGTGTTCGTGTACCGGCCTTAGCTCCCCGGTTTTCCACCGTTCGCCAATTTTATTCAGCAACGGGGTCAATAAATGCTCGATAAATGCGTCCGTGCCCAATTCCACAACGGCGTTTTCAAAATAGCTCTCTAACGCGACAGCATCAAATGCGGTCACTGCGGCAAAGCATTTTGCCATGTACGCTTGGGCTAGGGTTTGTTTTTCTGCCGTATCCGTGCTTTCCGGTTGAGCCACTAAAAATTGCAGTTTTTCCTCACCGCGCACCAGACAGTTCAGCTCATCTAGCGACAATCGGGCTATCTGGCTAATGCTGTGGCCGTGCTTGGTAGCCACATTGAGCAGTTTCAGCCGGGCGATGTCAAGGTCGGTGTAAAGACGGTGGCCACCTACCGTCCGGGAGGGCGTTACTGCCTGATAGCGCCGTTCCCAAGCCCTGACTCGTTCAGACTTGACCCCCGACCTTTTCGCTACAGTACTGATTAGGTATTGACCTGAATTATCGGTTTCGTCCATAGCTCTGGTTTATGCAGAATGAGTGGGTACGTTGCCACGGCCCTGAAAATAACCAGGGTATTCTTCCGCTTTATCTTCTTGGAAAAGGGTCTTGCAGTATACCCGCAGAAACAACCTTTACAAAAGATAGACAAAAAATGGACACGACCACCACCCCCCAGTTTTTATTTGACGAACAAACGGTACGCCACCGCCCCGGTTTTTTTTTGCTTGATGACTTGCCAAGAGGCTGGCAACCCAGCCAGATCAAACTCAGGTTCTGTTTCTAGGTATATTTTCGCGTAGGGACTAAGCCAGCCCTGCTCATCAAGGTACTGACAGACCCCGTAGGCCATGTCCTGCCTGAATGGCGGATCTAAAAAAACGATATCGAATGGCTCTCCCCTGCCGGCCAAATAAGCGCGGGCATCTTTTGTGTGCACGGTGACCTGCTGGGCATCTAACAGCCTGATGTTGACCCGCAACGCTTCGCAGGCCAACGGGTTGTTTTCCACTTGGACAACTGTTTTTGCGCCCCTAGAGGCCGCCTCAAACCCCAAGGCACCGCTGCCAGCATACAAATCCAGGCAACGACTGCCCTCGATGTCGTACTGTAGCCAATTGAACACGGTTTCACGCACCCGCGCCGGGGTAGGGCGCAAACCTTCCACAGCATGGAAGCCGAGGCGGCGGCTGCGCCAACACCCGCCGATAATCCGCAGCTTATTTTCCACCCGGCCCAACGGTAACAGTCTGCAACACATCCGGGTTAACGGTACGCCGTAGGGCCTCAGTCACAGAGCGCACTGTCACCCGGTCGATGTTATCTTTAAACCTGTCCAGGTAGTCTAAGGGCAGATCATAAAAACCGATCATGCCGGCATAATTGGCCAGTTCTTTGTTGGTGTCAAAGCGCATGGCAAAACCGCCGGTGATATTTTTTTTCGCCGCCAGCAGTTGTGCTTCGCTCGGCCCTTGGCTGACAAAATCCACTAGGACTTGCCGCAATACCGACAAAGCCTGCCCGGTTTGGTCGTTTCGGGTTTGCAGGCTAAGCACAAATGGCCCGGGTTTTCTTAACGGCACAAAGGCACTGGACACGCTGTACGCCAAACCGCGCTGCTCCCTGATTTCGTGGAACAGCTTGGAAACCAGACCACTGCCCCCTAGGATGTGGTTGCCCACATACAGGTCAAAGTAATGCGGGTCTTTGCGGGAGATTCCGGGCATACCGACCAAAATATGGGTTTGCGTGGATGGAAACGGCACATGGAGTGTACCGGATTGGGTGGGCAGCACGACTTCGGGTAACGCTGTAGGCTTTTGCCCGACGGGTAAATCAGCCAGTAACGCTTCTGCAGTTTGTTCGGCTTGTTGCCTTGGCAAGTCCCCGACAATCACCACCAGTGCGTTGGCGGCAACGTAAAATTGCTGATAAAAACGCGTCAAGTCCTGGGCAGTTAACGCCGCTACCGCAGCCAGTGTGCCTAACTCCGGGTGCGCGTAGGGGTGCTGCCCGTACAATTTTTGGTAGAAAGCAATGCCGGCTAGGTCGCTGGGCGATTCTTCTTGTTGCCTTAAGGCGGCTAAGGTGCGCTGTTTTTCACGTTGGAAGTCGGCTTCGGCAAAACGGGGTTGTGTCAAAATTGCCCGCATGGTTTCCAGCGATTTATCAAACAACGGTTTTTCAGTCAATGTCCGCAGCGACAACGTGGCATTGTCCATAGCACTTGCAGCACTGAATTCAGCGCCTACGCTTTCAAAACGTTCGGCAATGGTGTCTGCGTTCCAAGTGCCCGCACCGGCATCGAGCATCCCAGCGGTCAGTGCCGACAGCCCAAACTGGCCACCATCCCGGGCACTGCCCGCATCAAAAATAACCCGGATATCGACCATCGGCAAACCGTCAGTCTTGACAAAATAGACTCGACCGCCTTGTTTAGTTTGCCAATGATCTATTTTTGCCGCCGCCCACAAAGGCTGGCAGACCCACAACAACAACATCAAACCGCAACAATAAACTCGCATGTATTTTCCCTTAACGTGGGTTTTGATTGATTTTAGACAGTCGCGCAGCAGGGCTTTAACGTCACTGCGCGTCGCGTACCAACCGGACCGCATGGGCCAGACGGGTGTCTTCGCTCATAGCTTGGCCATTTTTAAAATGCACGAACCAAGCTCCCCCGCCATAACCGGCGTACGGCGTAGCCGACCAAATTTTAGGTGGGTTTTCAGGAAAGACTCGGCCATCGACAAAATGCTCAGGGTTGCCCTGTTTGCTAAACTGCCTGTCGAGCAAGGTTTTTAACTCGTTGATATTGGGCAGTCGCCAATTTCGATGTCCAACGAAGCCACCCTGCCGGTTAAATGCTAAAACCGCCTCCAAAGCAGCCTGCCAGGTAAAGTTTTTGGCCGACTCTGTGACAGTGTCAACGCGCCAGGCTTGGCCTAGCGCAAAACGGCACCACATCAAACCGGTTTCGGTATCTAAGGCAGTGCCGTCGGTCGCCGCCATAAACTTACCAATGGCCTGACACTCGGTACCAGCCGGCGTTTTTTCTGCGGAAGCCTGCCGGCGGCTATCGCCAGCACCGTAAAATTGACAGCATTCTTGCTCTCTTGCCTTTATCCAGCCGTCATGTCGCTTTCTGCGTTCTGGGTGCAACAACACATCACGCGCCTCATTAAGTATCCGGGTAATTTTATCGGCTGTTGACTTGTCGGCCGCTTTATCAGGGTGGTGCAACTGCAGCAACGCTTTGTGCGCCGCTTTGATCACCGCATCGGGCGCGTTGCGGGCCACTTTCAGGTTATCGTAATGGGTGCGTATTTTTGGCATGGCGAAGTCCTCCTATTGGCCACATGACAGGCATTGCCGACGCTGTGGACGGTCATTGGGTTTTTTTATTCGCGATCGGCTGGGGGTCAAGGTAGGCGACAGTTAGCCGCTCTTCCAACAAGTATTTACGCGCCACTTCGCGGACTTGTTCGGCAGTAACTTGGTTAATTTTGGCGACATACTCATCGGCTGTGCGCCAGCCTAAGCCCACGGTTTCCAGCATCCCAAGCTGCATGGCCTGGTAAAAATTGGAGTCGCGCTGATACACCGCACTGGCTGAAACCTGGGCCTTGATGCGTTGCAACTCCTCCGGACTGGCCAGTTCTCGCTTAAGCCGGTTGATTTGTTCCTTTAAAGCCGCTTCCAATTCATAAATGCTGGTGCCTTCGGCCGGGGTGGCCTCCAGCTCAAACAAGTCTGACAAGCGCGAAGACAGGCCATAACCGGCACCTGCCGCCACCGCAATTTGTTTGCCGCGCACCAATTCTCTGCTTAACCGCGCACTGCTGCCACCGTCTAAAACGCCCGCTAACATTTCCAGAGCATAAGCCTCCCAGTGTTCACCCGCCGTTTTTAAAGAGGGGACTTTGTACCCTAACACCAAAGACGGCAATTTTGCGGGCACTTCTACTACCAACCGGCGTACACCCAGCTGGTCGATTTCTGTTTGCGGCTTCAGCGGCTGGATGGCACGGGGCTTTAATGGGCCAAAATATTGCTCCGCCAGTGCAAACACCCGGCTACTTTCTACGTCACCGACTACCACTAGGGTGGCATTGTTAGGCGCATACCAACGCCGATACCACGCTTGCAAATCGTCTACGGTATAGTGGGCTATATCCGTCGGCCAACCTATAATGGGGTTTTGGTAGGGGCTGTTGGCAAAAGCCATGGCGTTGAAATGTTCAGCCGTCTTGGCTTGGGGGTGGTCGTCGGTGCGCATGCGCCGCTCTTCGGTGACTACTTGCCGTTCCTTTTGCAACTCCGCATCCAGCAAATGCAGGCCGTACATGCGATCGGCCTCCAATTCAAAACTGACCGGCAGGCGCGAAGCCTCCATGGTTTGGAAATAAGCCGTAAAATCACGGCCGGTAAAAGCATTCTCTTCGCCGCCATTCTCTGCAATGATGCGCGAGAACTCACCCATCGGATGCTTTTTTGTGCCTTTGAACATCATGTGTTCCAGCATGTGCGAAATCCCGGTAATGCCGCCCGGCTCGTAACTTGAACCCACTTTGTACCAAATCTGGGATACCACCACGGGTGCTCTACGGTCTTCTTGTACCAACACTTTAAGGCCATTGCTCAACACTTTTTCAGATACTTTCGGTGCGGCATTGGCATAGCCTGTAGGCAGGCTCAGCAATGCCGTCATAACTAGGCTTAGCGTCGGCTTGTAATTCATGATTGTCTCCTTTTAAAGGGTTGTGCGAACAGGGTATGCGGCAAGGCCGGTTTTTCGCTAGGGGGGCAAATGGGCTGACAACAACGCCAGTATTTTTGCGGTTGCGCCCTGATGTTCCAAAACAAAAGCCCTGCCTTGCTCGACCAGGCTTTGGCGTTGCTGTCCATTAGCATACAAACCATAAACCTTATCGGCAATATCCGCCCCGCTGTGACCTTGCAGGGCGGCGTTTTTCTCCAATAAGCCTTGGGCAATTTGCTTAAAATTATCCATCCACGGCCCAAACACAACCGGTACTCCGATAGCTGCCGGTTCTAAAACGTTATGGCCGCCCGCCGCCACTAGGCTACCACCAACAAACGCCACGTCTGCGGCGGCATAAAAAAGTTTTAGTTCCCCGGTACTGTCAACCAAGTATACATCGCTGTCGTGATGGCAAGGCTGCGCCGACGAGCGGGTTACAACGCTAAAACCTTCCTTTAAAAGCAATCTATTAACAATAGGGAATCGCTCTGGATGGCGCGGCGCGACGGCCAGCAGCAAACCGGGTATCTGTTGCTTTAACCGACGGTAGTCGCAAAAAAACTGCCGTTCTTCGTCTTCATGGGTGCTGGCTAACAACCAGACGAAGCGTCCTGAGAACAAATCGTGTTTTAATTTTTGGCCTTCGGTGATGAGATCAGGGGTAATCATCAAGTCAAACTTGACATTGCCCATGTTCACTACCTTGCCCGGCCGGGCACCGATACCCAGAAAACGCTGCACATCTTGCTGACTTTGCGTGGCAATCAATTCGACATGAGCCAGCATCGGGCGCACTAAAAACCCCAGCTTGCGATAACCGCGTACCGATTTCTCGGTTAGCCGGGCATTGATGAGATACAGCGGTATGGCATTTTCGGCACAACCGGCGAATAAGTTCGGCCATAATTCCGTTTCCATGACAACCGCTAAACGCGGCCGAAAATGGCGCATAAATCGGGTTATGGCATCGGGGGTGTCATACGGCAAGTAAACGTGGGCGACTCGGTCCTGGAAGACAGCCTTAATCCGGGCCGAACCGGTCGGAGTTGTGGTGGTAACGAGCAGAGGCTGGCTTGGATGCCGCGCAAGCAGTGCGCTGACCAGAGGAACTAAGGACTCCACTTCGCCTAACGACACCGCATGCAACCAAACCACAGACGGCGGCGGCGGGCTAGGATAAAGGGCTAGGCGCTCGCGCCAACGCCGTCCATAAGCCGGTGCAGCAAGACTGCGCCAATACAGGCGCAAGAACAAAAAAGGAAGCAGCCAATAAAGTAGGGCACTGTAAACGGTACGCATAAACCCTGGCAGGTTAACCCCAAACCGGGGTTTTTAAATGTCCGCTAGATACTGACCGGAAAAGAGAAAACCACAAAGGGGCCGTAAGCCCCCAGGTTTGCACCCGTCAACGCCCTGACCCCGTTAAAACGCGCATAGATTTTGCCCAAACAGGCCATTAACTTTCAGCAACGATTTTTATCGACAAGGTAATGACCACATCCGTATGCAGGGCTATCTGAATGTCAAAATCGCCAAGTTGGCGGATAGCTCCGGAGGGCAGGCGGATTTCGTGTTTGTCCACCGCGATACCTGCGGCACAAATGGCTTCGGCGATATTGTGCACACCCACCGAACCAAACAGCCGACCTTCTTCACCGGCTTTATGGGGAATGGAAACCATCAGTTTCGACAGTGCCTCGCCACGCGCACGAGCCGCCTGCAACTGTTCATTAGCCCGCTCTTCCAATTCTGCTCGGCGGGCCTCAAATTCAGCCATTTTTTGGCTGGTGGCAACCGTGGCCTTTCCTTGTGGGATCAGATAATTTCTGGCATAGCCACTTTTAACTTTAATTTTGTCGCCTAATGCGCCTAAATTAACCATTTTTTCAAGAAGAATTACTTCCATTGCAAATACCTGCCGTTGTTACGCTTAATGCGTGTTCGATTTTGAATGTTTTTTTCGTAAATTTAACCAACTGTCGGACAAGCCTATCAAAGCCACCGGCAAAATCGCATGGGGGATCAGAAACAAGGTGATATAAAACATGGGCACGGCATATTTAGCCAGCTTCATGGATGCGAACACGGTATGCATCACCGCAGAACCCACCAAGGCATAGAGCACGAATAAGACGATCACTGCATTCCAAGCGATTTCTGAAACCAAGCCACGGCTTATTATCGCCACCAACAACACCCCGATACTCACTAGCGTGACCGGTGGGTGGCAGGTTAACGCCAAGAATTCTTGCTTAAAACCGCCTGGATTGTACAGATTTGCCTGCCACCAGCGTCCGAGAAACAACCCGAAAACTAAGCTGGTTACGGTTCCTGCCGTCGCGACGCCGGTCATGTAACGGGCAATCACGACGATCTTTGGTTCGGCATCAACCCTGATTTCCTCGGGTAGCATCGGCATCAGCAGGCCTTGCCACACGGAGGCTGCTTCGGGATTGTAAAGATAGTAGCCCAGCACCCCGACTGCCCCGACCAAAGCGGTCGTCTCAATGGCCAAAGCAAGATGCCGACCCTCTCTTAAAACAACACTAATCAGCCAGACCGGCAACCAAAACATCAGCGCATACAACAACGCAAACTGCGGGCTGCCCGATAAAAACCAGCCCAACAGTCCCGCTACCAGGCCAGAACAAACCAGCACCCACAATCCTTCGTAGGCACCCAGCCTTAAAGTCACCAAGGCCACCGTGGCCGTGCTGACAATACTGACCGGAGGAAGAAACAAAGAGACCAAAGCCAAGACCGCAGCAACTGACATTGCCGGCACCCTGCCACGCATGATAAATGCTGCTAACCCGTTCATTACAACCCCAACCCATGCGCCAGTTTATTGATGTGCATCACAAAACGGCAACAACGCAATATGCCGAGCGTGTTTGATCGCCGCACATAACTGCCTTTGTTGTTTCGCGCTGACCCCGGTAATCCGGCTGGGCACGATTTTGCCCGTCTCAGTAACGTAGTCTGCCAGCAATTTCAAATCTTTGTAGTCAATTTGACACCCATCATCTTTGCCTGTCCGGCTAATTTTTTTGCGTTTAATGTTGCGTGGCGCAGTTTTTCCTCTAGCGTGCTCGCTCATGGCTGTCCCTCTAAAGTGGCTACGGATTCTACCGTTTCTTTTTCCACATGAACTCGCCCGCTCCTAACCGGACTGTCCTTGGCCCTGTGTTCCTCAGCCGCTTCAACGGCTATGGCCGAAGGCTCGGTATGGGCGCATTTTTGCAGCAAGGTCATGCTACGCAAAATGGCATCATTGAAACGAAATGCGCTTTCTAGTTCGGTTAATGTCGCTTGGTCGCATTCGATATTCATTAGCACATAATGTGCCTTATGGATTTTTTTGATAGGGTAGGCCAATTGCCTGCGCCCCCAGTCCTCCAAGCGATGAACCACCCCGGAGGCCCCTTCGACGAGGGCACGGTAACGGTCAACCATCGCTTGAACCTGGCTGCTTTGGTCCGGATGGACCAAAAACACAATTTCATAATGCCGCATTCAGTTCTCCTTTATGATGAAAGCCTCCTCCCAAAGCGGCGGGAGTGAAGCAAAGCTGGCAGTACGCCAATAAAACCGGTGAATTATAGCGTTATTTTTCATTTTTTGGAAGCGGCACCGAGCCGACCGTGTAAGGGATGGATTAGCCGTGCTGCAAAAATACCAAGGTGTGTTTTGGTCGGCAATTAATGCCTTAATCGGATTGAATATGGGCTATACTGCTGCCCGCATCCGCCACTATTCTCCGATTGGTTTTGTTGGTATCCGGCCCCAATGGCAAAGCTTACCGTACACTTTAAATCAAAAGAAGTCGATTCGTACTTGTTCGACAACAAAATCGTCCATATCGGTCGGGACGACACCAATGACATTCAAATTGACAGCCTAGCGGTGGCCCCCGCTCACGCAGCCATTATCATCCGGGACGGTGCGGCCACGGCCAAGCAACTGAACGACGAGTTTCCACTGATCGTCAACGGCCAAATCACCCAACACTGGTCGCTTGAAAACGATGACACCCTTACCTTAGGCAAGCACAGCCTGGTTTACCAAAGCACCCCAGAACAAAGCCCAGTCACCGAACCGGAAAAAGCCCTGCTTCTGGCAGGGAATACGCCTCTTTTCGAGCACCAGGAAAGCCACGACGCTCTCCACCTGCCCAACGCCAGTTTGCAAGTTTTAGACGGTCCCAACATTGGCAAAGTCGTGGCGTTAAAAAAAGCCATGACCCGCCTAGGCAACGAAAACAGCGGCATCGTGGTTATATCACGACGCCGGGACGGTTACTTTATGTCTGCGTTAAAGAACAACGGCACGATAACCGTCAATAAAAAACCCATTAACGAAAGCTACCTTAGATTGCAAAAAAACGACATCCTTTCAATCAACAACATTTCTTTGCAGTTTTTCATTGATTGACCCGCTTTTTTTAAAAGCAAAAGCCGGAAAAACCGCCCCTGTTTAAAATCCCGCCACCACCTCCAGCGCTTCCGGCAACGTAGCAACCGGAAAAATAGTCAGTCCGTCGATGCGCCCCTTAGGCTGATTGGCTTTTGGCACGACCGCTCTTTTAAACCCATGCTTGGCGGCATCGTTCAAACGAGCAAGGCCGTTAGCGACCGGCCTGATTTCACCGCCTAGGCCCAATTCGCCAAAAAACAACATATCCAACGGGATGGCCTGGTTTTTAAGGCTGGACACAATGCCGACCAAAATTGCCAAATCGGAACCGGTTTCGGAAACTTTAATGCCGCCGACCACATTGGCATAAATTTCATCTTGAGCCGTGACAATGCCGCCGTGCCGAGACAATATGGCCAACAACATCGCTAGCCGGTTTTGCTCGAAGCCTACGGCAAGCCGCCTAGGATTGCCGTATTGACAATTCGTCACCAGGGCCTGAATTTCCACCAGCAGCGGCCGAGTACCCTCCCACAGTACGGTCACGACACTGCCCGAAGCGGGTTTTTCCGCCCGGTTCAAAAACAGGGCCGACGGGTTTTTGACTTCTTTAAGCCCTAAGCGGTCCATGACAAAAAAACCCAGCTCGCCGACGCTGCCGAACCGGTTCTTGTCCGCCCGCAGCACTCGAAACCGGGCGTCGTCCGTGGCCGTCAGCATCACCTGGGTATCGACAATATGGCTTAGCGTCATAGGTCCCGCCAGGGACTGGTCTTTGGTGACGTGTCCCACCATCAACACGGAAACCTGCTGTCGCTTGGCGTATTGGGTCAAGTAACTGGCCGACTCCCTGACTTGCGAGACCGTCCCAGGAGCAGACTCAACATCGTCGTTGTGCATCACTTGTATGGAGTCAATGACCAGCACCTGTGGGTTCAGCTCATCCAAAACCCCACAAATCCGTTGCACAGACGTTTCCGCTAACATCATGATGTTAGCGGTGGGCAATTTCAGTCGGTGGGCGCGCTCGGCAATTTGTGGCAAGGATTCTTCACCCGACACATACAGCACGGCAATATCTTGACTAGCAATGGCCGCCACAGCCTGTAACAACAGCGTGCTTTTCCCCGCCCCTGGCGCGCCACCCAAAAGGATCACGCCGCCCTTGACCACGCCGCCGCCTAGCACCCGGTCAAACTCGGACACGCCGGTTGAGATTCTGGCCGCTTGCGACAAACTGACTTCGGACAGCCACTGGACCTGCGGACGGCTGCCGGCATAGCCTACCGAATAATCCGAACCCACGCCGAGGGTGCCTAAGCGCACTTCTTTTAGGGTGTTCCAAGCCCCGCAACCGCCGCATTGGCCCGCCCAGCGCGGATGCTCCGCGCCGCAGTCTCCACACACAAAGACGGCTTTAGTTTTTTTTGCCATGCCTCAATAATTCCCGGTAACCGGACTGGTAATCCGGAAAAACAAAACGATAACCAAGCTCTTTCAGACGCCGGTTAGAGCAGCGTTTATTTTGCCCCACACGGTCGCTTGACACACTTGCCAGCGGGCCAGGGCAGCCCATTTGCTGGGCCAACCAAGACACCACCTCCCATTGTGGCGCCGGACAATCGTCGCTGGCCAAATAACAAGTGCTCAAAAATTGGGCGGCCAATTTTTTTTGCAAAAGAAAGTCCAATACGCCCACGCAATCCTGTTGATGGATGCGGTTGGTGAAATAAGGCGGCACTTGTTGGATGGTGGGCGATTGCCGCGTGCTGTTCAGCAGGTACTCCCGGCCTGGTCCGTAAATACCCGAAAACCGCACCACCACATTGTCACTGTTCGCCGCCCATACCTGCCGCTCAGCGTGGACAATGAGTTGGCTCGTGATGGCCAAGGGTTCGGTTGGGCTGTCTTCGTCCACCCATGCGCCGGTATCCTGGCCGTACACACTGGTGGAGGAAATAAAAAAACAAGGGGTTCTGCCAAACTGCCGCAAAACATTGCCTAAGCCTTGCCGGTAGACGTGTGCGTAAGCGGCTTCGTTGCGGCCATCGGCTGAAACCATAAAAAACACTGCGTCCACCTGCGTCGGCAACGGCTGTAACTGCTGGGCATCGGTAATATCGGCGCAGTGGTAGACCCAGCGTGCGGGCTTTTGCGCTGGCGGCGTGCGTCGGACTGCGATAACGGAATGACCCTTATCGGCTAATTTTTGCGCCAGCAAGCCGCCCACCGAGCCACAACCCATGATTAAAATTTTTGCCATTGTCACAGAAAATTGGTCAATTTAAGCTCTTGCGGATAAGGCGACAGATAATAAGAATTGTCGATATAAGCATCAGGGCATTTGCGAAAATGGTGCTTTAGCAAGGTAATGGGAACAATCAACGGCACTTCTCCGCGCCGGTAACGCTCAATCACCTCGCACAGCTCGGCCTTATCGTCAGCGGCCAATTCTTTTTTCAGATAGCCTTGAATATGTTGCAAGACGTTGACATGGTTTTTTCTGCTGGGTACGGTTTTTAACAATGCCATGAGTCGTTCAATGTACTTGTCCGCCACCGATGGTAAATTGTTTTTTGTAACACCTGCGACCCATTGCCCCACATCGCGGTAATCGGCATGAGCCATCAAGGTCAGCTTATACCGGGCATGAAACGTCATCAGTGCGTGCGGGGTCAAGCCTGCGGCCAACAGCTCCCGCCACCGATAATACACATAAACCCGCTGGATAAAGTTCTCTCTTAGACCCGGGTCTCCTAAGCGACCCTCCTCCTCTACCGGCAACAAAGGGTTATGGCGCATCAAGGCCTGGGCATAAACGCCGACCCCGTCCCGGCTCGGCCGCCCTCCGGTATGAACTTTAACCCGCTCCATGCCACAACTGGGTGAACCTTTTTTTAAAATATAACCGCACAACTCGGCATGGCGGGGTTTTTGCTGCTCCGCATAGGCCTGCAAGGGTTCCGTGAAATCTTTGTCGGGGTCTTGTACCCCGACACTGCGAAAACCTTGCCCGGTTTTCACCAAGCGGATGGCAGGTCTGGGAATGCCCATACCAATAGCCACTTCCGGACAAAACGGGTGAAACTGAAAAAACTCGGACAAGGTGCCGACTAGGTAGGCATCCCGTTTATGGCCGCCATCAAAACGAACAGTTTCGCCTACCAGACAACTGCTAATGCCGACGGGAATTTTTTTCATAGTTTTGTGCAATCGATTTTTGTTGGCAGAAATCGGCTCAGCCCCCGCCAAACCTGGCCGATTGGGTTGGATAAAAAGCCTTTTAATTATGCTAGAATCGCCCCCGGCAAACGGCAAGGAAAAACCGCCGGAATGTCATAACATGCTAAATAACATTCCTAAATAACAACCTTAAGAGGAACCGTTAAATGAAAACTTTTAAAAAAATTTTACTCTCACTGCTCATTGCTTCTACCGCTGGCACTTTTTCCTCGGTGACCTTAGCGGAAATGGACAGCGGCCGGATTGCTTACGCCCCCGCCGAAGCCATTGACTTAGTAGCCGGCAAAACCAAGGTCGCGCTTGATGCGTTAAATTCCGGCCAAACTCCCGATGCCGTCGCCGTTTTGGTCAAAGATGCCCTAGACGCCAGCAAAGAAATTAACGCCAACGACAAAGTCGACATGGCCCGCTCGCGCGCTAACAACAAGCTAAAATCGGCTCGCAAATACTTAAAAGAAAACTCCCCGCAACAGGCAGAGCAAGAACTGCAAGAAGCTTACAAAGGTTTCTTGGGGTTAAAAGAGCTGCTGTAACGCTTGACGTCTCGACCTACCAGCAGGCCTGTACCGGTTGCTGGTAGGCTTTCCCTAAACGCCAATAAACTCCCTGCCGTACCTATTTAACCGGCAACACCGATGGCAAACCGATGATGGGTGGAGTTATTTTGGTTTCATCGGCAAAATCTTTGATAAACCGCTGTTTCAAGCGGTTAAATGCCGAGGCCAAAGTGGTATCCATGACCGTCTCGTTGCCGACGGTGACAATCACCCGCACCAACTCCGGAATTTGGTTTTTGCTAGAGAGAATGTAAACCGGCTGCACATACAGCACCGTATTGCCCATCGGCAACAACACCATCCGACCTAAGCTAACCCGAGAACCGGACTGCCCCCACAGGGTGAACTGGGCAGAAATTTCTGGTACCTGTTGGGTTAACGCTTCGATTTGGGCCGGCCCGTTTACCTGCACATCCTTGGCGAATCTATACACCGTGATGCCCGGCGTGTAGTCCTGACCGCACCCTGCCTTATCTAAAATACTGGCAATGCCAATCATGCTCAAGTTGCCGCGGTTAACCGGGGTCATTGGGTTGATCATCACAAACTCCTCCCGGTCGCCGCAGTTGCCGAAACCCATCGTTTGATAGTACGGAAAAACCGGCTGTTCGCGGACAATCGCCGAAGCCCAGGTTTCGGCTTGTTCGTAGAACAACTCCGGTTGCTTTTGATGGTACTTGGCATAAATCTGCATTTGCACATAAAACAAGTCGCGGGGATAACGCAAATGCCGATGCAACTCCTCGGGCATGGCCTGCAAGGGCTTAAACAGGCCGGGGTAGGCCCGGTCGTAGGCTTTCACGATGGCATCGGTAGTGTCAGCGATATAAAAGCTGACATCGCCGTCCACCGCATCCACCGTAATTTTCACCGAATTGCGGATGTAATTGAAGTCTTCGCTGCCCTGAAAAAACACATCTCGGCTAGGCGTTGAAACCGGGTAATACTGGGATAGGGTGTACGCATCGACCACCCAATAAAACCGGTCTTTACCCATAACCAGATACGGATCCTTGTCCAGGCGTAAGAAAGGAGCGATATAGTTGATGCGCTCATTGATATTACGCCGCATCTTTACCCGACTTTCTGCTAACAAGTTGGCGGAAAAGAAAATCTTTTCTTCTTGAAAATAAATGGCCAGCAGAGCCTTGCGAAAATACGAGGCAATAGGGATACCGCCTACGCCACGGTAGCCACCGAGCAAATCGACGTCGGTGCCAAACACACCCATCACTTCTAACTCATTGGGTACAATCACATAATCAGATTTTCCAGAGTTAAAAACCTGGCCATAATAAATGTCCGGGCGCTGGACTGCTAAGCCTACCGGCGATTGCAAATTCAGATCGCGCAGATACCAGATCAAGGGCTGGTCTGCGTCTTGTGCAGCCGGGGTCACCACCGCGCCAAAGCCGTGGGTATAGCGCAGGTGCATGTTTTCCCAGTTTTGGGCCTCAGGCGGCAACTTAGAAATATCTACCTCGCGGGCAGAAATGTTGACTTGACGGGTATGGCCGCTAATCGGATAGCGGTCCTCATCGACATTCTTGAAATGGTAAAACGGCCGAATTTCTTGCAGTTGTCGGTACGTGTCGATAATAAATTCGCGGTCCCAAACCGGGACGTTTTCAAAGCGCTCCTGGGTTCCCCACGTAGCAATGTCTTCGGCGGCATTAAGATCAATCCGTATTTCTTTGGTCTTTACTTGGTCCAACCGGTAGCCGGCCAAGGTTGCATCGATGTTGTGTTTTATGAAGGCACCTTCAGTCCTTACTGGATTCGGGTTAACGACATATTTTTGCAGCAGGTTAGGAACTATTTTCAGATGGGGCAACTGCCACACGCACAAAAACACCACTAAGGATGCAAAAAACGAGGTTCTCATGCGGGGTTTTTGATAAAAAATGAACAGCCCCCCGGTCACCACGGTACTAAGAAAAGTAACGATACTCAGCCAGATAAGCGGCAAGTAGTAACGAATTTCGATAAAACCCGGACCATAGAACACCGGTTCGTGGGTATTGGTGTACAACAAAGAAAAACGCTCAAGCAAAAACCCCCACACGACAAAGGCGAACACAAAAGCCAACAAAATCAGCAAATGAATTTTCGCACCTAACGGGAAGCCTCTTTTTTGCCCTGGCACAAACTTGTCTTGCAGCCAATACAAAAGGCCCACCAAGCAGAACACCAACACCGCCACCGCCAACAATTCCCTTTGCACTAACATGTAAATAGGGTAAGCAAACAAATAAAAACTGACATCGTTGCCGTACAGGATGTCCTTGACCCCGGAATCACCGCCAAAGAAAAACAGCAGCGAAGCTTCCCACCGATCATAAAAAGGGATGGCGACAAAAATCGCCAAGACCAGCGAAACCGGGATGTAAAACCGCATTGACCCGCTCATGAACACATCAGCAAAACGCCGGAACTGCCGCCGTCTGATGTAGTTGTCTTGAATGGACTCCGGCGGGTCAAGGCCTAGGTAACTGGAAGCAATCCAAAAATGGAAGAAGAACATGGCGAAAAAAACCAACGTGACGCCACCCGACAAAAAGAACCGATACAGCAGCTTTAACCAAAAGTAAAACTCAAGTTTCAGCGATTGGAACCACCACAAATCAACAAACAAATCCAAAAAGACAAAATAAAAGGCGGCATACACAACAAAAAAAACGACCAACAACACGCCGGTCAGTATCGATAAAAACTTCAGGTTCGGCATGTTATCCTCGTCTTAGATTGCCAACAATGTACCCAGCTTAGCCAATGCGGGCTCTTAAAAAAACCAAGTGGGGTTATTCTAGCATCCACTGCGTGCTTCGTAAGCACTTGTCAAAACCGCAGCATGCCTACCGTTGACCGGGCCAGGCCTTAAAAGCTCCCGGGTGCAAAATTCCACCGTGCACGAAGCAGTACGCATTTTTGACGGCTTGCCGTAGAATTGCCCGCTCGCTGACATCACTTTACGAAGGGCAACCCATGAACAAGCCTATTCTCACACTGATTATCTTGTCGCTTGCAACGGCAGTATCGGCCAACGACGCACGCAACGAATGGCACAACACCACTCTGCCCGAAGAAACCATAAAAAAAATTCAAGACGCTCAATACCACTATAAACAATGCGTTGCCCACGAACTGCAAAAACCGTTGCATCAAAAGCAAGACAGCCGCCACGCCACCGATCAAATCATGCATCAGTGCGAGCCTGCGCTAGCGCAGATGCGCACAGTTTACCTTGCGGCAAAAGTGCCTGAAGTCATCGCCGACCGCCACCTCAAGCAAATGCGCACACAAACCACGCGACAAGCTTTGCAGACCTTGATTCTAGCCGAAGCCGCCCGCAAATCAGGTCGCTAAACGGCTCATCGGCACACGTCAAAGGCGTCCTTCGTTGCTTTACTTGAGAAACGCTCTGTGAGGCCTTAACCCTTTTCCTCAGTCCTGACACCGGCATCCCATGAACATGAACTATGCAATAGACCTCAGTCTACAACCGACCACCCTGGACCTGTGGCATGTTTCCCTTGCCGGCCTAGCCGTAGCACTGCTATTGCTTTTGCTTATCTTGTTGTTAGCTATGGTGATTGGCCTGGCACGGCGCGGCAAAAAAAGCCCTGCGCCTGCCTTAGAAAGCCCCAGACCCGCCCCGGAACCCATCGTGCGGGTCGTGGAAAAAATCGTCGAAATTGAGAAAATCGTACCCGCCCCGGCACCGGAACCTGTGATTCTAAAAGAACCCACTCCAGACGCTGCCTTGCAATTGCTGAACTTGCTGCAAAGCGAAGCTCGATTCATCGACTTCATCAAAGAAGACATCACCGCGTTTAACGATGCCGACATTGGCGTTGCCGCCCGGGTTGTCCACGAAGGCTGCAAAAAAGTGCTGAATGGCCACTTTACCCTACAACCCATTCGCCAGGAATCTGAAGGCAGCCGCATCACCCTGCCATTAGGGTTTGACGCCCACAGCGTCCGGCTAACCGGCCACGTCGTCGGCCAAGCACCGTTTTCCGGCACCTTAGTGCATCCCGGCTGGCAAGTCACCGGCATCAACCTGCCCAAACTGACCCAAGGCCACAACACCCACATCATTGCCGCCGCCGAGGTTGAATTATGAGCTTGTTTGACCACATCAAAAAAAAGCAGGACAGCAAAGTAGCCGATACCCAGCCACAGCAAAAACCGACACCGCCTAAGCCTGCGGCAGCGGCGCAAGCCGAGCCGGCAATTCCGCCCCCGGTTGTTGCCGACACGTTCTCCCCCGCCACGCTAGTGCCAGAAAGCCCAAGCCCAAATCAGCTGCGGGAGAACGGCAGCGGTCACCGTTTTTCCGTCGGCATTGATTTAGGCACCACGCATTGCGTGCTTGCTTACGCCGATGTCAGTCATTCTGAGGAATTGAATTTTTCCCAGCAGGTCATGGCCATCCCGCAATTGACTTCACCGGGTACGGTGGAAAACCTTTTTCAACTGCCTTCTTTTCTGTACCAAGCGCATGCCGCCGAATTAGCCGAGGACGACAAGGCATTGCCTTGGACGGCCAAACCGGAATTTTTAGTCGGTGAAATTGCCCGCAACCTAGGCAGCAAAACCCCCATCCGTCTAGTGGCCAGTGCCAAAAGCTGGCTTTGCCATGCCGATGTTGATTGCAAAGCGGCGATTTTACCCGCCGACGCCCCCGATGAAGTCCAGCGCATCTCACCGTTTCAGGCCAGTCTCGCTTATTTGCAACACTTGCAGAATGCCTGGCACTACTTACACCCGAACGCACCGCTGTCAGCGCAAGATTTAGTCATCACCGTACCCGCCTCATTCGACCCGGCAGCCCGGGAACTGACCGTGGCAGTGGCCCGCGCAGCAGGTTTAGACCAGGCCATTTTGCTGGAAGAACCGCAAGCCGCCGTCTACAGTTGGATTGAACAAAGCCGTGGCGATTGGCGCAACCAAACCCGATGCGGTGACATCATTTTAGTGATTGATATTGGCGGCGGCACCACCGACTTATCGCTGATTGCCGTCACTCAACAAAACGGAAACTTAGAACTGAGCCGGGTCGCCGTCGGCGACCATATCCTGCTAGGCGGCGACAACATGGACTTAGCCTTAGCCTACGCTGTCAAAGCCAAACTGGAACAACAAGGTCAACGCCTGCAACCTTGGCAAGTTCAGGCCTTAACCCACGGCTGCCGCGAAGCCAAAGAAAAGTTGTTCAGCCAGCCTGAACTCGACACCTTGCCACTGGTTATCGCCAACCGAGGTTCCTCGTTGGTCGGCGGCAGCCTGCGCAGCGAACTCACCCGTGAGGAATTGAATCGGGTTTTGGTCGAAGGTTTTTTCCCCTTTGTTGCCGCCAGCGACCGCCCTATCAGCCGCCCGCGCAGTGGCCTGCGTAGTGCCGGTTTGCCGTATGCCCAAGATGCCGCCGTCACTCGGCACTTAGCGGCTTTTTTAAGCAAGCAGCAAAACGCCGCCGCCGACTTAGTCGGTGTTAACCTGCCCGCACACGCCAGCTTTCTGCACCCTTCCGCCGTGCTGTTCAACGGCGGCGTACTGAAAGCCGAGGCCCTAGCAAGCCGGCTCATGCAGGTGTTGAATGCTTGGTTAAGTGCTGAACAAGCACCCGAAGCGCGTCTGCTTGCAGGTGCTGATCTTGACCTAGCCGTCGCCAGAGGTGCCGCCTATTACGGTGTTGTCCGCAAAGGCAAAGGCGTGCGCATTAAGGGCGGGACGGCCGCATCCTATTACGTCGGCGTGGAAAGCGCGATGCCTGCGGTACCCGGTATGCTGCCGGAACTAGAAGCCTTGTGCATCGCCCCGTTTGGTATGGAAGAAGGCACACGAGAAGAACTGCCCGACGACGAATTTGGTCTGGTCATCGGTGAGCCGGTACGCTTCCGCTTCTTCGCCTCCCACACCCGCCGCGACGACCGGGTAGGCACCCGACTGGATTACTGGAGCGACGAGGAATTATCCGAGCTGGCCGAAATAGAAATCACCTTGCCGGAAGAAAACCGCAGGCCGGGTGAAATTATCCCCGTGCATTTGTGTGCCGCTGTCACAGAAGTAGGCACTCTGGAATTGCATGCGGTCTCGCAAAAAGATGCAGGCCGCTGGAAAATCGAATTTGATGTCCGAGCGGGCGCAAAATAGAAGCCGACTCCCGGCCCATGCACGGCCAGACAAAACACTGTCAATACACTTTTTTCATAGCATTGCCCATCACTGCCTCGCCCAATTAACACCAGGAAACCTTATGCTTAACAAAGTCACTTTAATCGGCAACCTAGGCGCAGACCCCGAAGTCCGCCACATACCCAGCGGCGGCGCCATCACCAGCATTAGCGTAGCCACCACCCGGCGCTGGAAAGACAAACAAACCGGCGAACGCAAGGATGCCACCGAATGGCATCGGGTAGTGTTTTTTAGCCGGTTAGCAGAAATTGCTGGCGAGTATTTGAAAAAAGGCTCCCAAGTTTACGTCGAAGGCCGCCTGCAAACCCGCAAATGGCAAGACCAAAGCGGGCAAGACCGTTACAGCACGGAAATCATCGCCGAAGAACTGCACATGCTCGGCAGCCGCAGTGGCGGCACCGGGGAATTTCACAGCGCGCCAGCCGCCCCCCGCACCGCCCCTACACAATTTAGCAACCAACCCAGCACCCCTCCGCCAGCACCGCCTTCTTACGAAGATTTTGACGATGACATCCCTTTTTAACGCTGTTACGCAGGAACGCGAAAAACCCCGTTTGCCGCGTCGAGTACCGAAGCTTTTGCTGGGCACAGCCCGAAGGGATGCGGCAGGGAAGCGGCACGTTGGCAACAAGCCCCTTTTGCCAACCTCCAGCAAAAGCCAGGAACGCAGGGAACACGCGGCAACCGGCTTTAAAAACCGTCGCCCTAGCGACACACCGTCTACGATAATTCGGCAATCCATGACGCTCTGCGTAACATCAGTTTTTAACAAAAACAAAAGCACCAAAGTGCCTACTCTAGGCATTTTATGGTTGCCTTGCTTGGCGGCAATGCTTACCGGCTGTGCCGGATTTTATGGTGCACAAACCCCGGCACCGGTGTTTCACGGCGACGCCGCTGCGGCCAATACGATTCCTGAACCGATTTACCCGGCACCCGGCACGGTGCCGCCGGCAGCCCCTAAGCGTACCGGCGCAGCCGTTGAAATTAGGCCCTTGCCGGGGTCGCCCGCCATTGAGGCGATTGCAATCAAACCCGAACCGATACAGCCTGAACCGACCGAAGACAGCCTATTAACACCAGAACAAGAACACGATCTGGCTGAATTTGAGCGCAGGCAACAACAAGCCAACCAAGCACCCACTGCCAGTCCAGAAGCCATGCCGCCGCCGGTTTCCGCTCCTGAGGTTGCCCTCAGCCCAGAGCCGCCTGCTGCTCCCCCCCCCTTTTTTGAACCGTTGCAACGCTTTGCCCCCTTTTCACCGGTAGTGACTACCTTGGTGCTAGCGGCCAACAAAAGCACCAATGCCGGCAATATCGAATCGGCCACCGCCAGTATCGAACGCGCCATTCGCATTGAGCCGCGCAACGCTACCTTGTATTACAAGCTGGCTTTGTTGCGGCTAGAGCAAAACAAGCCCCGTTTAGCGGAAGATCTGGCCAAAAAATCCGCCTTGCTGGCATCCACCGACAAAACCTTAAAAAAACACAGTTGGCTGCTGATCGCCAAGGCGCGGGACATACAAAACAACCCTCAAGGTGCCCAACAGGCACGGGTACAAGCCAACCAGTACTAACCCCAAACACTCATTTTTCTGGAGCGGCCGCACATGCAGACCTCAAACACCGAAATCAGCGCAACGCTGACTACCGCCCGCGACTACATCCGCTGGGCGACCAGCCGCTTTAATGCGGCGCAACTGCATTTCGGCCACGGCAGCCTCACCGCTTTAGACGAAGCCGCCGCCCTGGTTTTGCACACCCTTCATCTGCCCTACGATCTAACGGATACCTACCTGAGTGCTGTGTTGACCCTGCAAGAGCGCCACGCCATTCTGGGTTTGATTGAACGCCGCATCAACCAACGCATACCCGCCGCCTACTTGACCCGTGAAACCCTGTTTGCCGGCTTGCTCTTTTATGTCGACGAACGGGTGCTGGTACCGCGCTCGCCTATTGCCGAACTCATCGCCCAACGCTTTTCGCCTTGGATTTACACAGCCGGTGTAGCGTCCATTTTGGATTTATGTACCGGCAGCGGTTGCATTGCCATCGCCTGCGCCTTAGCCTTCCCTGCGGCCGAGGTCGATGCTGCGGACATTTCCGAGGACGCCCTAGCGGTGGCGGAAATCAATCTGGCCAAGCACCAACTGGAAAACAGTGTCGGCCTGTACCAATCGGACTTATTTTGCGACATTCCCCCGCACCGCTACGACATCATCGTCAGCAACCCCCCCTATGTCAGTTTGGATGAATGGCGAAACCTGCCCGCCGAATTCCACGCCGAACCCGCCCTAGGCTTAAAAGCGGGGGAATCTGGCTTAGAGTTAGTGCTGCGTATCCTAGCGGATGCCGATGATTTTCTTACCGAACACGGTATTTTAGTGGTGGAGGTTGGCAGCAGCGCGCAAACCCTGCAAGACCTGCTCCCTGATGTACCTTTTTGCTGGCTGGATTTTGCCCACGGTGGCGACGGCGTGTTCTTGCTCACTGCCGCACAAGTCAGCCGCTATCACGAAACTTTTTTGTCCACCCTGGATTGATTATGTCTGGAAACACCCTCGGCAAACTGTTCACCGTCACCACCTTCGGGGAAAGCCACGGCCCGGCCTTAGGTTGCATCATCGACGGCTGCCCGCCCGGCCTGGTTTTGGCTGAATCCGACATCCAGCACGAGTTAGACCGGCGCAAACCCGGCACCTCCCGTCACACCACGCAACGGCGCGAGGCCGATGCAGTAAAAATACTCTCCGGCGTGTTTGAAGGCCGCACCACCGGCACCCCCATTGGCCTGCTAATCGAAAACACCGACCAACGCTCCAAAGATTACAGCAAAATCGCCGACACTTTCCGTCCCGGTCATGCCGATTACAGCTACCAGCACAAATACGGCTTTAGAGACTACCGGGGTGGCGGCCGGTCTTCGGCACGGGAAACCGCCATGCGCGTAGCCGCCGGTGCGGTCGCCAAAAAATACCTGCTCGAACAAGCGGGCATCACTGTACGCGGCTATTTGGCGCAACTAGGGCCTATTTGCGCGGAAAAACTGGATTGGAGTGTCATCGATAGCAACCCGTTCTTCTGCCCTGACGCCGACAAAGTGCCGGAACTAGAAGCCTACATGGATGCCTTGCGTAAAGAGGGCGAATCCATAGGTGCCAGAATCAACGTAGTCGCTAGCAACGTACCGCCCGGTTTAGGTGAGCCCGTTTTCGACCGCCTCGATGCCGAACTCGCCTACGCCTTGATGAGCATCAACGCCGTCAAAGGCGTAGAAATCGGCGGCGGCTTCGCCTGCGTTACCTGCAAAGGCACTCAGTTCCGTGATGAAATCACTCCGGAAGGCTTTTTAAGCAACCACGCTGGCGGAATTTTAGGCGGCATTTCCACCGGCCAGGCCATCACCGCTAGCATCGCTCTGAAACCTACGTCCAGCCTGCGCCTGCCCGGCCGCACCCTTAACAGCCGGGGCGAAGCCGCCACCGTCATCACCGAAGGCCGCCACGACCCTTGCGTGGGCATTCGCGCTACCCCCATCGCCGAAGCCATGATGGCCTTAGTGCTGATAGACCACTTACTGCGCCACCGGGCGCAGAACCAGGGCGTTAACTGCGGCCTGCCCGCCTTATCCTGACCCATTAAGCCCCCTCACCCAAGCCTAAACCACAGGAGGCATCAATGAAGCCTAAATTATCCGGCATTCGGGCGTTCATCATCGATATGGACGGGGTCTTGTGGCACGGCAGCGAGGCCATGCCCGGCTTGGTGGCGTTTTTTCAAACCCTGCGCGAGCGGGAAATAAAATTTATTTTGGCCACCAATAACGCCAGCCTAACCCCGGACCAATATGTCGATAAACTGGGCCGGATGGGCGTTGCCGTCCAGCCAGAGCACATTTTAACCTCGGGTCTGGCTACCGCGTTGTACCTAAGCCAACAGGTCAATCCGGCCAAAACCTGCGTTTTTGTGGTCGGCGAAGACGGCGCCACCGTGCCGTTATTGGCGCAAGGATTCACGCTCGCGGGATTAGACAGCCCAACGTCGGATATTGTGGTTTGCGGCAAAGACCAAACCGTAACCTGGGCCAAATTGGCCACCGCCAGCCTGCACATCCGGGCCGGGGCGAGGTTCATCGGCACCAATGGCGACACCACCTTGCCCACCGAACGCGGCGTCACGCTGGGCAACGGCGCCATCCTGGCCGCTTTGCAGGTGGCTACCGGCGTTGCCCCGACGATAGTCGGCAAACCCGAACCCATCATGTACCAGCAGGCGATGGCGTTGCTAGGGACTCAGGCGGATCAGACACTGGCCATAGGCGACCGCCTAGAAACCGACATCTTGGGCGCGGTGCGGGCCGGTATCCGCAGCATTCTGGTATTGACCGGCATTTCCAGCGCCGCCGATTTGCCCGCATCAGAATACCAACCGACCTGGGTATTGCCTGACATCCGCGCCATTACCGAAGCCCTACAAGGCAACCGCATCGAATACGAGGAGCGACCATGAAAAAATTCCTTAACCGCGTCGAAAGCGTGCTGGACGAAAGCCTTTATGGCTTTGCCCGTGCCCATGCCGATATTGTCAAATTCAACGACTTACCGCATTTTATCAGTCGAGCCACACCTTCGCGCACGGGTAAAGTGGCGGTGATTTCCGGGGGCGGCTCCGGCCACGAGCCCCTGCATATCGGCTTTGTCGGTGCCGGGATGCTCGATGCCGCCTGCCCCGGTTATGTCTTCACCTCGCCTGTGCCAGACCAAATGCTGGCGGCGGCCCAAGCGGTGCATACCGGCGGCGGCGTGCTGTTCATCGTCAAAAACTATGCCGGCGACGTAATGAATTTCGAGATCGCCGCCGAACTGCTGGATTGCCCTAACGCCCGTGTCTTGGTCAACGACGATGTCTCTTTGCCCAAAGACCATGTGGCCGGACGGCGCGGGGTGGCGGGGACGTTGGTGGTCGAGAAAATGGTCGGTGCGGCGGCCGAGCAGGGGGCGGATTTGGCAACTTGCAAGGCCTTAGGCGACAAAGCCAATCAGGCCACTGCCTCGATGGGTGTCGCCCTAAGCTGTGGCACCGTGCCCGCGTTAGGCAAGCCCACGTTCGAGTTGGCCGACAACGAAATGGAGATGGGTGTGGGCATCCACGGCGAGCGTGGCCGGCAAACCCTGCCGTTGGCCAGTGCCCATGACATTGTCGCGCACCTGGTCAAGGCCATCGACGAGGCATTAAATCCCAAAAAAGGCCAGTCGGTGTTGCTGCATGTCAACGGTTTTGGTGCCACGCCGCTCATGGAATTGTATTTGGTGTATCAACTGGCCGCGCAACACTGGCAACAGCGCGGCGTGTCCGTTGTCCGTTCTTTGGTCGGCAATTACACCACGTCCCTGGATATGGCCGGTTGCTCGCTCACGCTAACCGTGCTCGATGCCGAACTGTTACGGCTTTGGGACGCACCGGTGCATACCGCCGCGTTGCGTTGGGGCTGCTAAATCAGGCCGTGATGGTGCTTTAACAACACACTCGCCACGGCGCACACCATCAATTGCATGCTCCTGGCCCCCGCATCGATATGGCCTAGGCTGCGTTCTGCCAAAAATGCCGCCCGGCCTTTGCTGGCCTGCATAGGGCCGGTGGCCATCATGCCGGCGACTGCGGCGGCAGAGATTTTTGTTAACAGCTCCGGCAGCGGCATCCCGTCCGCCGCAGCCGCCTGCAAGGTAGCGGCGGTCGGGCAGAGCACATCGAGCAGGGTTTTTTCACCCGCCTCAGACTTGCCGCGTCGTTTCACGGCATCGACCGCACTAGCAAAACTCGCCGCAAAACTGGCTTGGTTGAGCGGCGGTTCTGGCTGGGTCTTGCCCAGTTCCAGCAATAAAGTACCTAGTAACGGGCCGTAGGCACCGCCGATGTTAGACATCAGCGTCATGCCCATTCTTTGCCACGCCTGCGGCCAGGTTAGCGTCGCCAAGGTTTCGCGTTGTGCTAGCAAGGCCGCCAGTCCGCGTTGCAGGTTGACGACATGGTCGCCGTCGCCAAGGGTCTGGTCTAATTCCTCTACTTCCTTGGCGTTGGCGGCGATGGTGTCGTTGGCGGCAGTAATCAGGGCGGGGATTAATGCGGGGGTGTACATCATGTGAAGCTCCTTGTTGTAATTATTGTTCTGGGTTGAGCCCATGTGGACCCCAGGCACTTGCCGAACCCTTGTGTTCGGGTCGCTACGATTATAATGATCTTCTTTTTACCGTGCAGTTTTAATGTCCACATCCGAACTCCTCAAACAACTCAGCCACCAACTGCCTTTGTGCCTGAATGCCGATAGGCACGGTTTCAAACGCCAACTCGACCGCCTCCGCCAAGACTGCAAAAAAGGCCAAGACCCGACCGCACAATTGGCGGCCTTAGCGGGACGTATCGGCCGCTCTGTTGCGGCAAGGAACCAGCGCCTGGACAGCATTCCGCCGCTGTCGTTCCCGGACTTGCCGGTCAGCTACAAAAAAGATGAAATCGCCGAGTTGATTAAAAACCACCCGGTCGTCATCCTGTGTGGCGAGACCGGTTCCGGCAAGACCACGCAGTTGCCGAAAATTTGCTTAAAGTTAGGGCGCGGTGCCGCCGGGTTTATCGGCCACACCCAACCCCGGCGCATCGCGGCGCGCACCGTCGCCGACCGCATTGCCGAGGAGTTGGGTGAAAGCGTCGGTCAATCGGTCGGTTACAAGGTGCGCTTTAACGACAAGACCCATCCGGGTTCGCTGGTGAAACTGATGACCGACGGCATTTTGCTGGCGGAATCGCAAAACGACCGTTATTTGCACCAATACGACACCCTCATCATCGACGAGGCGCACGA